>CAZFSO010000139.1:0-1517 GCA_964522095.1 uncultured Phycisphaeraceae bacterium | reverse complement strand
GAACCCCACGATTCGCGTGGCTCATCGTGGGCGTTGGGATTTGGGTCACGCCGCACGTTGCTGTTCGCGGGCGAGGCGGTCGTCGTAGCGGGCGCGGAGGTCCTTGTCGCGCAGGATCGAGTAGGCCTTGCTCAGTTCGGCGAAACGGGCCGCGGCCTCGGGGTCGGGCGAGCGGTCGGGGTGCAGGTCCTTGGACATGGCGTGGTAGGCCCGGCGCAGGTCGGCCTCGGAGGCGTAGGGGCTGACGCCGAGGAGTTTGTAGAGGTCGGGGTACTCCACGCGGACGGTGTCGGCCTCGGGCTGGCGCAGGGTGCCGGGGTCGCCGGTGACGGCCATGCGGCGCAGGGCGTCGCGCTTGTCGGGGGTCAGGTTGATGAACTCGACGCCCACCTCGGCGTGGCGGCGCAGGCGGCCCTTGGGGCGCACCCAGCGGACCGTGCCCATCAGGCGGACCTCGCCCGCGGCGTCGCCGAAGACGTAGGTCTCGGGGTCGCCGGCGCTGGGTGCCGACTTCCAGTCCACGAGCAGTCGCATGCCCGAGCCGGAGAGGTCGAGCACGCGCCCGGCGTGGCAGGCCAGGCCGTCGGTGTCGAGGCGGGGCTCGCGTCGGGGCTGGCGGTTCTGTGGGGGTCGGCCCATGGCGGGGTCATCGGCCGGGCGCCGGGCGGGCTTGACGGGGTTGGCGGGGGCGGCGCGGGGGCGCGGCGGGCGTGGCCGCACAGATGGCCGGGTTTGGACGGCTTCGCCCTACAATCGGTCGATGAGCACCGCCGCGAACCGGACAAGGTCCGAAAGCCCGACGAGCCGCGCGTCCGCCCCGCCGCGCCTGGACCTGCGGTCCGCGACCGGGGGCGGGCTGTTCGAGTACGAGCCGGCCCCGGAATCGGTGCGTCCGGAGATCGCCGAGCGGTACGGGCTGTTCATCAACGGGCGGTTCACGGACCCGACCTCGGGCCGTCGCTTCGCCACGGTCAACCCCGCGACGGAACAGACGCTGTCCGAGGTGGTCGAGGCGAACGAGGCCGACGTGGATGCGGCGGTCCGGGCGGCCCGGGAGGCGTTGCCCGCCTGGGCCGGGCTGCCGGGGCGCGAGCGGGGCAAGTACCTGTACCGGATCGCCCGGCGCATCCAGGAGCGGGCCCGCGAGTTGGCGGTGCTCGAGACGATGGACGGGGGCAAGCCGATCAAGGAATCGCGGGACGTGGACGTGCCCCTGGCGGCGGCCCACTTCTTTCACCACGCGGGGTGGGCGGACAAACTCCAGTACGCCTTCCCGGGGCGGGAGGCCCGGCCGGTTGGCGTGTGCGGGCAGATCATCCCGTGGAACTTCCCGTTGCTGATGGCGTCGTGGAAGATCGCCCCGGCGCTGGCGTGCGGGAACACGGTGGTGCTCAAGCCGGCGGAGACGACGCCGCTGACGGCCCTGCGCCTGGCGGAGATCTTCGAGGAGATCGGCCTGCCGCCCGGAGTCGTCAACGTGGTGACGGGCGCGGGGGCGACGGGGGCGGCGATCGTCA
>CAZFSO010000138.1:0-1763 GCA_964522095.1 uncultured Phycisphaeraceae bacterium | reverse complement strand
ACAACACCGCGGAGATCCTCAACGTCGCGGCGTCCCTGTTCAACACCGAGGGCGCCCCGCACCTGCGCCTGTACGAGACGTACGCCCCGCGCGAGGTCCTCCCCGCCGACGTGCAGAAGTGGGTCATGAGCTACGTGCGCCGGCTCGACCTCGAGCTCGACATCACGGGCTACGGCGCCGGCCGCATCTCGGTGCTGGTGCTCTGACGGCGGGGGCGCCCGAGGCGCAACCGGTCAGTCGCCGGCGGGGCTCCGGGCGCCTCGGCGCTTCCGGTGCCCCGGGCCCCCGCGCCCGCGCCTGTGCAGAAGACGTAACTCCTGTCGCGGATCGCGTGACGAAAGCTCCACGTCGGTGCCGCCGCGCGGGGGTGAGCCGGCGCGTGGAATCTCTGTCATGGAATCCGTGACGAAAGCTCCGCAGGCCACCGGCGGCCGCGACGCTGACCTCGCCCGAGCCTGCATGCACTGGCGCGCGCCGTCCCCGGACCGCAACCGCGGACGGTCAGTGCGTGGGTCGGTACGTCCAGTGCCAGGGCTCGCGGGGCACGTCCTCGACGTAGCCGTAGCGGCCGCCGTTCTCACGCATCCACGCCTGGGCCTTGGAGTCCAGACGCAGGTCGAGCGCGAGGCCCCAGCCGTGGTTGGACGTGCCCGGTGTCGCGGCGAGGCCGCCCTGGGAGTACAGGCCCTTGCGCTTGACGAGGTCGACCTGGACCTCGAACGGCCGGTAGGAGTCGGTGATCCCGATGGTCACGCCGTCACGGGCGGCCGCGGACCGCAGCGCCTCGAAGGACCGCGCGGCCGGCGCCCACAGCCGGTGGCCGTTGCCACCGTCGATCGCGCTGAGAGCCTCCTTCGGGACCTTGCCGTTGCCGTAGGTGAGCAGCTCGACGGGCACGCCCTTGGCGTTGACCTGGGCCTTACCGCTGCCGACGGCGGCCGTTCCGCCCAGACCCGCCGGCGCGAGCGCACCGGCCGCAGCCGTCACGCCGCCCACCCCGGGCACCGCGTTCGCGGTCGCAGGGATCATCTGGCGCAGCGGGTTGAGCACCCATTCCGAGGCGGGCGTCGCGCCGGCGGCGCCGTACTGCGACATCTGCTGGGCCAGGGCCGCGTCGAAGCTGCTCGAGCGTTCCACGACGCCGATCGCCGCGGTCGACGAGACCGCCGGCGCGCTCAGCTGCGCGAGCCGGCCCTGGATCTCCTGGATCCGGTCCGTGACACTCGAGACGACCTCCACGTCCCGCCCGATCGGCAGCCTGACCCCGGTCCTGAGCGGTCCGGGAGCACCCGGACCCGGCGTGTCGGGTGAAACCGTTGCTCCGAACGGGTGGCTTCGCCCGTCTCGCCCTGGATCGTCGGCCGCGCAGTGCCGAGAGTGAACATGTCAGCGACAAGGCAAACCCGTCGAGAGGCGGGGACGCAAAGCCACGGGGCCCATCGGGCCAGCCGGGCTGCCGAACGAAACGAGGCCCCCATGGGTGAGTACGCCATCAACCTCCCCGCGACGACGTCCGAGGACGCACAGATCGCGCTCCCGCCGCAGCAGGTCGCCCGCTGGGCCGCCATCGCCGCCGAGCGGGCCGCCCTCGCGTTCCTCCCCAAGCAGGTCCGCAGCGCCTGACGGCGAGCCGTCGTCGGCCGCGTCTACTGGTACGTGACCAGGTGCGGGACGGGGTCGACCTGCTCGTAGGTCTGGGCGGGCGTGAGCATCGGCACGTCCTCGTCGATGAAGTTCTTCCAACCCCACCAGACGTCCGGCGC
>CAZFSO010000137.1:0-2215 GCA_964522095.1 uncultured Phycisphaeraceae bacterium | reverse complement strand
CCGGTACCGTGCTCTTCGTCCTCGAAGAGCACGCGTTGGGGTGAGGGCGTGCTCTTCGAAGCGAAGAGCACGGCACCGATGAAGACGAACGGCGCGGCACCGCGGAAGACGAAGAACCCGCCACCACATCCCGCGCGGACCGGAGGTTTCTCCGCGGCCTCTGCGTGATCTCGGCGAACCCTGCGTTCAGTCCCTGAGCAGGCTCACTCGCCCTTGACGGCGCCCGAGCCGCCGTGCCGGTAGGCGCCCCGCTCGATCTGGTCGATCAGTTCGACGCAGCGCTCGGGGGTGAGGTTCTCGTGGAGGTCCTCGTTGAACAGGGCGGTGGGGGCCGTGCCGCACGAGCCCATGCACTCCTGCTCGATCAGGGTGAACCTGTTGTCCGGCGTGGTCTCGCCGACGTCGATGCCCAGCCGCGCCTTGATGGCCTCGGTGCAGGCGGTGGCGTCGCAGAACTCGCAGGCGATCGAGCGGCAGACGCCGATGAGGACCTCGCCCTTGGGCCGGGTCCAGTATTCCTCGTAGAAGGTGACCGTGTCGTAGACCTCGGCGGGCGTGATGTCGAGGGCCTCGGCGATCTCGATCATCGCCTGCGGCGGGATCCAGCCGTAGGCGTGCTGGACCATGTGCAGCGCGGGAAACAGCGCCCCCTTGCGGACCTCGTAGCGCGGCAACTGCGTGTTGACCAGTTCGTCCCGCATCGCGGGCGTCAGGTAGGGCTCGTCGCGTCGTTCGATCCGGGTTCCGGCCGAGTTCTTGGTGATCCACGCCATGGTGGCGGATCGTAGCCCCGCCCGCCCGGAGAATGGCCGGTCAGGGGTCGATCGCGGCCTCCAGAGCCGCCTCGGGCGGCCGCACGATGCCGAGTTCCTGTCCGGTCAGGCCCACGGTGCCGGTGGCGAGCACGCCGATGGGGCGCCAGCCGTCGCCGCGTCGGACGAAGGCCCCGCCGCCCGACATGCCGTCGAGCGCCGGGCGGCGGCCGCGGACGCGCACGGCGCACGCGTGCGCCTCGACCCGCGTGACGACGCCCTCGATCACGATTGGCACGGGCGGGGTCCACCGGGCGGACGAGACCCGGCCGGGGTTGGGCACCCCGTGGTCCCAGCCGTCGGGCAGATAGCCCGTGGGGAAACCGACCACGAGACAGCGCTCGCCGGGAACGGGCTCCGTGAAGGCGCATACCACCCCGGTCTCCGGCGGCATGGGCGTGTCGATGGCGACCAGGGCCCAATCGTCGGCCGCGGCGATGCCGCGGGCCAGGAAGGCCCAGCCGCGGCGCGCCGGCGTTCCCCGGTCGACCACCCGGGCCGCGCGTGTCCGATCACCGACGAGCGCAAGGCCCCCGGTCGGCGAGTCGATCGCCCGGCCGTCGACGCAGTGGGCGGCCGTCAGGAGCAGGTCCGGGCGAAGCACCAGAGCCGACCCAACCCGGATGCGCAGGCGTCCTTGCGAGTCGGCCGCAACGCCTCCCCGCGGCTCGGTAAAGAGCGGCACGACGGCGCGCGCGGCTCGGCCGAGCGCGGGGTCGGCCAGCACGGCTTCGGCGTCCAGCGCCCGCGGCGCGCGGCAGCCGCCGAGCAACGCCAGCGCGAGCAGGACCAGGATCCGGGCGGGCATGCTGCCAGCCTACCAGATTGCCGGTCGCCCGAGAAGGCTCTGGTTCAGTCTTTCTCGACGGCGACGGACAGCGCGTCCCACGAGTCCGAGCCGCCGGTGACGGTGGCCGCCCAGTTGCCGCGGCTCAGGCGCTGGCGCACCGGGATGGTGCCCATGTCCCCCGGCCTGTCGATCTGCAGTTCGACCCGCTCCATCGGCTGCGCCTGGACCGGCCCGAGCACGGCCTCGTCGCCGGGCGCGACGCGGGCGTGGGCCAGGGTTTCGGGGCGCGTGATGCTGCGGGTGTTGACGATGGAGGCCGCGATCGGGACCCCCGACCCGTTGACGACGCGCACCCCGTACGACGGGCGCACGGAACAGGCGGGCAGGACGCAGGCGGCCAGGAGCAGTGCGGCCGCGAACGCGGCCCGGGTGGTCGGCATGGCCCGAGTGTACCGGGCCGCCGGGCCTGCCGCGCACCCTTCACCCCGGAGGGGTGACCGCCAGTAGCCGCGGGTGGAGCGAAGCGCAGCCGCTGGCACAGGACCCCGAAACCCTCCTCACCCCGGAGGGGTGAACGCCAGTAGCCGCGGGTGGAGCGCAGCGCAACCCGTGG
>CAZFSO010000136.1:0-2242 GCA_964522095.1 uncultured Phycisphaeraceae bacterium | reverse complement strand
CCGCGCCCGGTAGACCTTTTCCGCGGCGTCCGCCCGGGCCAGCCGGAACCCGGCCACCCCGATCAGACCCACCGCGCCCAGAGCCGCCGCCCCGAGAAGCACCCCGGACACCGCCGTCAGCCTGCTCGCCATGGCCGATTCATCGGTCGGAGCGGCGAATCAACGCCAGCCAAGCCCCCCGAATCCCCGCCCCCCGCCCGGCTCAATCAGCCGGCTCGGGCGGCCGGGGCGTGCGGGCCGCCCGGCGGACGAGGAGCATGGAGGTCGGGCAGTCGCGCGCGATCCGCTCGGTCCGCCAGCCGACGAGTTGCGAGACGAGTCCCCACTGCTCGGTGACGCCGACGACGACCAGGTCGAACGGGCTGCTCTCGCGGATGACCATGTCGATCGGGTCGCTGGCGGGCATCGGCCTGCAGGTCACGGGGACTTCTCCGCCGTGCTCTCTGAAGACCGCCTCGACGACCGCCGGGGGCTCGGGCGCCGGCCCGGCGCCATCGGGGTTGTCGGCGGCGGCCGCGTGCAGGACGGTGACGCCGGCGCCGGCGTGCCGGGCGATCGCGCCGGCCAGTTCGAGCGCCAGCCGGTCGTGCGTGCCGCCCATGTAGGGGACGAGCACCGAGTCGATCCGGTCGGGCAGGCCCCGGTCGATCAGCACGGCCACGTCGGCTGGGGCGTCCTGCAGCACGCGGTGGACCGTGCCGCCGAGCACGGTCGTGCCGATCACGGGCTTGTGGTAGCCCATCAGGATAAGTCCCACGCGGGCGTCGCCGGCGACCCGCGCGATGTCCGCGGCCGGGTTGGTCGTGACGAACGACAGCGGCTCGACGTCCACGCCGGCCTGCCGGGCGCTGGCGCTCAGGGCGACGAGCGGGTCCTCGGCGGTGCGCAGCGAGCCCGTGGCCGGGTCCAACTTGTGCTGGTCGGGGCGCGAGAGGTGCAGCCCGACCAGGCGGCGGCCGGGGTTGTCGGGGCCCGTGATCAGGTCGGCCATGCGGATCAGGGCGCGGCCACTGCGGGCCAGCGAGACGGGGATCAGCACGGCGTCGTGCGGGCCCCGCGTCCCGGCCGCGACGCCGCCGAGTTTGCGCAGCCGCTCGGGGTAGATCAGGTCCAGGACGGGCGTGGTCAGGAAGGTGGTGACGATCGCCATGACGACCATCATGGTGAACACCGCGTCGCTGATGACGCCGAGTTCGCGCCCGATGCTGAGGATGACCAGTTCCATCAGCCCCCGGGTGTTCATCAGGATGCCGATGGCCGACGCGTCGCGCCAGGGGATCCCGCAGGCCCGGGCGGCCACCGCCGAGCCCCCGAACTTGCCCAGGCACGCCACCAGCACGATCAGGCCCGTGTACGCCCTGAGTTCCCAGGAGTTGAGCAGGTCGACGCGGGTGCGCAGCCCGGTGAAGGCGAAGAAGACCGGCAGGAGCACGACCAGCGTGAACGGCTCGACCCGGGTGGCGACGTCGCGGACGAAGCGGGCGCCCTTGGGCATGACCGCCCCCGCCAGGAAGGCCCCGAACAGCGCGTGGATGCCAATCCACTCGGTCGCCATCGCGCTGCCCAGCACGATCACGATGAGGACCGCGAGAACCCCGAGGGTCAGACGCCCCTGGCGGTCGTACAGCGTCTCGATCCGGCGGAGGAACGGGCGGACGACGAACAGCATGGCCGCCACGTAGACCCCCGCCAGCGCCGTGGTGACGAAGGCGTCTCCCGGGCCCTCGGCCCGCGCGAAACTGATCACGAAGGCCAGCATGCACCAAGCGGACACGTCGTCCACCGCCGCGCAGGTGATCGCCACCACCCCCACGTTGGTCTTGTGCATGTTGCGTTCGGTCAGGATGCGGGCGAGCACCGGGAAGGCCGTGATGCTCATCGCCGCGCCCATGAAGGTCGCCACGGCGCTGAACCGCATCTGCGGCGTGTCCGTGAAGAGCCGGTCGTACAGGAAGACCGCCAGGCCGGCCCCGAGCACGAACGGCGCGACGATGCTGACGTGGCTGATGACCACCGCGCTGTGGCCGCGGTCGCGGAGCAGCCGGGGGCTCAGTTCCAGCCCGACCACGAAGAGGAAGAAGATCACCCCGAGTTGGGCCACCGTCCCGAGGACCGGGACGGATTCCTGCGGGAACAGGGCCGCGAACGCGCCCGGGAAGAACAGCCCGAGCAGGCTCGGGCCGAGCATGATGCCGGCCAGCATCTCGCCGTACTCGCTCGTCGGGTCGACATCGGCGGCCTC
>CAZFSO010000135.1:0-2283 GCA_964522095.1 uncultured Phycisphaeraceae bacterium | reverse complement strand
AGGATCCGTCCACGCATGAGCACTCCTCCTTGAGTGAGGCGCATGGTAACGGGTCGGGCGTCGGCGTGCTGGAAGTGGGGGGGGGAGACCGTGAAGGGTCAGGTTCTGCCGATGGTCAGGTCGGTGGCGCCGCGGATCTTTTCGGCGGCCATCTTCTCCCAGCCGCTGCCGAGTTCGCCGAGGGGGTCGGGGGGGACGATGTCGACCTTCTTCTCGCCCAGGCGGGCCTGGCCGGACTCGACCTTGGCCTGGAAGGCCAGGCACTCGGCCAGCAGGCGGTCGAGGATCTCGGTCTCGGGCACGGTGGCGACGCGCTCGCCCTGCACGTAGATGATGCCCTTGCGGTCCCCGGCGAAGACGGCCACGTCGGCGCCCTCGGCCTCGCCGGGGCCGTTGACGACGCAGCCCATGACGGCGACCTTCATGGGCACGCGGATGTCCGACGCGAGTTTCTTGTTCACGTCCTGGACGAGGGTGAACAGGTCCACCTGGATGCGTCCGCAGGTCGGGCAGGCGATCAGTTCGGCGCCCTTGCGCTCGCGCAGGCCCAGGGTGTAGAGCAGTTCCAGCCCGTCCTGCACCTCGTAGATCGGGTCGTTGGCGTAGGAGATGCGGATCGTGTCGCCGACGCCGTTGGCGAGCAGCGCGCCCAGCGCCACGACCGAGCGGATGCAGCCGGTCTCCTTGGGGCCGGCGTGCGTCACGCCGAGGTGCAGGGGGTGGGGGAAGCGCCGGGCGATCTCGGTGTAGGCGTCGATGACGACGGCGGCGTCCATGGACTTGGCGCTGATGGCGACGTCGAAGAAGTCGTTCTCGTAGAAGACGTCGAGGTATTCCTCGAGTTTGGCGATCATGATCGCGAGCATGTAGCCGTGCTTGTGGTCGCTGAAGACCGCGCCGAGTTCTTTGGCGCGCTTCTGCTTGTCGCGGCGCTCGATGATCGAGCCCTCGTTGACGCCCACGCGGATGGGGATGCCCGCGCCCTTGCAGGCGCGGATCACGTCCTCGACCTGGGCGCGGTCGTTGATGTTGCCGGGGTTCAGGCGGATCTTGTGGACCCCCGCCTCGACCGCCTCGAGCGCCCGCTGGAAGTGGAAGTGCACGTCGGCCACGATCGGCACGCTGGTCTGGGCCAGGATCTCCCTGAGGGCCTGGGTGTCCTTCTTCTCGGGCACCGCCACGCGCACCAGGTCGGCGCCCGCGGCGTGGAGTTTGTGGATCTCCGCCACGCACCGGTCCACGTCCCAGGTGTACCCGGCGGTCATCGTCTGGACGGACACCGGCGCGGGCGCGGCGGACCCGTCGGCCATGGGGTGGTCGGCGGGCAGCCCGCCACCGAGGGTGACGATGCCGGTGCGCTGGTTGCCGATGCGGACGGCGCGGGACGGGCGGCGGCTCTGCATGGCCAATCCTAGCGACGGGTCCAGGCCGCGCCCGGGCCGGATCGGTGTCCGAGAACCCCGGCCGCCGGACCGGCCGGCGTGCCCGGCGGACGAAAGCGGCCCGGGCCGCTGGCCGGAACCCCTCAGCAATTGGAGTGTTGTCGGCATGGACGAGCCGGGGCTTATCCCAGCAGCATCCCGAACCGCCCGGCGGGGGGCGTCCCCGCCGGCGTCGCGGGCGCGGACGGCCGGTGGTTCGCCTTCGCGCCCGGCGCGACGGCCCCGCTGAGCGTCCGCGAGCCCGACGGGCCGGAGCGCACGGTGGGCGTGTGGACCTGCTCGCTGCGCTCCGACCGGGTGGTGCTGGTCGCGCCCGGGCACATCGAGCCGGGCACGCCGGTCTCGGTCCCCTTGCAGACCATCGACGCGGCCCACGAGCCGGTGACCGGGGTTGTGGAGACCTGCGAGCCGATCCGCGGCGGCGAGCACCGCACGCACGTCCGCTTCGACCACCGCATCACCCCGTCGCGCTACGCGGTCTGCTGGGGCGTGGTCATCGACCCGGACGGCACGCTGATCGAGATCACCGCCATCGCGCGCCGCGCCCGGCCCGAGGGCCGCCCCAGGCGTCGCACGCCGCGCCCCAGCGACCGCTCGGAGCGGGCCGCGAACATCGTGACGGTCGCGACCGACCTGGCCCGGCGAGCCGCCGAGGGCGCGGACGACGGGGAACTGCGCGAGATCGGGGACCTGCTCAACGCCCTGCTGCGGCCGGAGGGGCGTGCGGCGTAAGAAGCCCCCGAGCCGCGGGTTTCAACCCGCGCGGTCGCGGTGTCCGCCTTGCACGGTGCGATGGAGGGGTCGCGGGGTCCGCGGGTTGCGCTGCGCTTCACCCGCGGCT
>CAZFSO010000134.1:1441-2561 GCA_964522095.1 uncultured Phycisphaeraceae bacterium | reverse complement strand
AGCAGCCCCCGCACCGCCGCGTCGCGCTCCTCGGGCGTCGGGCGGACCACGGTCGCGTGGCCCAGTTTCCGACCCGGCCGGGCGGCCTTGTGGTAGTCATGCCAGTGCGCCCCCGCGTTGGCGGCCCGCACCGCCGCCGACTCGTGCACGCCGATCACGTTGACCATCGCCGCGTGCCCGACCGCGTCCGTCGGGCCGAGGGCCATGCCTGTCACGGCCCGCACGTGATTCTCGAACTGGCTGGTCCGCGCCCCCTCGATCGTCCAGTGCCCGGTGTTGTGGACGCGCGGGGCGATCTCGTTGGCCAGCAGTCGGGCCTCCGCACCCTCGCCGACCTGGAAGAACTCGACCGCCAGCGTGCCGACGTAGTCCAGGTGGTCGAGGATCTTTCGGGCCGCGTCCTGGGCGGCGGCGGCCACGCCGGGGTCCAGGCCAAGCGCCGGCGCCCGCGTGACGCACAGGATGCCGTTGGCGTGCTGGTTTTCGTTGAGGGGGTAGACCACGGTCGAGCCGTCCACCGCCCGCGTGGCGATGACCGAGACCTCCCGGGCGAACGGGACCATGCGGTCGAGGATCGCGGGGACGCGGCCGACGGCGATCCAGGCCCGCTCGGCGTCGGCCGCGGAGCGGACCACGCTCTGACCCTTGCCGTCGTATCCCTGGCGGCGTGACTTGAGAATGGCGGGCGCCGCCATCGTCTCGGCCGCGGCCGTCAGGTCGTCGAGCGAGTCGACCGGCATGGCCTGCGGCGCGGGGACGCCGAGTTCGGCGAACATGCGGCGCTCGAGCAGGCGGTCCTGGGCGACCGCCAGGGCGCGGGGGCCGGGGCGGACGGCGACGCGCTCGGCCAGGCGCCGGGCGCTGGCGGCCGGCACGTTCTCGAACTCGAAGGTCACCACGCCGCCGGGGGCGCAGCGGGCGGCCAGCCGATCGAGCGCCTCGGGGTCGTCCCACGCGCCGACCTCGACCCGGCAGGCGTGCGAGGCGGGGCAGGCGGGGTCGGGGTCCAGGGCCACGCACTCGACGCCCAAGGGCCGGGCGGCCTCGGCGAGCATCATGGCCAGTTGGCCGCCTCCGAGAATGCCGACGACGGGCGTGGTCATGGTCGATCTTTGGCGGC
>CAZFSO010000134.1:0-1341 GCA_964522095.1 uncultured Phycisphaeraceae bacterium | reverse complement strand
CGCTCGCGCTCCGGGCTTCCTGGTCCGCTTCAACCTCGGACCGGTGTATCCTCCGGCCATGTATTGCCGCGCCCGGACGCTTGTTGTTCTCATCCCGTGCCTCGCGTCGGGCGTCCTGTTCGCGCAACCGGGGGGCGACGCGCCGGAGGCCGCGGCGGTTCTGGACGAGGAGCGTTCGCTGCTGGGCGTGCTGACGGACCCGGACCACAGCCGCCTGAAGTCCGTGACGCTGTTCTGGGACAACGACGGCACGTACCCGAACCTGATCGAGGACACGGACCGGTTCTACACCAGCGGGCAGGGCTTCGAGGTCGGCCTGTCGTTCACGCCGCCGGACCCGGCGCGGTTCGCGCCGGGCTGGGAGGACCCGCGGTTCGGCATGGGGTTCTCGCTCAAGCAGCACATCTACACCGCCTCGGACATCGAGATCGCCGACCCGGACCCGGACGATCACCCGTACGCGGGGTGGCTGAGTTTCGGCTTCTCGTTCCAGCGGTCGGACGCGCACCGGCACGACCATTTCGGGGTCGAGTTGGGCGTGGTCGGCTCGCACGCGTTCGGGGAGGACATCCAGAAGTGGGTGCACGACGAGTGGCCGGACGAGATCGAGCCGCAGGGATGGGACACGCAACTGGCCAACGAACTGGCGGTCAACGCGGCGTACCAGCGCACCTGGCGGACGGAGCGTGCCGAGGTGTCGGGGTTCCAGATGGACATGCTGCCGGCGGTGCGCCTGGACGCGGGCAACGTGCTGGTGCGGGCGCGCGGGCAGGCGACGCTGCGGGTGGGGTGGAACCTGCCGGACGACTTCGGGCCGGCGTCGTTCCTGGGGATCGTCGACCACACCGCGCGCGGGTGGGCCGACCCGGACAACAACTGGTCGGTGTACGCGTACGCCACGGTGGCGGCCGACGCGGTGGCGCGGAACATCTTTCTGGACGGCAACACGTTCGCGGATTCCCGGTCGACCAGCCACGAGCCGCTGGTGACGCGCGCGACGCTGGGGGTGGTGGCCCGGTACAAGCGCGTGCAGTTCGGGTGGGCGCAGACCTTCGAGTCGGTGACGTTCCGGGCGCAGCCGGACGGGCAGACGTGGGGGTCTCTGGTTTTGCAGGCTCGTTTCACGTTCTGAGGCCGACCTCAGCGCATGTCCACTCCCGTGCGCAACATCCGTGACGTGCGCGCAATCCCCCTTGAACCCGCCCCGTCGCGCGATATCTTCGCGCCATGACCACGCAAACCCCACACGCTCCCGGTCTTCAGTGGGACGGGCCTCCACCCCGTCAATCGCTCTTCGGTGGGACGGGCTTCCAGCCCGTCAATCGCCCGAAGGGCGATCCG
>CAZFSO010000133.1:0-2842 GCA_964522095.1 uncultured Phycisphaeraceae bacterium | reverse complement strand
CCCTCGCCCTCTTCGCCCTCCGACGCCCCGGCGTCACCATCAACGACCCCACGTGCGTCGCCAAGACCTATCCCGACTACTGGCGCCACTGGCACGCGGCGTTCGTCGGCTGAGGGGAGCCAGAGGTACGCTGAGGTGCAGAGGTCACGCAGAGGCCGCGGAGGGTAAGAGATTCTTTGAGCGCGAGGAGCGCGAAGCGCCCGAGCCGCGGGCTTCAGCCCGCGCGGCCCCCGCGCCCGCCCTGCACGTCGCACCGCCGCGTCACGCGCTGCGCACCGCCCGCAATCCGTCTTCGCGCCCTCCGCGATCTCCCCCACCCCGGACCCCGTTCGCGCTTCACCGCGATTCAAACAACGGCGACGCCCACGCCCGCTGGCGCGGCCCGCCCCAGAGCACGACGACCCCGCGCAGCACGGGCCGCCCGGCCGACATCCCCACCGTGACCACGCCCCAGATCACCGCCCAGGCCCCCAGCGAGATCTTCCAGCCGACCACCCGCACGGCCAGGTCCACCGCGTCGCCCGTGCGGGTGGCGATCCAATAATCGGTCACGACGAGATACGCCGTCAGGCCGGCGAGCGACAGCCCGCCCGTCAGGGCCCACGCGACGATCCGACCGCGCCGATCGGCGTGCATCAAACGGGCCTGGAACCACAGCCCAGCGACCCAGCCGATCGGCAACGCCCACAGCAGGTCCCACGCCACCGACCAGTCGACCAGGGCCCACGGGCTCAACCCCTGATCCGCGAGCGCGGCCTTTCCCTCACGCACCCACCATCGTGCCGAGGCGATGCCCGACCGGGACCGCATGCCGCTGGTCTCCACGATCCAGTCCGCGAGGGGAAACACCGCCGCGTAGCCCGTGGACTGCGCAAGCCCGAACACCGCGCCGGCGATGGACACCATCATGAACAGCAGCGAGAGCACCCACCGCCACAGCCGCCGCGAGACGTCCCGCTTGGCGCGTCGGGCCCAGCGCCGCTCCGCGCCGACCGGTTGGGACACGCCGCACTCCGGGCACCGGGTCAGCACGATGGCGAAGTCTTCCCGCACGAACGCGGGCTGCCCGTCGAGCGGGTAGCCGCAGGTCATGCAGCACTGCCCCGTCCGGACAACGTCAATCACCGTCCCCGACGGCTTCGAGCGTTCGGAAGGCGGAGATGGCCGGTTCGAGTTCTGCACCGCACGAGTGTACCGGAAGACACTTCAACGACATCTTGATCCCGCTCGCAGCCCCGGCCGAGGACCGGCTTGCATAGTTTCTCTGCGTTCAGTCCGAACTCTCACCCCGCCGCCGCCATCACCCCCGCCTTGTCCACGATCACCCCCGCCCGGTGCCGCCACAGGCAGCGCTCGGCGACCCACGCCCGCGCCCGCAGGGCCCGCCCGATCGCCGCGTCGGGGTCGGCCAGCAGCCCTTCGCACGCGTCTCGCGCCGACTCGGGCCGCCCCGCGTCGTACAGCGCGCACAGGCCCGGGAAGTCCCGGCGCACCAGCAGCCGGTCGTCCGACACGGCCGCGCTGCCCGCCGCCATCGCGAGCATGATCCGCTCGGAGTAACTGTGCGCAAACTGCGTCGGGCCCCACGCCAGCGCCACGCGGCCCTTCGCGAACGCCCCCGGGACCGCCTCGTAGCCCACGGGCCCCGCGTACTCGATCGACCCCGTGCAGAACTCACGCCACGCGTCGGAGCCGAACACCCCGACCCGCAACCCCTGCAGGGCCTGGACCGCCCGGGCGCGTCGCGCGCGGTTGACCATCGCCACGCACACCCGCCAGAACGCCTGCGCCGTCCGCCACTCGCCGGTGATCACGCTGCGCGAGCCCATGACCAGGTCGAGCGCCTGGAGGTAGCCGACGCCCGCGTCGGCGGTCATGATC
The DNA here is from genome assembly GCA_964522095.1 of uncultured Phycisphaeraceae bacterium. Classification (GTDB taxonomy): domain Bacteria; phylum Planctomycetota; class Phycisphaerae; order Phycisphaerales; family UBA1924; genus UBA6054. Next base: position 961 of record CAZFSO010000133.1, on the reverse strand, counting down.
GCCACGATCTCGCGGATCATGGCCGCCACCGGCGGGGTCATGCAGGCCAGGGCCGCGTCGATCTCCGCCTGCGCGGTGATGGACCCGGTGACGACCACGTCGAACGCCTTGGCGTCCCACGCCGCCCGCGTGACCGAACCTTCGTCGCACACCGCCGACGCCGGGATCCCGTGCCCCATCCACGCGTGCGACATGCCCGGCCAGCGGGTGCGCAGCAGGTGCACGTCGTCGGCGCACGGCAGGCACATCCGGAAGTTCGTCAGGCCCGTCCGCCGCCGCCACTCGTCCAGCGCCGCGTCCGGCAGCCCGAACGGATGATCGACGAACACCTGCACCCCGCGCATCCGCCCGTCCCACATGGCCGCGGGGAACACGTCCAGCGACAGCGGCACGTTGAAGAACACCAGCGTCCCCGCCACGGGATGGGGCGCCGCCCCCAGGTCGATCAGCCGGGCGTCGTGCCCCGCCTCGGCCATCCCCTGCTGCAACTCCCGCGCCATCACGCCCAGCAGGCCGTAGGCGGACTCGTAACGCGACTGGATCCAGATCGTTCCGTCCATGCCGTTTGATCGGCCCGGAAAGGGGCCCGGCGTGAGCGCGGTTGCCCATCGCCCGGGAAACAGAAGCCCGGATGAAGCCAGGAACGACGGCCGCACGCCCGACGCCCGCGATCGAGTACCATGCACAGGCCCCACCTCCCCTCGGCTCCGGAGGTGGCCAGCCCGAACCAAGCCCCCCCGCAGACCGGAACCACCCATGACCATCCAACTCGGCGACCCCGCCCCGGATTTCACCCAGGTCTCCACCGAGGGCCCCATCCGCTTCCACGAGTGGCTCGGCGACTCGTGGGGCGTGCTGTTCTCGCACCCCAAGAACTTCACCCCGGTGTGCACCACGGAACTCGGGGCCGTCGCCCGCCTCAAGCCCGAGTTCGACAAGCGCAACGTCAAGGTCATCGGCC
>CAZFSO010000132.1:0-2935 GCA_964522095.1 uncultured Phycisphaeraceae bacterium | reverse complement strand
GTCGTACCGGCACGCCGTGCAGTGACCTGGCAGGTGGATGGCGAAGTTCGCCCGGACGGCGATTGCACAGACGAGCAGCACCGGAAGCACAAGCACCATTCCGACCACGGGAAGCCCGAGGCCCGAGATGGTGGCCATGCCGAGCGCCGGCCACACGGTCCATGGCAGGCTCCGTCGCAGGTCGGTGTTGCGGATCATCGGAGCGACCCACGCCGCGCACAGCAGCCCGCCAAGCGCGCCCAAGCCGTGGAAGACGGGCGTGAGCATGAGCCCGGCCCAAGGATCTGGCCCCGCGAAGCCGAATAGTGTCACCACCGCGATCACAAGCAACGCGTTCAGAACGCCCGCCGCGCCGCCCGCGACCGTCATTACGCCGACGACCGCGAGTGTGCGACCACGGCGCGAACTCCCGTGCGGCGTCCAGTCGGGCAGCCAGGTCCGCCGCCACAGCGACACGAGCAGGACGGCCGCCGGCGCGCCGTGCGCCAGCGACGCGACCAGAACGCACAGGTATGCGAGGTAACCGTGCTGGAACCGGTACAGGCCCTCGCCCAGCAGCAAGACCATCGCCACGCCGCAGCCCACGAGCGGCGCCAGCACCAGGCCGATCCCCGCCAAGGCATCCGACCGACGGAGCGTGCCGTCCGTCACCAACCCGACAGTGAAGAACACCGCACACGTCATTGCAACCACCGCACCGGCGACGGCCAGCCCGTCCGCGGCACGCGAATCGCTGCCCCAGGTGTCCAGCAGGAACATCCAAACACCGGGCAACGCCACCGTCTGCCCGATCGCCAGCGCGACGCCCAGCAATCGCAGAAACCGCAGCGGCAACGCCGGTCCGACCACCTCCGCGCCCTCTGCGTCGTCTCCGCGCTCTCTGCAGTCAATCCGGACCGCGCGGCGTGCGCCGGGCCGCACCACATCCGCTCGGGCCGAAGCCCGCGGCTCGGACGGTTCGATCACGCCCCGCCTCCCCCGCCCCAGCGCGTGTGCAGCCCGTGCCCGACCTTCAGCAGGTCGAGGAACTTGCCCACCATGAAGTCCACGAGGTCGTCGACGCTGGTCGGCAGCAGGTACAGCCCCGGGTTCGTCGGGCAGACGATCGCGCCGGCCAGCGTCAGCGTCCGCATGTTCTCGATGTCCACCAGGCTCAGCGGCGTCTCGCGGTGCGCCAGGATCAGCGGGCGACGCTCCTTCAGCGTCACCATCGCCGCCCGCGTCAAGAGGTTGCTGCCCGACCCCGTCGCGATCGACCCCAGCGAGGTCGACGAGCACGGCACGACCACCATCCCGTCGTGCAGAAAACTCCCGCTCGCGATCACGGCCCCGACGTCCTTGTGCGGGTGGATCACCAGTCGGGCGCGGTAGGTCTCGCGTTCCGGCGACGCCGCCAGGTGCGGGCAGAACGACTCCAGCGACACGTCCCGCAGGCCGAGTTCGTCGAACAGCAGGCGGCGGCCGTAGTCCGATACCACCAAGTGCACCGCGTGCCCGCCCAAGAGCAGCAACTCGACCAGGCGGACCGCGTAGGCCGCCCCGGACGCACCGGTGACGCCCACCACGAACACGCGGCCGGAGGGCGGCGGGGCCGAGCCGGGCGGGTCCGAGCGTGGGGCGGTCATGGTCATCGCGGCATCGTACGGGGCGGCCGACGCCGCGGATCGCCGGGTTCCCCCTGTCCGGGCCGTCGGAAACACCCCGGGCGCACGCCGGGTTGGCACGGCCGGCTTACAGTGGTCCCAGACGGCGTGCCGCCGCGCCCCGGAGGTCCACCATGGCCCAACGACGCATCCCGCTTCTGGCCGCGCTCGCCGCGGTCGGGCTGGCAGGCCTGAACGCCTGCACGAGTTACACCAACGTGCCCGGCCCCGACGCCGCGACCGCGCGTCAGGACCCCAACGGGCGCCAGGCCGTGCGCGCCACCGAGGCCGCGCTGGCCTGGGTCGTCCACCGGCACCCGGTCGAAGGCCCGTTCGTCGTGAACCTGCCCCGCGGCACCTCGCTCGAGACCGCCGAGTCGATGCTCAGCGCCGTCGGGCCGATGGCGCGTCTGCCCGGGCCGGACACCGAGGGCCTGCCCGCCTATCACGTCAGCCGCGTGTGGATCCGCGTTTCCGACGGCAAGGTCGACGTGGTCTTCCCCGCCACCGATTACCGGGGCCGCGACATCGAGCGGGCGGTGACGGTCTGGATGAACGCCGGCGTGCGGCCGTGGACGGTCTCGCGTGGCCAGTACTGGTCGCCGGGCACCGTCCCGACGCCGCCGCTGTGGACCCCCATCCCGGCCGCCGAACTCGAGGCCATCGAACAGGCCCGGCGCGACGCCGAGCGCGACGCCGAGCGTGCCGCGGACGCCGCCGAGGCCGAGCTCGCCCAGCCCTCGGAGCCCGTGCCCGCGGAGCCGGACGATGCCGCTGCTCCCGACGAGCCGGCCGTCCCGCTCGACCCCGCCGACCCGGAAGCCTGACCCATGTGGGACGGCCCGCACCTGATCAGCACCGCCGACCCGGACCCCGCCCAGGTCCGCGACCTGCTGGGCCGGGCGCACGCGGCGTCGTTCGCGCCCGATGCGCTCGCGGGTCGGGCGGTCGCCACGGTGTTCTTCGAGGATTCGACGCGCACGCGTGTGAGTTTCTCGCTGGCCGCCCAGCGCCTGGGGGCGCACGCCGTCGACTGGTCCAGCCGCGGCTCGTCGGTCTCCAAGGGCGAGACGCTTGTGGACACCTTCTGGACCATCGAGTCCATGGGCTTCGACGCCGTGGTCGTGCGCCACCAGGACAGCGGGGCCGCCCGCCTGCTGGCCGACCACGCCCGCTGCGCCGTCGTCAACGCGGGCGACGGGGCCCACCAGCACCCGACCCAGGCGCTCACCGACGCCCTGGCCCTCGGCGAAACGCTGGGGCGCACCGACTGGGACTTCCGCGGCCTGCGC
>CAZFSO010000131.1:0-3239 GCA_964522095.1 uncultured Phycisphaeraceae bacterium | reverse complement strand
TCGGCCCCGGGCGCGGCCAGGGCCACGCCGACCAGCGGCGCCACGGAGGTCGTCAGCAGGTCGGCGATCACCCGTTCAGCTCCTTCCACGCGTCCGCGGCCAGCGACTCATGCCGGCGGAACAGCAGCACCACAAGCGCCAGGGCCATGGCCGCCTCGGCGGCGGCCACGGACAGCACGAAGATCACGAACGACTGGCCGTCCTCGCCCAGGTGGTACCGGCCGAACGCGATCAGCGCCAGCCCGGCCGCCTGGAACATCAGTTCCGTGCACAGGAACATCACGATCAGGTTGCGGCGGGTCACGAAGCCGATCAGGCCGAGCGTGAACATCACCGCGGACACGAACAGGTAGTGCGCCAGCACAGATCCGGGCAGCGCGAACTCGGTCAGGGAAGCCGCTTCCATCACGACACCGCCCCCCCCGCCCGCGGCGCGCCCAGACGGCGTGCCTGCTCGGCCTTGAGTTCGTCCTCGAGTTGCACGTGCCGGCGGGCCAGCACCGTGGCGCCCACCATCGCCATCAGCAGGATGATGCCGGTGATCTCGATGGTCATCGGGTGGTCGTGCAGCAGGTTCCAGCCCAGGCGGTCCAGGTTGGTCGCCGCCAGGCCCTCGGGCCAGGAGTCGGGCCCGATGACCCGCGTCGTGCCGGTGCGCTCGTTGAACACCTCGATCGTGCGGGCCTCGAAGTCGATGCTCCCCAGCCCGTCGACGCGGTGGACGCTTTCGTACGGCTCGATCAGGTCGGCCTGACGCAGGGCGCGGTCGGCCTTGACGGGCAGGTTGGCCAGCACCGCGTCGGGCTCGAAGTCGGCCGGCGGGGCCAGCGAGCCCACGCCCTCGAAGGTCATCGTCGTGACCAGGCCCAGGAGCACGAACCCGAGGATCGCGCCGACCACCGGCTCGCGCGAGACCGTGTCGACCTCGGTGCGGAGGCGCTCGTCGGCGCCCGTGCCCGTGTCGGTCTGCGTGGCGAGCATGATCACGAACAGGTAGGTGATGAGGATCGCGCCGGCGTAGATGATGATCAGGGCGAAGGCCATGAACTCGGCGCCCAGCAGCAGGTACATCCCGCAGGAGGCCACGATGGTCAGGATGAAGTACAGCGCCGAGTACACCGGGCGAGGGTGCGTGACGACGCGGAAGGCCGACGCCAAAGCGATCGCCGCGAAGAGGTAGAAGAACAGGCCCTGGCCCGAGGACGCCCGGGCCGCCAGGCTGACCGCCGCCAGGCCCACCGCGCCCGCGAAGAACACCGCGCCCAGCCGGGCCAGGTTCGCGCCCCGCCGGGGCAGCGCCAGCGCCACGCCGGCGGCTCCGAGCACGCACGCCAGGTACAGCACGATCGGGCTGATGAACTGTTCCAAGGAATGCCTTCCGAAGGGTGAGCCCGGACGCCGGGAGTGACCGCCGGTCGCCATCCGCGGCACGCCGCGCGGCGGCACACGCCCGCCGCCGCCGGGATGGGTGGCACGATAGAGCCGATCGCGGTGAGCGTCTACCAACGCGCAACCCGCCACGACGCGGCGCAGGCTTTCGGGCGGGCGGACTCCGGCCCGTCCCGCGCCGCCCGGCCCTTGCGATCCCGGCCCCCCCTCCTACCATCGCCCCTTATGAACCCCCACGAGATGCGCGTCCAGCAGCGGGTCGTCCCAGGGCCCATGCCCCAGCCCTCCCGCAAGGTCCACGTGCCCAACCTGATCACGCTCGGCCGGATCGCGCTGGCGGTCGTGGTGGTCGTGCTGCTCTCGCGCGTCACGGCCCGCGCGCTGCGCACCGAGCCGACGCTGGGCGACCGACTCGGCGACCTGACCCACGCGTCGACCGCGCTGCTCGTCACGATCGCCGTGCTGTTCATCATCGCGGCCGTCAGCGACGCCCTGGACGGGCACCTGGCGCGCAAGTGGAAGGTGGAGAGCAAGTTGGGCCGCGTGATGGACCCCCTGGCCGACAAACTGCTCGTCCTCGGCTCGTTCATCATGCTCGCCGGCCCGGGGTTCACCTCGGTCGTCGAGGGGGTCGGGCGCATCCAGGTCTCGGGGGTCGCGGGCTGGATGGTCGTGGCGATGGTCGCCCGCGAGTTGCTCGTCACCTCGATCCGGGCGGTGTACGAGGGCGAGGGCGTGGACTTCTCCGCCGGCGGGTCGGGCAAGGCCAAGATGATCCTCCAGTCCGTGGCCGTGCCGGTGATCCTGCTGGTCGTCGCCTTCGCCAGCCCCGGCCCGGACACCCCGGCCCGCTACTTCCTGCTGACGCTGATGTGGATCACCACGCTCGTCACCGTGGTCTCCGCGGGGCCCTATGTCGGGCGAGCCGTGCAGCACAGCGTCCAGCAGCAGCAGAAACTGCTCCAGATGATCAACGCCCAGAAGCCCCGCAAGCCCACCGCCATGCCCAGCCCCAAGACCAGGGCCCCCAAGCCCCCCCGCGGCGGCCAGGGCAAGAAGCGCAAGAACTGACCACCGCCAGCCTTACGGACAACCATGAACCGGCAAGACCCCTCCCAGGAACTCCTTCTCACCGTCGGCGGCCTCGGCTGGCTGCGGCCCGCCTCGGGCACCTGGGGCTCGCTGCCCCCCGCCGTGCTGGCCGCGATCATCGTCCTGGCGGGCGCCGGCCCCGCCTCGGACCACGCCTGGGTCTACTGGGGGACGATGGCCTTCCTGGCGATCGCCTTCACGGTCGTCTGCGTCGCGGGCGGCGATGCCGCCGAAGCGACCTGGGGCAAGGACCCCTCACCCGTGGTGGCCGACGAGGTCGCGGGCATGGCCGTCACCCTCCTGCTCATGCCCCCCGCCCTGCTGGCCCACGAGGCCTTCTTCTCGCTGCTGGCCGTCGCCGGCGCCTTCATCCTCTTCCGGGCGATGGACGTCGCCAAACCCTGGCCCTGCAACCGCTTGCAGCGCATCAGCGCCGGCTGGGGCATCGTCCTGGACGACCTGATCGCGGGCATCTACGCGGCGGGGCTGGCGTGGGTGGTGTACTGGATCATGTGACCCGGCCGCTCCCGCGCGCCCCGGACGCGAAGCCGCCGCTCGCCCGCACCACCCGCACCAACCGGTTCCAAGCGTCGTGCGTGTACACCAGACGGCTCGAGCCCAGAGTTGAAGTTCTGGCGGTAGTTGCCCGCGTCGTCGTACGACGGCTGGGTGACGACCTGCGCCGACACCCCGTCCGGGCGCGCCTGCAGCGTCACCTCGTTGGCCAGGCTGTGCGTGCGGTTCTCACGCTCGGCCAA
>CAZFSO010000130.1:0-3347 GCA_964522095.1 uncultured Phycisphaeraceae bacterium | reverse complement strand
CGCGGCGTCGTCGTGCCCATCGCGGCGCGGCAGGCCTCGGCCAGGGCCTGGAGGAACTTCTCGTGGTCCGGGCAGGCGGGCAGGTAGTCCAGGAAGTCGTCCACGACCCACGCGGGCGGGTCGTCGGGCTGGGCCGACGCCCGGGCCTCGACGACGGCGGCGTCGCCCAGCGACTCGCCCGCGGCGGCGAACCACTCGGCGCTGATCGGCCCGACGAGCCGATCGCCGGTCATCGGTCGGTCGCCGTCGCCCGGGGTCCATCGCTCGACCGGCTCGGGCGGCTCGACGCGCGCCCGCGCCACCCGCTGGCCCACCCCCACCACCGGCCACAGCCCGTCGCGGGTCAAGGGCTCGCGGGCGAGGACGGCGACCGGGATGCGGGCCGCCCACGCCGCCTCGCGCAACTGCCGGGCGTCGAGCCCGATCATGGGCGGCTGGACGAGGTAGCACCCAGGGGCGGGCGCCGCCCCGCGTCCCCCGATGTCCGCGAGGGACGAGACAACCGTGACGCCCCCCGCGTCCAGGGCCTCCTGGCGCACCCAGCGCCGGGCTTCCTGCAGCGGCAGGCAGATGCGGGCCATGCGTCCGAAGTCGTCGATGGCCCGCGCGTCCATCAGGGCCTGCTCGCACAGGTCGGCCGCGTCGAAGTACCGCGTCTCCGCCAACGCCTGTGATGCACGCTCCATGAGCGCATCGACCGCGTTGGCGGGGGCGGCGCGGGTCACGACGAACCGGCCCCCACCGCGCGGCTGGCCAGTTCGCCCATCAGGTCGATCCACTGGCCGGCCCGCGCGTCCAGGTCGCACGCCAGGGCGTCGGACAGGGCGGACCAGTCCTCACGCCCCACCGCGTCGCGCAGCGCGACCAGGTCCTGTGCCAGCGAGCGGATGACGGCGTCGCCGGTCTCGTCGCCCACGCGGACGCCGTCCAGGGCGACGCCGGCCAGCGCCGCGGTCTGGTCGACCACGGAGCGGACCATCTGCCAGCCCTCCACGATGCCGCGCAGGGCGCCGATGGCCTGGGCGACCTCGCCGGAGTCGACCAGTTCGGCGGCCCGCTGCTGGTCTTCGCGGGTGCGGGCCAGCGCGTCGCGGGCCTCGGCGAGCGTCTCGCGCAGGAAGGCCGACCGGTCGGCGGTGGTCACGCTGATCTCGCCGACGCCGGCCGTGCCCTCGGGCGGGGCGCCGAGCAGGTCGTCGGCGGGCTCGCCGTCGGCGCGGACCTCGATGACCAGGCGGCCGAGTTGCTCGGCCTGAGCCCGGGCGGTCTCGAGGGCCTGGGCGACGCCCTCGGCGGCGTCGGAGATGGTGGTGCCGTCCATGATCAGTCGCATCGGGCTGGATCTCCGTCCCTCGGGAACCCGCGGGGATGGGGGAATTTAGGCGTCGCCCGCGACCGACCGGGCGCGGGCGTTCTGCTTGTGGATCAATCGGAGATTCCGGGCGTAGATCACCACCCCGGTCGCCTGCCCGAGCACGCCGACCACGTCCTTGCGCCAGACGAAATAGATGAACAGGAACAGACCGCCGACGAAACTGAACCACCAGAACACTTCCGGGACCGTGGAAACCCGGCACCGCTCCGACACCACCCACTGCACGAGCATGCGTCCGAAGAAGGCCGCCTGCCCCGCCAGCCCGATCGTGACCCACCCGAAGGTGGACCAGCGGGTGATGTTGAAGAAGCCCATCAGGTTTCTTTCCCAGGTCGGCCGGCGCATCCACGCGTCCAGCCGGGCCGAGATGAAGTCGTCCAACTCGTCGGGGGGGATCACCAGGCCGGACATCTCGGGCGGGGAGATGACCCGGTACTCCGGCGGCTCGGTGTCCGGCACGCGGGCCAGCAGGATCTCCATCGACCCCACACGCACGTCCACGTCGTAGGTGCCCCGGCGCAGCGTCGGCTGGAGCACCAGCCACATGCCCACGAACAGCAGCGCGATCATCGCCAGCACCGGCCCGGCCTTCACGGCGTGACCTCTCGGGGCTCGGGCGACGGTGCGGCCGCGACCTCCACCCACGACGCCGGGACGCTGCGCCGGCCGGACATCCACCGCACCGCGAAGCAGTCGACCAGGCCCGGCAGGGCCCGCTGGCGGATGCCCAGGCCGTACTTGGGCTCGCCCGCGTGCCGGGGGCGGTGGGCGACCGGCGTCTCGACCACGGTGTAGCCCATCGCCCGGGCGGTGACGGGGATGAACCGGTGCATGCCGCGGAACTCCAGGGGCAGGCGCTCGGCGACTTCCCGGCGCATCACCCGAAGCGAGCAGCCGGTGTCGCGGATCGGGTCGGCGAGGATCAGGCGGCGTGCGAGGCGGCCGACGGCGGTGCCGATCAGGCGGACGCGCCCGTCGCCCTGAGCACGGGCCGCGGAGCGGTCGCCCTGCACCATGTCGGCCCCGCTGGCGTGCAGGCGCTCGACCATGCGCACGAGGTCGGCCGGGTCGTTCTGCAGGTCGGCGTCGAGCACGCCGATCAGGTCTCCCCGGGCGGCGGCGAAGCCGACGCGGAAGGCCGCGGACTGGCCGTTGCCCCGGCCCGGCGCCGGCTCGGGCAGGCTGATGCAGCGCAGCCAGGGGCGCCCGGGCATCAGGGCGCGCACGCGTTCGGGCGTGCCGTCGGTCGAGGCGTCGTCGATGACGATGAACTCGAACGCCAGGCCGGTGGGCGCCAGCGCGGCCTCGACCTGCTCGACCAGCGGGCGCAGGTTCTCCGCCTCGTCGCGCGCGGGGGCGATCACGCTGATGTCCAACGCACCGGCGGGACGGGTTGCGGGAGGTGGCGTGTCCATGCGTGCGTCGGGCGCGGGCGTCGGGGGGAAAGCGTGCGGCGATGGCTGCGGCGGGCGCGGAACGGCCCTCCGGGGCGTCCGAGGTCTAGAATCATTCCAGATTACTGGCCATTTTCCCCAGCGAGGCAGTCTATGCACCTTCGACGAAGCGACCACGACCACGGGCCCGAGACGGTGAAGGTCAAGTACGTCCTCGAGAACCCCGACGGCATGATCGACGAGGACCACTTCGAGGGCGACGACCCCAACGCCACGGAGCACGAGTTCATGGCCGCCAAGGGCGAGCACCTGCTCGAGGTGGCCGTCGAGCACGGGATCAACATCGAGCACGCCTGCGGCGGGGTCTGCGCCTGCTCGACCTGCCACGTCTACGTCGACCAGGGCATGGAGCACCTCTCCGAGGCCGAGGAAGAGGAAGAGGACCGCGTCGAGGAAGCCCCCGGCCTGGAACGCAACAGCCGCCTGTCGTGCCAGTGCATCATCCAGGGCGACGGCCCGATCGTGGTCCGCGTCCCCGCGTGGAACCGCAACGCGGTGAAGGAAGTGCCGCACTGAGG
>CAZFSO010000129.1:0-3415 GCA_964522095.1 uncultured Phycisphaeraceae bacterium | reverse complement strand
CCCAGTAGTACGCCCGGTCCTGGATGATCCGGTCGAGGTCGCGTAGATCGCGCGTGCCGTTCCAGCAGACGTCGACCATCCGCCGGTACTGACCCCACAGCCGCGCGTTCAGCGAACTGTACACCAGCGAAGCAGCGACGACGCCGAGGCACACGAGCAGCGACCGTCGAACGCCGTGCCCCGTCGAGACCACGAGGGCACGCCACGCGACCCTGCCCCGCTTTTCGGCAGCGGCGTCGATCCCAGGCTGGTGGGCGGGCGCCCGCGCGTTGCTCATTCAGGGTCTTACCGGGCGGCCGACCCTCGGGGATGCGACCGCGGGCTGGGCGGCCGACGTTCCCGTGCGCTCACATCGCCGACCCAAGCCCCATCATCCGCCGCCACGCGGACATCTGGCCCAGGTGGAACATCACGTGGTCGTGCAGCAAAAAGCCCGTGGCGTTGCCCACGGTGCCGAAGGCCTCGCGGTAGCGGTCGTTGCCCTCGATCGGGCGCGCAAAGACCGCGTCGTCGGCGCCCCGCACCGCCTCGATCGCGGCGGCGGAGCCGGCCTTGAACCGCTCGACGATCTCCGCCATCGGCGGGTGCTCGGCGTTGTCGGGGTCGTGCTTGCAATGCACGCCGGCGGCGAACAGTTCGGCGTAGCGCTCGGAGCAGGCGGCGGGCCCGGGGTCCTGCCCGAGCATCTGGAGGATCTTCGCGGGGTACAGGGCCAGGTGGCCGTACACGAACGCGCCGTGGTTGGTGTCCACCACGCGGCCGTCCTGCGTCGGCTGGCTGGCGAACACCGCCGGCTCGACGCCCTTGAGCAGGCCCTCGGCCAGGCCCATGACCCGCACCGTCGTCGCCGTCAGCATTTCACCGATCTGTCCCATATCCCGCGCTTCCTTTCAGAAAGGTGGCCCGGCTCGCCGAGCCGGGAGTCCTTCAAGCCCCGACGTACCGAGCATACATCGCCCGCGCCCGCGCCGGGTCCTCCACACCCTCGATCACCGCGCGCCCGTCGCGGAAGACCGACAGCGTCAGCCCCTGGTGCTCGAAGGGCGCGATCCGCACCATGAACGCGGTGCGCGTGACCGTGCCGACCGAGCGCATCGCGCCGGCCAGCGCGTCCAGGTCCAGCCGCCCGCCCGCCGGCCCGGCCCCCCCCGCGCCGGTCGGCATGACCTGCACCGCGTTGCGTCCGCAGAGCGCCGCGGCCTCGGGCTCGGGGCCTTCGAGAAACTCGTAACGGCGTTGCCCGCAGCACGGGCAGCCGGGGTCCTTCGACGCCGCCAGATCCACCCGGCGGAGCACGCCGTCCCACAGGTCCACCTCGACCAGGTCGCGCGAGACCGCGTCGTGCGCACCCACCAGGATCTTGATCGCCTCGGCCGCCTCCATCGCCGCGACCGTCGCGGCCGCGGGCGCGAGCACCCCGGCCGTCTCGCAGGTCGGCTGCGACCCCGGCGCGGGCGGGCGGTCGAACACGCACCGCAGGCACGGCGCGGACGGGTCGACCCCCGCCCGGAACACCGCCCGCATCGCCCGCGTGCCGACCACGCCGGCGTAGACGTACGGGATCCCGCGCTTGACCGCGAGGTCGTTGACCAGGAACCGCGTCTCGAAGTTGTCCGTGCCGTCGAGCAGCACGCCGGGCGGGCCGAACCGCCCGTCGAGCAGCAGGCGTTCGGCGTTTGAGGGCCGCAGGTCGGCCGCGACGGCCCGCACGCGCACGTCGGCGTTGATCTCGCCCAGGCGGGCCTGGGCGGCCTCGGCCTTGGGCAGGCGCGCCTCCGCGTCGGCCGCGTCGAACAGCACCTGACGCTGCAGGTTGCCCGGCTCGACCAGGTCGCGGTCGATGATCGTCAGGCGTCCGACGCCCGCCCGGCACAACTGGTCGGCGACCACGCAGCCGAGCGTGCCGCAGCCGATCACGGCGGCGTGGGACGCGAGCAGGCGGCGCTGGCCGGCCTGGCCGACGCCGGGCAGCACCGATTGACGGGCGTACTTGCGTAGATCAACCTCATTCACGCCCGCGTGCATGGTGAACCCTATGCGTCCGGACGCTCACACCGAGCGCAGCACCACCAGCCCGATCTCCGGCGGCACGCCGAGCCGGATCGGCAGGACCGACAGGCCCACCCCCCGCGACACGAGCACCGGGCACGCGGGCCCCTGCACGAGCCCGCCGGCGTACTTCTGGCCGAACTTGCTCGGCACGACGGGCGTGCCGAGGAACGGGATGCGCACCTGCCCGCCGTGCGTGTGGCCGCAGAGCATCAGGTCGATCCGCGGCGCGCCCGGGCCGCTGAGTTCGTCGATCTCGGCCGTGTCCGGCTGGTGGGCGAGCACCACCCGGGGCGTGCCGGGACCGACGCCGCTGAACGCCTCGCCCGCCCGCACGCCGTCCTCGGTCAGATCGCCCAGACCGACCAGCGCCAGCGCGCCCGGCGTTTCCGAGCCCGTCAGCCGGCGCGTCGCCGGGTCGAGCCACAGGCGGGCGTTGTCGATCATCCGCACGCCCGCGCGCGTCATGGCGTCCGACACCGCCGGCCCGTTGCTCCACCAGTCGTGGTTGCCCAGCACGCCGACCGCGCCGACCGACGCCGCCCGGGCGAGGGGGCCGAGCAACTCGGCGGCCCGCTCGATCTCGCGCTCGCCCTCGTGCACGTAGTCGCCCGTGAACGCCACCAGGTCCGGACGCAGGTCGATCCCCGCCCGCACGGCGCGGGCGATGAATGACTCCGGCATGCGCGGCCCGAGGTGCGGGTCGGTGAAGTGGACGATGCGCAGCCCGTCCAGACGCGGGTCAAGCCCGTGGATCGGGATCTCCTCGCGCCGGACCGCCAGTCTCCAAGGCTCGATCATGGTCGCGTACCCCGGCGTCGCCACGGCCCCCACGCCGACGATGCCCGCGGCCGAGTTGGTCAGGAACGCCCGGCGCGAGGCGTCGACCGGCGCGGGCGGCGGCGCGGCGCTCCCGGCGTCCGTTGCCCGGCGACACAGCGTCCACAGCAACCGGAAGCCGGCGATCCAGAGGATACCCGCCGCCGCGTGCGCGGCCACCGCTGTCGGCAGCCCCGCGCCCCGCGGGCCGAACCCTGCCAGGGCCATCGGCACCCACGCGGGCAGGGAGAACACCGTGGCCGCGTTGCTGGCCAGCCGGACCGGGCCGCCGGCCCCCCAGGCCCACGCCGCGTGGTTCGCCGCCGTCGCGCCGGCGACGTAGACGAGCAACACGAGCGTGGTTCGGGCGCCGATCATCGCGGGGTCTACGCCGCCGCGCCCGCAACCGGTTCAGGGTGCGCAGGAAAAAGCCCGGGACGGCCCGGGCTTCGTGGTCGGTGGGGTTCTCAGAGGCTCGGACGGGTCACTTCGCGAAGTGGGCGAAGGCCTTGTTGGCCTCGGCCATGCGGTGGGTCTGGTCGCGGGT
>CAZFSO010000128.1:0-3911 GCA_964522095.1 uncultured Phycisphaeraceae bacterium | reverse complement strand
GCCCTGGGTTGCGCCGTCGCCCACGACCTCGACGCCGCGCTGGCCGACGCCGACGCGGTCATGATGCTGCGCATCCAGTTGGAGCGCGGCTCGGGCCGCCTGCTGCCCGAGGGCTTTGACTACCACGCCGCCTACGGCCTGACCCGCGAGCGGGCGGCTCGCATGAAGCCCGAGGCCGTGGTCATGCACCCCGGACCGATGAACCGGGGCGTCGAGATCGAGGGGGTCGTCGCCGACGGCCCGCGATCGCTCGTGCGGGCACAGGTGGCCGCGGGCGTTCGCGTCCGCATGGCGGTGCTCGACGGGGCGATCCGACGCCTCCAAACGCCTACCCTCGCCCCATGAGCCCCGGTCATCCCCGCCTGCCCACCGACACCGACGACGGCATGCTCCTCGTGATCTCGGGGCCATCGGGCGTGGGCAAGACCACCATCACGCGGGCCGTCGAACGGTCGATCCCCGACTCGGTGTTCTCCGTCAGCGCGACCACCCGCGCCAAAACCGAGGCCGACGTCGAAGGCGTCGACTACCACTTCGTCACCGAGGAAACGTTCGACGCCATGGTGCGGGACGCCGCGTTCCTGGAGTGGGCCGGCGTCTTCGGCAAGCGCTACGGCACGCCCCGGGCGTGGGTGCAGGAGCAACTCAACCGCGGCCGCCTCGTCATCCTCGAGATCGACGTCGAGGGCGCCAAGCAGGTCAAGGCGGCCATGCCCGAGGCCTTCGGCGTCTTCGTCCTGCCGCCCAGCGAGGAGGAACTCTGGCGCCGCCTGCACAACCGGCGGCGCGAGGACGAGGCGCTGATCCAGCGCCGCTTCGCCGAGGCCCAGCGGGAGATCGCCGAGGCGGGCCGCTGCGGGGCGTACGACGCGTTCATCGTCAACGACGACCTGCCCAGGGCCATCGACGAGGCGGTCGGCGCCGTCATCGCCGAGCGCGCCCGACGGCGCGCCGCCCGGCACCCCTGGACGCCCTGACCCGAGAGCGTCCCCCACCGATCGATCCCACGCCGTGGACGACCCCCGCTTCCAGCCCGACGCCCGCACCAGCCGCGAGCGCATGCTCGCCGGCGACCAGTACGTCGCGGACGACGACCTGCTGCGCGACGTCGAGCGCGCCGCCGGGTTGACCGACCGCTACAACGCCACAGAAGCGGGCGACCACGCCGGGCGTGACCGCATCCTCAGGCAACTGCTCGGCTCGGTGGGCGAGGGCGTCGTCATCCGCCCGCCGTTCCGCTGCGACTACGGCTCGCACGTCTTCATCGGCGACCGCGTCTTCGCCAACTTCGGCCTGGTCGCCCTCGACGTCGCCCGGATCACCATCGGAAACGACGTGCTGATCGGCCCCAACGTGCAACTGCTCACGCCCACTCACCCCGTCGAGCCCGAGCCGCGACGCGCGAAGTGGGAGAGCGCCAAGCCGATCACGATCGGCGACAACGTCTGGCTCGGCGGCGGCGTGATCGTGTGCCCCGGCGTCACCATCGGCGACGACGCCGTCGTGGGGGCCGGTTCGGTCGTCACCCGGGATGTGCCCCCGCGCTCGGTGGCCGTGGGCAACCCGGCCCGGGTGATCCGGGCGCTGTAAGCGGCCTCACCGCACCGTCAGCGTCGGTCGGCTCGAGCCCTGCTTGAGCGACACCAGGTTCACCTGGCCCTCCAGGTTGCGCACCAGGTTCTCCAATGCCGCGGGCAGCGCCGCGCCTCCGGCCCGTTCGGGCTCGAAGTTGGCGGTCGGGTCGCCGCCGTCCGAGTTGGTCCGCAGCGCCGTGTTGATCGGCACCGATCCGAGGAACGGCAGGCCCAGGCGCTGGGCCATCCGCTCCGCGCCGCCGCGCCCGAAGATGTCGTACTCCTTGCCGTCGTCGCCCACGAAGAAACTCATGTTCTCGACGACGCCGAGCACCTCGACGCCCAACTGCTCGAACATCTTGGCCGCCCGCACCGCGTCGTCCTGCGCCACCTGCTGCGGCGTGCACACCACCACCGCCCCGGCCAGTTTCAGGCTCTGCGCCATCGTCAGCGGCACGTCGCCCGTCCCCGGCGGCAGGTCGATGATGAGGTAGTCCAACTCGCCCCAACTCGTCCGCTCCGTCAACTGCGTGAACGCGCCGTGCGCCATCGGGCCGCGCCAGATCAGAGGCTTGTCGGCCTCGACCAGTTTGCCCATCGTCACCGCCTTGACGCCGTGCACCAGGAACGGCTGCAACGCGCCGCCCAGCACGGCCTGCTCCATCGCCCCCAGCCCCAGCATCGTCGGCAGCGACGGCCCGTAGATGTCCCCGTCCAGCAACCCCACCGAGTGACCGCGACGGGCCAGGCCCACCGCCAGGTTCACCGACACCGTCGACTTGCCCACGCCGCCCTTGCCCGCGCCGACCGCGATGATCCGCGACACCCCGCGGATCCCCGTCGCCCCCGGGTCGCCCTCCGCCGGCGGCCCGCCTCGCCGGGCCGGGTCCTGTTGCGGTGGCCCGGCTCGCCGAGCCGGGTCCTGCTGCTCTGCCGCCCCGAAGCGCGCCACCGTCTTGCCCGCGTGGTTGATGAACTCGACCCCCAGCACCACCCGGTCCATGCCCGACGCCATGGCCGCCGCCCGCACCACCTGCTCGACCCGGCGGGCCAGGGCGCCCATCGTCTCGGCCGACGGGTCCGGGTCGTGCGGCCCGGACACCAGGCTGAGTTTCACCGTCGCGTGCTCGTCGCACGCCGCGATGCCCACCACCGCCTCGCGGTCCACGAGATTCCCGCCCGAGGGGTGCTCCACCGCCCGAAGCCACTGGCGGATCTGGTCTTTGTTCAGGCTCATGGCACGGTCTCCCAGGCGGACCCGCCAACGCCCGGAAACGCACGCGGCACGCCCCGGGCGATCCGGCCCGCCGCGGGATCGTAGGGGAGATGCAATGCGACCCACGCCGCGGGCGTTCCTCCCGCGGCCCGACACCGCACCAAGGAGCCGCCATGAACCACGCACTCGCCACCGCAGCCGCCCTCGTCATGCTCGCCGGCGCCGCCGCCGCCCAGCCCCGCACCGTCCGCGTTCAGCCCGACGAGCCCGCCCGCCACGGCGAGCGCCAGGTCCGCGAGCACAGCCGCGAAGGCGACCGCGACGTCCAGCGCAACCGCCAGCGCCTGACCCGCGAAGCCCCGGATGCCGGGCAGAGCGACGACGCCGAGCCGCGCCCCGACGCCGACAAGCCGGAGCGCCGCCCGCCCTTCCAAGCCCACGCCAACGCCCTGCGGGCGCTCAACCGGGCCGCCGACGCGGCGCTGCACCTGACCGACGAGCAGTCCGAGCAGGTGCGCGCGGTGATGCAGGCCCACCGCGCCGCCCGCCAGGAGTTCATGAAAGAGCACGCCGAGGAGATCCAGCAACTCCGCGAGCAGGCCCGGCGTGAGCGCGCCGCCATGCCCGCCTCGGAACGGGACGGCGACGCGGACGCAACCGACACGCCCCGCCAGCCCCTGACCCGCTCCCGCACCGACCGCGACACCCGCGAAGCCCGCGAAGCCGAAATCGATGACGCGCCGCGTGCCCGGCGCTCCGGTCGCAGCCCGGCGGCCGACAAACTCCGCGCCATGCTTGAGAGCGCCCCGTTCGAGGCCGAGATGACCAAGCGCCTCCTGCGCATCCTCACCGAGGAGCAGCGCGCCCACGTTCAACAGACGCTCACGCCTCGGCGCCCCGCGGACGCCGGCCCCGACCGCCCCGCCCGCGAACGCCGCGGCGTCGAGATCCCCGGGCACGGGACAGAGCAGACTGAACCATCCCAAGGCGTCGAGGACGTCCACATCGAGGTCCGCTGGGACGACTGACACCCGACTCACCGACCCGCGAACGCCCGGGCCCGCTCCGACCCGGCCGAACGCCCGCCGCCGCCCCGCCCCTGCGCGGGGCGGCGCCGTTCC
>CAZFSO010000127.1:0-4141 GCA_964522095.1 uncultured Phycisphaeraceae bacterium | reverse complement strand
GGTGCCCGCCTCGATGCGGTCGGGGATGACGGCGTCGACCACGCCGGCGAGGGCGTCGACCCCCCGGATGGTCACGCGGGGGCTGCCCGCGCCCTCGATGCGGGCGCCCATGGCGTTGAGCATGTTGGCGAGGTCGACGATCTCGGGCTCGCAGGCGGCGCACTCGATGACGGTGGTGCCGCGCGCCAGGGTGGCGGCGGACATGACGTTGGCGGTGCCCAGCACGGTCGAGCCGTTGGCGCCGCCGAGAAACACGCTGTCGCCGCGCAGGCGCCCGCCCGGCGCCTCGGCGACGATGTCGCCGCCCTCCAGGGTGATCTTCGCGCCCAGGGCCTCGAGCCCGCGCAGGTGCAGGTCGACCGGGCGCTGCCCGATGGCGCACCCGCCCGGCAGGGACACGCGGGCCCGCCCGCGCCGGGCCAGCATCGGGCCCAGCACGCAGATGCTCGCCCGCATGGTGCGGACGATGTCGTAGCGGGCGTGGCTGGGCGAGGCGTCGATGGCGTGCAGGGCGAAGACCGGTCGCCCGCTCGCGTCGGTCTCGCGGGCGATCATCACGCCCAGTTCGCCCAGCAGCCGGACCATGTTGCGGATGTCGGAGAGGTCCGGCACGTCGCGCAGGGTCACCGGCTCGTCGGTGAGCAGGACGGCGGCCATGATGGGCAGGGCCGAGTTCTTCGAGCCGTTGACACGCAGACGCCCGCTGAGCCGGCGCCCGCCCTCGATCACAAACGCGTCCATGCGACCTCCTGGGTCATCGTATCAGCCGCACGCGGGTTCTCGGACACGCGGACGGCGAAATCCTCGGCCGGGCGGGGCGTGTGCGATCATCGGCACGCCCGGCCCAACCGCGCCAGACCGGCCGGGCGTGCGGGCCCGCCCGGCTTTCCGCGCCCCGGTCGCTGGCACGGCGAGGGGTCGAATCCGACGCTTACCGCTGTTCGCCCCCTCCGGCACGAGCCGCCGGCGGCGAGCAAGGCAACCCAGACACCCGGAGCGACCCCGTGACCAGCCACCACAGCAGTTTCAACCCCGGCGAGTTCAGGCCAGACGGCGTGCTCGAGCACGGGCTCCTGGAAGGCCACCCGAACCAGGGCAACCGGTTCGTGCCCATCCTGCTGGCGGCTGCCATCGCGGCGTCCGGGCTCTCGATGCTCTTCTCGATCGGCGCCGCCGTCGCCACCGCGGGCGGAACCACGGTCGAGACGCCGGCCCCGATGGTCGACTGAGTAGAACACACCACGCCCGTTCCCGCCCTGGCGGGCAACCACACGCGAGGGGCGGCATTTGGCCCGGGGGACCGGGCAGGAGGACAGGCATGCGTCACGGCAACAATCTTCTCAGCGTGCTCGGCAAGGCCGGCGCCCTCGGCGTGGCCCTTTCGTGCGGGACGGCCGCGGCCGACGCCCCGCAGAGCATCACCCTCACCGGCGTCGTCCGCGACTTCAAGGACCGCAACGCCGCCGGCGGGCACCCCGACTTCCAGCGCCAGCCCTCCGGCGGCTTCGCCCACTACGTCAACATGGTCGCCCAGGAACTCGACGAGGACGGCAAGCCCGTCTACGCCTCCAAGGGCTTCAAACTCAGCGGCAACTACCGCGACGCCCAGGGGCGCAACGTCATCCCGCCCAAGCCCTACATCGCCACGCGCCACGGCGACCGCAACGGCTCGGTCGCACGCAGCGAGGGCGGGGCCCTCACCAGCGCGTCGAGTTTCGCCCAGTGGTTCCGCGACGTGCCCGGCGTCAACGTCTCCAAGCCCCTGAGCATCACCCTCCAGCGCACGCCGCAGGGCACCTACGTCTTCGACGACAAGCAGGACCCGGTCTTCAGTTCCCGCGGCGGGTTCTTCCCCATCAACGGCGAGTTGTACGGCAACTACTCGAACACCGGCAAGAACTTCCACTTCACCTTCGAACTCCAGACCGAGTTCACCTACCGCGCCGACTCGGACCTGACCTTCACCTTCACCGGTGACGACGACGTCTGGGTCTACATCGACGGCCGCCTGGTCATCGACATCGGTGGCGTGCACTCGGCCGTCAGCCAGACCATCTCGCTCGACCGCCTCGAGTGGCTCGAGGACGGCCAGACCTACACGCTCAGTTTCTTCTTCTGCGAGCGCCACACCACCGAGTCGAACTTCCGCATCGAGACCACCCTCGAACTGCGGACGGTCGAACTCCCGCCCACGGCCGCGCTGTTCGACTGACCCCGCGCTCTCGCCCCCGCATGCCCGTGTGTTGGTGCGGGGCCGGCCCGTGTGTCGCGGGCCGGCCCCCTCCGTTTTTGCCCCGGGGGCGTCACCAGCCCCGGTAGGGCGGGTAGTGCCCGTGGTGCGAGTGGTGCGGGCGACGAACGGGGTCGCGCCGGCGGTCGGGGTAGACCCAGCGCTCGGCGGTCCTGGAACTGCGCACCGTGCGCGTGCGGCTCAGGTCCGGGCGTGCGGGCTGCGGCCAGGCCAGGCGGTCGGGCAACGCTTCCGACCCCCGAGCCGCGATCTGCCCGTCCCGGCGGGCCGCCTCGGGCCGCTCGGCCGCGATGAACCCCGACCGGGCGAACACCGCCACCCCGGGGTCGACGCTGGCCCTGGCCTGTTCCTGCCCGGCTTCCGCCGGGCCCGTGTACGGAACAGACTGGGTCCAGGTCCACGCGGTCGGCGGCGACCCCGCGCAGCCCGACAATGCGGCCGCGACCGCCACGCCCGTCCACCTGAACAGGCGGCCAAACCGGATGGGACGCACGCGACGCATGTCTTCATGATGCCCGCACTTGCGCCGCCGGGCGAGCGGATTTGCCGAATCTTGCGCCCCCGCCGGTCCGGGCGGCCGCGCCGGTCGGGCAAACTCAGGCGTTCTCGGACGAGAACAGATGCCCGACCCGGGCCACGCTGCGGGCCAGACGCTCGGCCCCGCCGGCCACGCGCCCGGACTCGACCAGTTCCTGCAGCGTGCGGGCCAGGGGCAGGGCCGCCCCGGGGCGCACGCGACCCGGCATGTTCGCCCCGTCGAGCAGCAGGTCCGCCCCCGCGTCCAGGGCCAGCGCCATCGCCTCGGCCCGGTCGAAGCGGTCGGTGATGGCCCCCATGTCCAGCGAATCCGTGACGACCACGCCCTCGAAGCCCAGGCGGGCCCGCAGCAGCCCGCCCGTGTGCGCCCGCGAGAGGGAGGCGGGCAGGTGCGGGTCGACCTCCCGGTGGACCAGGTGCCCGGTCATGACGGCGACCCGGTCGGCGTAGGCGTGGATGAGTTCCTCGTACACGCCCAGTTCGGACGGCTCGTCGTAGGAGTCGGTGATGTCGGCCAGGCCCTCGTGGGTGTCCAGGGTGGCCGAGCCGTGCCCGGGGAAGTGCTTGAGGCAGCAGCGGACGCCGAAGTGGGCGTGCTCGTCGATCCAGACCCGGGCGCAGGCCGCGGCCACGCGGGGGTCGGGCGAGAAGGCCCGGTCGCGTCCGGCGATGGTGGGGCTGTCGGGGTTGACGGGCAGGTCGACGCACGGGGCGAAGTTCAGGTCGACCCCCAGGGAGGCGAGTTGCTTGGCTTGGGCGCGGGCCTGGGCGCGCTGGCTGAAGCCGTCCATGCGACCGAAAGAGGCGGCCGAGACGTGCGGGGCAAAGCCGCGCTCGGGGCGCAGGCGGGCGACCTGCCCGCCCTCCTGGTCGATGCCGATGATCAGATCGGGCCCGAGTTCGTGGCGCAGGTCGCGGACGAAGCGTCGGAGTTGCTCGGGGTGGTGGATGTTGCGGTCGCAGCCCTCGCCGAGGTCGGTTGCGAAGAGGACGACGCCGCCGACGCCGGCCGCGCGGCAGGCGCCGACGTCCTCGCGGGCGCGCGGGTCGTCCATGGACCCGCCGCGCACGCCGACCATGAGCATGCGGCCGCAGAGGGCGGGCAGGTTCACGGCCGGTCCCCGATGACGGCCCGCAGCGACCCGGCGGCGCGGTCGAGTCGCGCCCGGGCCTCCGCGGCGTCCACGCCCAGCACGCCCATCACGCACGCGGTCTTCGCGTGGCCGCCCGCCCGGTCGAGCAGGTCGAAGGCGGCGGGGCGGTCGAGGCCGGTGACGCTCGCGACGATGCGGGCGCCGCGGTCGCGGAGTTTGTCGTTGGTGGCGCGCAGGTCGACCATCAGGCCGGCGTAGG
>CAZFSO010000126.1:0-4263 GCA_964522095.1 uncultured Phycisphaeraceae bacterium | reverse complement strand
GAGCAGAGGGAGTTTGAGCCATGTCGACCGCCAGCACGGAAACGCCTGTCGCCAAGGGACTTGAGGGTGTCATCGCCGGGGAGACGGCGATCTGCAACGTCGAACAGTCCGCGCTGATCTACCGCGGCTACGAGATCGCCGACCTGGCGGCCAACGCGACATTCGAGGAGGTCGCGTTCCTCCTGCTCGAAGGGCACAAGCCCTCCGACGGCGAACTCGCGCGGTTCAAGTCCGAACTGATCGCCGAGCGCACGCTGCCCCCGATGCTCCACGACGCGATCCGCCAGATGGCCGGGCTGGTCAAGTCCGGCAACGCCGTGCCGATGGACGTGCTCCGCACGGGCGTGTCGCTCTGCGCCCACTTCGACCCGGACTGCCAGGACAACTCCGCCGAGGCGAACCTGCGCAAGGCCAAGCGCATCCTGGCCAAGGTGCCGACCATCATCGGGCACATGCAGAACGCCATCGACGGGCGCGACTTCGTCGAGCCGGACGACAACCTCTCCCACGCAGCCAACCTGCTGTGGATGATGACCGGCAGCCGCCCGTCCCCCGAGGACGAGAAGGTGATGGACGTCTCGCTGATCCTCTACGCCGAGCACGACTACAACGCCTCGACCTTCGCCGCCCGGGTGATCGCCGGCACGCTGGCGGACCTGCACGGCGCGATCGTCGGCGGCATCGCGGCCCTGAAGGGGCCCCTCCACGGCGGCGCCAACGAGGCCGCCATGGACATGCTCAGCGAGATCCGCCGCGACGTCGGGCCCGAGAACGACCCCGCGGCGATCACCGACTGGATGCACCGCGCCTTCGAGGAGAAGCGCAAACTGATGGGCTTCGGCCACCGCGTCTACAAGAACGGCGACCACCGCGCCCCGATCCTGCACGCCCTGGGACGCAAGGCCGCCCAGGCCCGCGGGCCCGAGTTCGTCAAACTCTTCGAACTCGGCGAGATCGTCCAGAAGATCATGGAAGACGAGAAGCGGATCTACCCCAACGTCGACTTCCCCTGCGGCATGACCTACTTCACGATGGGCATCCCCGTGCCGCAGTACACCCCGATCTTCGTCGCCTCGCGCGTGTCCGGGTGGGCGGCCCACGTCATGGAGCAGCACGCCAACAACCGGCTCATCCGCCCCCGCGCGGCCTACACCGGCCCGGCCCTGATGAAGTGGAACGGCTGAACGGCGGCCCCGCCCCCTCCTCCCCCCAGCCCCATGCGCGGTACGCTGGCGTGGCACACCGAGGGCCCACCGATGATCCGGATCACCTGCGACAAGTGCGACCGCACGCTTGACCTGGACGACGCGGCCGCGGGGACCAGGGTGACCTGCCCGTACTGCGGCGACACGAACCGCGTGCCCGCCAGCCCCGCGCCGGTCGCGGCGGGGTCCGCGTCGCCTCGGCACGGCGCACGCCCCGACCGGGCGGCCGCCGCGGGGTACCCCCCCGACGACGGGCCGGAGGCCCCGGTGGCGAAGGTCCGGCGGTGCTGGTTCCGCTCGCGCCCGGGCCGGTTCTCCCTCGCGGTCGTGGTGCTGCTCGGGGGTGTGGCCGGCCTGGTGTGGATGAACACCCGCCCGGCCGACCGCTGGTGGTACCTGCTCGTCGTCCCGGCGATCGCCGCGCCGCTGGTGGCCCTGCTCTGGTGGTGGATCGACCGCTTTTCCGCGGCCGTGGTCATCACGACCAAGCGGACCACGATGCACGTCGGCTTCCTGCGACGCTCGACCAGCGAGGTCGTCCACGACAACATCCGCAACGTCCAGGTCGACCAGACCTTCTGGCAGCGGGTCTGGAAGGTCGGCAAACTCGGCATCTCCTCCTCCGGTCAGGACGGCGTGGAGATCCAGGTCAACCACCTGCCCAACCCCAACCGGCTGCGTGAGATCATCGACCTGTACCGGCCGCTGTGATGCCCACCACGACGCCCCCGCGTCCACGAATCGTCGCCCGCCCGGTGGCCCACCTGCTGGCGCTGGCGCCCCTGGACGTGTGGCTGCGCATGCTCGCCGGGTCGGGCGGCGTCGCGCCGCGGTACTGGCTGCGGCTGGCGGGCTGCCTGTTCACCAGTTGGGTCGGCACCGTCGTCACCATGCCCGAGCGCCTGCTGCTCTGGCCGGTGCGCCTCGCCCTGTTCGGCGGGTCGCGCCCCGTGTTCCGCCACGACGCCGGGGTGGTCGTCGTGCTGGGCTATTACCGCTCGGGCACGACCCACCTGCACAACCTGCTCGCCTGCGACCGGCGCGTGGTCACCCCGCGGTGGTACCAGTGCCTCGCCGGACAGGGCTGGTGGGTCGGCTGGGGCGTGGTCCGCCTGATGCTCACCCCGTTCCTCGGCTCGACCCGGCCGCAGGACGGCGTGGGCTTCGGCCCGGCGTGGCCGGCCGAGGACGACTTCGCCGTGGCGACCTGGGGCGGGGCGTCGACCCTCGCCGGCCGGTTCGTCTTCCCGAGCCCGCGCGTCTGGCGGCGGGAGCGCGCCTGGCACGGGCTGGACCTGGACGAGCGCCGCCTCCGGCGCTGGCGGTCGTTGACCGCCATGTTCTGCTGGAAGATCACCCGCCTGCGCCGCGGCCGCGTCCTGGTCCTCAAGACGCCCAGCCACACCGCGCGGGTCGCTGAACTCGACGCGCTGTTCGCCGGGCGCGCCCGCTTCGTGTCCATCGAGCGTGACGACGGGCCCGTGATCGACTCCAACCTCGCCATGCACCGCTCGCTGGCGGCGCACGCGTTGCAGGACATCCCGGACGAGGCCGAACTCCGCGTGCGGATCGAGGTTGAACTCGCCGAGACGCGGGCCAGGCGTGACGCCGAACTGGCCCGCGTCGACCCCGGCCGCGTGGTGCGCGTCCGCTACGACGACCTCGCCGCCGACCCGATGGGCCAGATGGAGCGGGTGTGCCGGGCCACCGGCTGCCCGTGGGACGAGACCGCCCGGCGTGCGGTCGCGGCCTACCTGCACCGCGTCGGTCGCTACCGCGGACGCCTGCCGGCCGGGCTGCCTCCCGATCCCGAGCCGGAGGCCGGCGTTTCCCGGCCCTGGCTCGCGGCCGCCGCGGCGATCGCGGCCGCCCTGGCGTTCGGCGCGGTCTGGCTCGGTCTGGTGTGGGTGACCAACCGCCAGTTTGGGTGGCAGCAGCGGTTCGACTCGCTGGCGTGGCTTGCTGGGGGGGTGGTCGGGGCCGCGGCGGCCCGCGCGGGGCGCGTGGGCTCCCCGCTCCTCGGGGCCGTGGCCGCGTTGGCGACGCTGCTCGTGCACTGGGGCTTGTCATTCCCCGTCACGGTGGTCAACTGGAACTACGCCGGCGGCACGGGATTGTGGGACGAGTGGTGGCACCACAACTCGAAGGGGGCGATCGCCGGCGTGACGGCCCATTCGTCCCTGGTTTTCGGGGCGCTCGGCGCGGTCACCGCCTGGCGCCAGGCGGCCAGGCGCGGGCCGAGGGCACCCGGGACCTCGGGCTGGTAGCGGCCTGCCAGATCGGCAGGCTTGGGCGACGCCCCGCCGGGTTCGGCGGTGATAGGAACCCGGTGGGAAGGGCCGAAGTTCGCCGGCCGGGCCGGTGTTCTGGCACCGCGGTTGCATCGTGATCGGCGAGAGCCGTACCGCCCGTCGGGTGGGCGGCGGAAGGAGGCTCCACATGGGCAAGATCATCGGCATCGACCTGGGCACCACGAACTCCGTGGTGGCCGTGATGGAGGGGGACACCCCGAAGGTTCTGATCAACTCTTCCGGCAACCGGACGACCCCGTCCGTCGTGGGCTTCACCGAGAAGGGCGAGCGCCTGGTCGGCCAGCAGGCCAAGCACCAGCAGGTCACCAACCCGCGCAACACGGTCTTCTCGATCAAGCGCTTCATGGGCCGGCGCCACGAGGAGGTCCGCAGCGAGGAGAAACTGATCCCCTACGAGGTCACCGGCGGGGGTAAGGACTTCGTCAAGGTCAAGATCCGCGGCGAGGAGTACACGCCCCAGCAGATCTCGGCGATGATCCTCGGTGAACTCAAGCGCACCGCCGAGGACTACCTCGGCGAGAGCGTCACCGAGGCGGTCATCACCGTCCCGGCCTACTTCAACGACGCCCAGCGCCAGGCCACCAAGGACGCCGGCGAGATCGCCGGACTGACCGTCAAGCGCATCATCAACGAGCCCACGGCCGCCGCGCTGGCCTACGGCCTCGAGAAGAAGACCAACGAGAAGATCGCGGTCTTCGACCTGGGCGGCGGCACCTTCGACGTCTCCATCCTCGACGTCGGCGACG
>CAZFSO010000125.1:0-4624 GCA_964522095.1 uncultured Phycisphaeraceae bacterium | reverse complement strand
CGTGAACTTTGCGTCCTCTGCGTTCAGTCTTGATCGTCGGGGGCTTGCCTGCCAATGAGGGATCCTGCGTTTCTCCGGGCTTCACCGGCAGGACTGGGGCTTTGATGGGTGCTACATTGCACGCCGAGGTACCCGCCGTGATCCGCATCCGACGCATCGAGACGAACGATCCCCTGTACGCCCAGGAGGTGGACCTGCGCACGCGGGTGCTGCTGGCGCCCGCCGGGCTGGACATCGAGGGCTACCAGGCCCTCTCGCCCGGTCGCGAGGAGGCGTGCGAGCACTTCGTGGCGGTGTTCGACCACCCCCAGGGCGAGCGGGTGCTGGCGGCGGCCACGCTCTTCGCCCCGCCCCCCGGCTCCGACGAGACCTTCGGCAAGGTCGCCCAGGTCTGCGTGGACCCCCAGCGGCAGAACGAGGGCATCGGCCAGAAACTCATGATCGCCATCGAGGCCAGGGCGTTTGGGGAACTGGGCCTGCCCGGCCTGTATTGCCACGCCCAACTCGTCGCGATCCCGTTCTACGAGAAGATCGGCTGGGCGGTCAGTTCGGGGACCTTCCTCGAGGCGGGCATCAAGCACAAGCGCATGGAGATCCCGGCGCCCGACCCGACCGTCGGGACGGTCGACCCCGAACTGGAGTTTGAGCCCGAGTGAGGCGTGGGCGGCTCGCCCGGGTCCGGCCAATACTTCCAAGACGTGCCAGGTGTTGACGACCAGCCCGACCACCACCAGAGCGACGCGGAGGCCCTGCGCGCCCGCCTCCGCGCCCACGGCGTGCGCCCCACGCGCCAGCGCGAACTGGTCTACCGCACCCTGGCCGGCACCGCCAGCCATCCCACGGCCGAGGAACTGCTCCGGGCGGTGCGGGTCGAGGACCCGGGCGTGTCGCAGGCGACGGTGTACAACACGCTCGACGCGCTCGTGGGCAACGGGCTGGCCAAGCGCCTGCCGTCGCGGGCCGCGGGCGGGGCCTGCCGCTACGACGCCGACCAGCGTCCCCACGTGCACCTGACCACGCCCGACGGGCGGGTGGTCGACGCGCCCGAGTCGGTCTCGCGGACGATCCTGGAAGCGCTCAGCGCGCCGGGGCTGGGCCTGGCGAGCGGGCGGGTGGCGGGGGTGCAGATCGACCTGCACCCCGAGTAGGCGTTTTTTCGCGCGGGTTCCCTGGACCGAGAATCAAGCCGTCCCGGGTTCGGGCCGATGACCGGGCTGCGTGCGCTGGCGCGGACGCGGAAAGGACCCGGCATGATCCAGGAGACCCTCAACCCGATCGACCGCCGCGGGCACGCCCGGTTCCGGGTCAACCCCGGCTACACCCCCGTGGAGGTCCGCGTGCACCCCGAGGACGAGGCCCGCCTGGGCGGGCACGTGTACGACCTGTCCGAGAGCGGCGTGTGCTTCGAGATCGACCATCCCATCGAGCCGGGCGCGCGGGTGTCCCTGAAGATCGAACTGCCCCTGCCGATGGTCGGGCCGGGCGACGCGGGCCGGGCGGTGTTCCTGACCGGCAACGTGGTCTGGTGCGACACCGAGGAGCCCGGGGCCGCCCGCATGGCGGTGGCCGTCACCCGGTACGACCGCGCCGGCGACCGCGAGCGCCTGATCCGGGCGCTCACCGCCGGGCGCTACCTCCGGGCGGCCTGAAACAAACCGGTCCCGCGTGCGGCGGACGCCCCGAGCCCACCTAGGCTTGGGGCGTGTTTGTCGACCGCGCACGCATCATGGTCAAAGCCGGCAAGGGCGGGGACGGGAAACTGTCCTTCCGCCGGGTCAAGTACAACCCCAAGGGCGGTCCCGACGGCGGCGACGGCGGCAAGGGCGGCGACGTCATCCTGGCCGCCGACGAGGGGCTGAACACCCTGATCGACTTCCGCGGGGTCTACGAGTGGAAGGCCGACCCCGGCGGGCCGGGCGGCTCGAAGAACTGCACCGGCGCCGACGCCGACGACCGCGTCATCCGCGTCCCCGCGGGAACCATGGTCTTCGACGAGGAGACCGGCGACCTGCTGGCCGACATCGGGCCGGGCGAGTCGGTGGTCATCGCCCGGGGCGGGCGCGGCGGGTTCGGCAACGACCACTTCAAGACCTCCGTCAACCAGGCCCCGCGCCACGCGACCCCCGGCGAACCCGGCGAGGAACGCGCCCTGCGCCTGGAACTGAAGGTCATCGCCGAGGTCGGCCTGGTGGGCCTGCCCAACGCCGGCAAGTCCAGCCTGCTCAAGACGGTGACGCGGGCGGACCCCAAGATCGCCGACTACCCCTTCACGACGCTCTCGCCGCAACTGGGCATCGCGATGGTCGACGCCGACCGGCGCATCGTGATCGCGGACATCCCCGGGCTGATCGAGGGGGCGGCCGAGGGGGCGGGCCTGGGGCACGACTTCCTGCGCCACGTCGAACGCACCCGCGTCATCGTCCACGTGCTCGACGTCCAGCCGCCCGACGGCTCGAGCCCGGCGGACAACTACCGGGCCATCCGCAAGGAACTCATGGAGTACTCCAGCCTGCTGGCCGAGAAGCCCGAGATCATCGCGCTCAACAAACTCGACCTGATCGGCGACGAGTCGCACTGGCCCGACGCCGTCAAGGCGCTGCACGCCGAACTGCGCCTCGACGCCCGGCACGAGATCGTCGGCCTCAGCGGCGGCATCGGCGTGGGCACGCAGGAACTGCTCGACAAACTCTGGACCATGCTCCACCGCGCCGACGAACGCGTCGAAGGCTGGCCGAAACTCAAGGCGTGAGTTTGGCGTGAGAACGCCAGGGTCAGGTCGAAGAGTTTGAACGCAGAGGACGCGAAGTTCACGCAGAGGACGCAGAAGGATGGGAGGGGGGCGGTTGAGGAACGCGAGGCGCGTTTCGGCGAACACCGCCAGCAGAGAAGACCGCCAAACCCTCACACAGGGTTTGGCGTTCTTCTCCCTTGGCCGGGAAGCACCCAAGGCCCAACGCCCACGATGCGTCCTCGAATCGTGGGTTCTTCACCGCTCCACGCTCACCACCCCCGAAGGAGAAGACCGCCAAACCCTCTCTCAGGGTTTGGCGGTCTTCTCGGCTGGCGCTCTTGAAACGGGGTTTGGCCGGTCAGCCTCTGGCGGGCATCGACCACTTCCACACCCCGCCGTCGCGGAAGGCGACGACCCCGAGTCGTCGTCGGGCGCGGGTGAGGGTGCGCTCGCTGATGCCCAGGGTGCTGGCCTGGAAGATGCCGTCCACGGCGGGCACGGGCCCTTCGCGGAGGATCTCGCGGAGGAAGTCGCCGGCCTCGGCGATGGCGGTGACCTGGTCGACCGTCTCGCCGCCGTTCTCGATCGCGTCGGCGTCGAGCACGCACGACTCGTCGAGCCACTTGAAGCGTCCGTCGACCACCTGGAAGACGCGCGAGGGCTCCGAGCCCCCGACGTTGCTCTTCACGGTGCTGACGACGCGCTTGTCGGGGTCGTCGGGGTGCTTGGAGACGGCGAAGACGGCGCGGGCGGCGGCGGTGAACGCCAGCGACCCCATCGCGCGGTAGACCGCCTTGGTCTGGTTGCCCTGGGACTTGTTCAGGTGCGTCACGCACACGACCGCGGCGCCCGTCCACCGGGCCATGCGGGCCAGTTCGGCGAGCACCGCGCGGACCTCGGCGTTGTTGTGCGAGTCGGTCCCGCCCAGGTAGGCGCTGATGGGGTCGATGACGATCAGGCGCAGGTTCTTCTCCGCCCGCGCCGCGTGGGCGAGGATCTTCATGTCCTCGTCCAGGCGAGCCGGGCGGCACACCCGGCCCTGGGGCGCGACGACCCCCTCGACGATCAGCACCTTGCACAGGTTGGCCCCCATCGCCTCAAGGCGCGGGCGGATGGTGTCGTTCGGGTCGTCCTCGGCGCTGAGGATGATGGCGCTGCCCGGCCCGTCGGCGCCCGGCGGGATCTGCCCGGTCGAGACCCGCGCCGCCAGGTCCAGCGTCAGGAACGACTTGCCAAGCCCGGGGTCCCCGGCGAGCAGCGTGAGTTTGCCCAGCGCGATGCGGTTGGGGTCCAGCCACTCGATCGGCCGGTGCTCGAACGCCTCCGCGGGGCGCATGACCACCACGGGGTGAGCGAACGGGTTGGGGCTGACGCGCTCGCCGCCGTGCCCCTCGGCGGTCGCGGCTCGGGAAACTGTCTTGTTGGTCGTCATCGTCGTTGCCTCCTCGGCGTTTGTGTGTGCGACGCGTCGAACGGACGCGTCCTACCCGGAGGGACGCGCGGACACCCCTGTGCGCACCAAAGCGGTCATCGCGGCGCGGCACCGGGTTTGCTTCTAGATGGAAGGAAAAAAATCTTCGCAGGCCCGCAACGACGGCCGCCCGACGCGCCATCCCGTGCGCACAAACACGGTCATCCGGGCAGCCCGGGACGCGCCCAACCCGCCTGGAAGAGCGCCAGCCGAGAAGACCGCCAAACCCTGTGTGAGGGTTTGGCGGTCTTCTCTGTTGGGGGTGGTGATCGCGAAGCGGTGAAGAACCCCACGATCCGAGGACTCATCGTGGGCGTTGCGCGTTGGGTGCTTCCCGGCCAGGGGAGAAGAACGCCAAACCCTGTGTGAGGGTTTGGCGGTCTTCTCTGCTGGCGGTGATTGCCCAAGCGCGCCGCGGGTCC
>CAZFSO010000124.1:2884-4739 GCA_964522095.1 uncultured Phycisphaeraceae bacterium | reverse complement strand
GGGGGGATCAGAAGCGGTCGGTGCGTTCGGGGGCGTTGAGGGCTTGGCGGACCTGGCCGCAGAGTTCGCCGGTGGCTTCGGAGACGAGGAGGTGGACGAGGCCGTCGGCTCGCCAGGCGTAGAGGGTGACGCCTGCGCGGTCGCAGGCGTCGGCGTCGAGTCGGTAGGTCACGCCGTCGCGGAAGGGGAGGAGGTTGTTGTCCGGCATGACGAAGAGGCTGATGCGCAGGGGGGAGCCGTCGGGGGCTGTGGCGTCGTAGCGGAGGTGGGCGGAGCGGTCTGCGCCGGGGGGCTGGCAGTCGCCGCCGCCGAAGAAGCGCAGGGGGTCGGCGGGCGCGGGGAGGTTGAAGCCCGCCTCGGTGACGCCGAAGGACTGGGCGTAGTGGGCGCGGGCGGTCTGGAGGTCGCGGTGGACGAGTTTGGTTTCGCCCTCATCCGCGGCGCAGGTGCGGGCGTGCTCGTCGGTCAGGAAGCCGGCGAGGTTGTCTCGGTAGGCTGCCTGCTGGGTGGACATGGCGAAGGGGGCGCGCTCGCTGGGCAGGGAGACGGCCTGCCAGGTCAGCACGCCGGCGGCCCCGGCGAGGACCAGGGCGGCGGCCGTCAGGGCGGGGGCCCTGCGCCAGAAGGCGAGGGGCCGGGTTGTGGGAAAGCCGCCGGCCGGGGCGGCCCGGTGGTCCGCCCCGGCCGGCTCGTCGCCTGGTCCGTCGGGTGCGTCGGGTGATTCGGCCAGCGCGGGGCCGGGGTGCGCGTCGCGTGTCTGGAGGGCGAGGGCGCGGACGCGGGCGCGGAGGGCCTCGGTGCACTGGGGCTGTCCCATGGCGCGGGCGCAGCAGGCGCGGAGGGTCTGCTCGAACCGGACGCGGTCCTGGGTGCAGTCGCGCTCGGCGCAGAGGCGCTCGAAGCGGGCGACCTGCTCGTCGGTCAGTTCCCCGTCCGCGGCGGCGCGGATCAGGGCCCCGATCGACAGGGCCGCAGCGGGGTCGTGACACCCCTCGGGATGGGATTCATCAGCACGCATCGTGGGTCTCTCTTTATCGTCGGCCGGCTCCCGGGCCGGCGGGTGCCGCGGGATGAAACTGCCGTCATGGCCGGGTCATTCCCGGTTGTCGAACATTCTCAGGCCGAGTGCGTCGCCGGCGCCGGGCTCGCGGGTGAGGCGGTCGGCGAGGAGTTTTCGGGCCCTGTGGAGGCGTGACATGACGGTGCCGATGGGGACCTGGAGGATCTCGGCGATCTCGCGGTACTTCAGGCCGTCGACGCCCCACATCATGAGGACCTCGCGGTATTCGTCCTTGAGTTCCTCGATGGCGGCCTTGAGGGTCTGGTCGACGTGCTCCCAGTCGAGTTCGGCACGCGACCAGGCGGGCGGGGCCTCGTCGGGCGGGGTCTCGTTCCCCTCCTCTGCGTAAAACTCCCCAACGGGTGTGGGTTGTCGGGCTTCTCGTTTGACCTTTGAGTAGAAGACGTTGTGGGTGATGGCGAAGAGCCAGGAGCGCATGCCGCCGGAGCCGGAGGTGGGGTCGTCGTCGGGCGACATGTCGACGAATCGTTCGATGGTTTTGGGGCGGAACGCGCGCGCGTAGACCTCTTGCACGAGGTCCTCGGCGGCGTCGGGGCGCCGGGTCAGGTGCAGGGCCATGCGGTACACCGCGTCGAGGTGTTCGAGGGCGAGAGATTCGAACTTGGCTCGTTCCAAGGGGAGCGTCTCGTGTCGCGGCCTGTGCGGGCGGATGGCCGGGGAGTGTAGGGAAGAACGCGGGGGGGAAGGGGGGAGGAGGAGGAAGCGACGGAGCGACGGAGCGACGAAGCGACGGAGGGGTTGAGGACCGAGAAACGAAGAGACGGAGAGACGGAG
>CAZFSO010000124.1:0-2784 GCA_964522095.1 uncultured Phycisphaeraceae bacterium | reverse complement strand
GTGGTTCGAAGAGAACCGAGGGTTACTCCGCGCTCGTTGACCGTGGGCCGCACTCGGGGCAGGTCGGGTTGGGCGAGCGAGCGGGAAAGCCGTACCCGCAGGGGCACCAGCGCGTTCCGACGAAGCGCGACCGGTTCCATCGTCGGCGGGACGCGCGGACAACGAGCCACCCGCTCCACGCCGCCAGACCGGCGATCCAGACCGCGTCGGGCCAGGTCATCCACCCGATGATCGGGGTCGGCGTGGGGTCGAAGCCCGGGTCGGCCATGGGGTTGCGCATCCACAGCCGCCGCCGGATTGCCATGACGAGCGCGTCCACGCCGAAGCACAGCCAGACACCGACCAGGGCCGCGAGGAACAGGGCCAGGCAATCCCGGCGCGTCGGCGTACGTCGGCCGGCCCGGACGGCGTGCGCCCAGAGGCGCCGGAGCCGGGCGCGGTCCGGCTCGGCGGCGTGACGCACGGCCCGCGGCGGCCAGCATGCTGACACGGCGGCTGCGGCCAGGCTGGCACCGGCGACCATCGCGCCGACGAAGAGCACGGACGCCTCGATCGAGTGGTGCGGGGTGTCCCCGTACGGCTGGTCAAACCCCTCGAACCGATACCGCCAGAACATCATCGAACCCGCGAACGTCTCCCAGGGGGTCGTCTGCTCGCCGTGCGTGTCGTGGGTCGAGGCCAGGACCATCAGGACGGTGAGCGTGCCGATGGCGTAGCCGCTCACGATGGCGCACGCGGCCGGTGCGGCCCGCCGGGCGTGCGTCATCCAGATTCCTGCGCCTCGCCGCATGTTCCGTATGCCCCCCCTTGACCGCCGGGCGGATCCGTTGCGCCCGCCCTCGGGCCTGGGTTCTACCGGTCAGCCACCGGGGAGTTGTGCGCCGTCCGGCCCGGCCACCGCCCGGCCGATCGGCGGTGGCCGGGCGGGAGGCTCGCGTAGGATCGGCGACGATGAGCGACACCGCGCCCAACCAGACGCCGTACTACGTCACCACGCCGATCTACTACGTCAACGACCGGCCGCACATCGGGCACTGCTACACCACGCTGATCGCCGACGTGGCGGCCCGGGCCCAGCGGCTCATCGGACGGCCGGTGTTCTTCCTCACCGGCACGGACGAGCACGCCGAGAAGGTCGTCACCACGGCCAAGGAGAAGGGCCACACGCCCATGGAGTGGGCGACCATCAATGCGGAGCGCTTCAAGGATGCCTTCGCGTTCATGAACTTCTCCAACGACGACTTCGTCCGCACGACCGAGGCGCGGCACAAGGACCGGGCGGCGGCGTACATCCGGCGCCTGGTCGAATCCGGCGACATCGAACTGGGCGACTACGAGGGCTGGTGGGACGGGTCTCAGGAGGAGTATCTCACCGAGACCACCGCCAAGGAGCACGACTACAAAAGCCCCGTCACCGGGCGGCCCCTGGAGAAGCGGGTCGAGCAGAACTACTTCTTCCGCCTGGACCGCTACGAGGGCTGGCTGCGCGAGCGCATCGAGTCCGGGGCGATCCGGGTGCTGCCCGAGGCGCGCCGCAACGAGGTGCTCGGGCGCTTCAAGGGCGGGCTGAACCGCGTGCCGGTGTCGCGCAAGATCAAGCCCGGCGACCCGGACTGGGGCGTGGTGATGCCCGGCGACCCCGAGCACCGCGTGTACGTCTGGATCGAGGCGCTGTGCAACTACCTGACCATGGTCGACCAGCCGGACCGGCGGGCGTTCTGGCCGGCGGACCGACCCCTGGCCGTCCACCTGATGGCCAAGGACATCCTGTGGTTCCACGCGGTGGTCTGGCCGGCGATGCTGCACGCCCTGGGCGAGCAGCCCCCGGCGACGGTGTACGCCCACGCGTACTGGATCGCCGAGGGCCGGAAGATGTCCAAGAGCCTGGGCAACTTCGTCGAGATCGACACGCTGCGGGCCTACGCGGACCGCTACAGCCTGGACGCGGTGCGCTGGTTCCTGGCCACGCAGGGCCCCCTGGGCGCCAACGACGCGGACTTCGCCCACGCGCGCTTCGTGGAGGTTTACAACGCGGATCTGGCCAACAGTTTCGGCAACTCGGCCAGCCGCGTGGGGAACATGGTCGACAAGTACTTCTCCGGCGTGCTCGGGCGCACCTGCGACGGGCGGTTCGGATTCGAGGGGGGCAAGGCCCTGCAGGCCGCCCTGGACGCCCGGGCCGCGGCCGGCAAGCCGGTGGAGGGCCCGCCCCGCACCTTCGACCTCGCCGCCCTGACGCGCGACGCCGTGGCCCGTTTCACCGACGCCGCCGACCGGCTGGACCTGGGGGCGGCGCTGGGCGAGGGCCTGGGCATCGTGCGGGTGGTGGACGAGTTCATCACCTACAGCGCGCCCTTCACGCTGGCCAAGCGGGACGACGAGGGCGCCCGGGGGGCGCTCGGGGCGATCCTGTACTCGTGCGCCGAGGCGCTGCGGATCGCGTCGCTGCTGCTGTCGCCGGCGATGCCGCAGAAGACGGCCGCGCTGTGGCGCGCGTGGGGCTGCACGCACCTGCGCGACGCGTCGGACGAGAACTCGGGCTTTGTCGCGCCCCTGGCCGACCTGGCCGCCTGGGGCGGCCCGCACGCGGTCCGCGCGGAACAGGTGATCGCGAAGGGCGAGGCGCTCTTCATGCGCGCCGACGCGGCGGAGGCGGCGCCGGGCAACGGGGCGTGATGCGGCCTCGGATCCTGGAGCGGAGGGCCACCAGCCCTCCGTCTTCGGTAGGACCGGCTTCCAGCCGGCCTCCTGACGCCCAAGGCGCGCGTCCATCCCGTCGCTTGC
>CAZFSO010000123.1:0-4826 GCA_964522095.1 uncultured Phycisphaeraceae bacterium | reverse complement strand
CTTCACCCCGGAGGGGTGATGGCCGCGGCAGGCCGCGCCTGAGGGTCCGCGGCCCTCACCCCAACGCATGCTCTTCGAAGACGAAGAGCACGGCACCGCTGGCTGGCTCGCGATTCTCACCCCGGAGGGGTGATGGCCGCGTTAAGTCCCGCCCCGCCCTTACCCCAACGCGTGCTCTTCGAAGACGAAGAGCACGGTGCCGTTGGTCGCCTCGTCGGCCGGCTCAGGCCCGCCGACCGGCGTGGGCGGCGGCTTGGCGCAGGTGCTCGGCCAGCACACGGGCGTGCGTGATCGCGGGGTCGCGGGCGGCGAACAGGAGCGTCAGCGGCCTGCGCCGGTCGATCGAGCCGAGAAGCCGCTCCACGGCGTCAGCGCGCTCGGCGAGTTCGGCGCGGTACTCGCGGGCGAAGTCGTCGAACTTGTCCGGGTCGTGATCGAACCAGCGGCGCAGAGCGGTGCTCGGCGCCAGGTCCTTGGCCCACAGGTCGATCTCCGCGGCCTCCTTCGACATGCCGCGGGGCCACAGCCGGTCGACCAGCACGCGGGAGCCGTCCTCGGGCGCGGGGTCGTCGTAGATGCGCTTGATGGCGATCCGCACGGGCGCTCCGTTCAGGTGCGGCGGTTGGCGTGGGCGAAGGCGAGCAGGGCGGCGAGTTTGGCCAGTTCCATGGCGCCGTACACGGTGTGGAGGCGGGACTCGGGCGGCGTGCCGCCGGCCATGATGAGAACCAGGCGGTCGTCCAGCGGCGGGCGCAGGCCGACCATCTGGACCACGGCCAGCAGCACCACCGTGCCCGCCAACCAGGCGTGGCGAGCGGACGGGGCCCCGAGCAGCGTCGCGCCCAGGGCCAGGGCGAACGCGATCTCGACCCAGGCGAACACGCCGAATGTCTCGCGTCCGACATCAAGCGCCTGGGCGAGCGTGATCGACTCGGCCAGGAACTTGGCGGGCGTCGCGACGAACGACACGCCGAAGAGCACGCCGGCGTAGAGCAGCGCGACGGCGGCGGGCGACGGGCCGCGCGATGGCGCGCGACCGGCCATCAGGCGCTCAGGCGGGCCATCATCGACGCGGCCATCCGCCGCGCGGCGATGACGAACTGCTCGGCGGTGACCGGGTCGAAGCGGGCCGCCACCGTGCGCTCCCAGAGCCCCAGCCAGCGCTCGAACAGGCGGGGCGAGAGTTCGGGGATGGCCTGGTGGACCTCCAGCGGCCGGCCCGAGTAGCGGCCGGTGTGCAGGATCACGGTGCCCCAGAAGGCGTACATCTTGGGCAGGTGGACCGACCAGTCCTTGACGTGCCGCTCGAACACGGGGCCGAGCAGATCGTCCTCGCGGACGCCGGCGTAGAAGGCGTCGACGAGCGCGCGGACGTCGGCCTCGGTCACGCCGTGGGCGTTGGCGCGGCGGGCCTCCGTCAGCGGCAGGCGGGCGGTGCGTTCGGTCTTGTCCGGCATGTCGAGCCCCTTCCGGGCTGGGCCGCGACGGAGGGGCGCCGGGTAGGGGCGCGCACGTGCGGCGTCACCAGATGATAGGGGAAGGGGCGCGGAATCGCGAGAAAGAAGACGGGGGGCCGGCGGCCCCCCGCTCCAGGGGTCCTTTGGGACGATCAGCGGCGGCGACGGGCGGTCACGAGGCCCGCGGCGCCGAGCACCAGCGCGCCGGCGGGCGCCGGGACCGGGTAGTCCAGCGTGACGCTGATCCAGTCGCCCGCGCCGGGGGTGTAGTTCACGGCGTTGGCGTTGGTCAGCGTGATGGTCAGCATGCCGTCGGCGGTGATCGAGGCCATGTCGGCCTCGGAGATGGTCCAGGACTGGAGGACGTGGTTCTGGAACAGGTCCACCGGCCCGCTGAAGGCCTCGGCGTTGAAGCCCACGCCGCTGACCACGCCGTCGAGGTCCCAGGTCATGGTCTCGCTGCTGGGCGGGACGACGCTGTAGTCGCCCAGGGCCTCGACGGTGAGGGTCCCGGCGCCGATGGAGGCGCCGATGTCGGTGAAGTGGAAGACGAACTGCTGGCCGGACGCGGTGATGTCCGCGTAGCCGTACAGCACGTCGGCGTGGGCGAAGCCTGCGCACAGGCACAGCGCCCCAACGATGGTTGACCGTTGCATGATCTGACCTTTCTCTTTCTCTCTGGCGGAGAACGCACGCCGGCCTTCTCTGTGACCGCCCCCGACCGGGGGCGGCTCTCTCCGTCGGCAAGCGTACCGCGGCGCGGCCGGCGCGCCAAGGGTTTTTTCCGCCGAAGGCCCGGCCGGGGCGTTTTTTAGCGGTCCAGTTCCGCCGCGACGACGTTGATCGACCCGATGACGGCCACGATGTCGCTGAGCAGGTGGCCCTCGAGCAGTTTGGGCGCGACCTGGTAGTTGATGAAACTCGGCGGGCGCGTCTTGACGCGCCACGGCACCTTGCCCCCGTCGGAGACGATGTGGTAGCCCAGTTCGCCGTTGGCGGTCTCGTGGGCGCCGTAGGCCTCGGCGATCGGGGGCTCCCAGCCGCGGTTGGTCATGATCAGTTCGAAGTGCTGGATCAGCCCCTCGATCGAGCCGTACACGTCCCGCTTGTTGGGCTTGACCATCTTGGAGTCGCTGAACGCGTCGATGGGCCCGTCGGGGATGTTGTCGATGAGTTGCTCGATGATCCCGGCGGCCTGGCGCATCTCCTCGATGCGCACGAGGAAGCGGCAGTACGCGTCGCCGTCGTAGGCGAGGGGCACGGAGAACTTCACGGCCTCGGCGCCCTGGCCGTCCCAGTTGTCCTGGTAGCACAGGTACGGCTCGTCCTTGCGCAGGTCCCGGCGCACGCCCGAGCCCCGGGCCATCGGCCCGGTCAGCGACCACGCGATGGCCTCCTCGCGCGTCAGCACGCCCACGCCCTGCGTGCGGTCCATGAAGATGCGGTTGCGGTTGACCAGGCTCTCGACGTCGCGCAGCGCCTGCGGCAGGTCCTCGTGGATGAAGGACTTGATCATGCGCTTGAAGACCTCCTCGTCGGGGATCTCGCGCATCAGCCCGCCCACGCGCGTCCAGTCCGGGTGGAAGCGCTGGCCGGAGACGTAGTCGACGATGTCGTAGATCTTCTCGCGCGGGTTGAAGCCGTAGAGGAACACCGTCAGCGCGCCGACGTCCAGCCCCACGGCGGCGATGCACAGCAGGTGGTCCTGGATGCGGGCCAGTTCCGCCATGATCGTCCGCAGCACCTTGCACTTGGGCGTGATGTCGATGCCGAAGAGTTTCTCGACCGCGTGGTGCCAGCAGATGTCGTTGGCGATCGGGCTGAGGTAGTTCATCCGGCTGACGATGGTGACGTACTGGTTGTAGTCCAGGTGCTCGCCGAGTTTCTCGAAGCCCGAGTGCAGGTAGCCGATGTGCGGCGTGCAGCGGGCGATGCGCTCGCCGTCCAGTTCGAGCACCAGCCGCAGCGTCGTGTGCGTCGCCGGGTGCTGCGGGCCGAAGTTCAGCACCCACCGGTCGCCGGTGTCCACGTGCTCGGCGAGGTAGTTCAGGTTGTCCGAATCTGGGGTGATTCCCTGTTCGGGCTTGAGCGTGTACGGCATGGCGTCTCCTTGGCCGGGCATCATAGATGGCGATGCACGCGCCGGGCATCGCATGAGGAAGCGGTCGGGAGTCAGAGGAATTCGACTTGCGGCTCGCCCGACCGCCGGTAGTATGGGGAAAACCACCGGAGGGACCAAACGATGAAGACCTGCTATCTGGCGCTCCTGATCGGCGCGCCCACCCTGGCCGAGCCGCTGTTCCTGGACGGCGCGGGCGTGGCGACCGACCTGCACCCAGAGTTCCTGGGCGGCGGGCTGTATCCCTTCGCGGGGCTGGCCGCGGGCGACCCGATCGCGTTCCGCTTCGTCTTCGACTCTGACGCGACGGCCGTGAGCAACGACGGCACGACCGCGGTCTACGAGTTCGCCGGCGCCGGATCGACGATGACGCTCGGCGCGAGCGTGGTCGCGTTGGACGCGCTGACGCTGGCCGTCAGCGCGGGCGACGGGGTGGGATCGCTGGATTTTCGGGTGGTCAACGAGGCGGCTGGGTTTTCCGCGTCGGTGTTTTTTCTCGGACAGGGCGACTTCTCGCTCGCTCCCCCGACCTCGCTGGCCGGGTTTGATGCCAACGGGGCATTCTGGGCCAACTCGGACCAGAATCAGGTGCTCCTGCCGATCCTGATGGGCGAGATCACCGTGGCCGCGATCACGCCTGCGCCGGGTGGGATGGGCCTGCTCGGCGTCGGATTGCTGGCGGCCGGGCGTCGCGCCCGCAAACGGTGACGCTGACAGAGCGGCGCGCCGACCGCGCGGACTGAAGTCCGCGGCTCGGACTCGCGTGCACTCGGGCGGGACCTTTTCGCTCGGACCTTGTTGTCCTCTATAGTTCAGCATGGACGGGGCGGCCGACTTCATCTCGCGCTTCGGAAGCGAACTCTGGCACATCCTGCTGGAGTCCGGGGTCTGGCTGATGCTCGGCCTGGCCATGGCCGGCGCGGTCCACGCGTTCGTGCCGCGCGCGTGGTTCATGCGCCACCTGGGCGGTCGCGGCGTGGTCCCGGTCGCCAAGGCGAGCCTCTTGGGCATCCCGATGCCCCTGTGCTCGTGCTCGGTGATCCCGGTGGCCGCCGGCGTGCGCCGTCAGGGCGCCGGCAAGGGGGCCACCGCCGCCTTCGCGATCTCCACGCCCCAGACGGGTGAGGAATCGATCCCCCTGACCTGGGCCCTCTTCGGCCCGGTCTTCGCGTTCGCACGCCCGATCATCGCCGTGGTGACGGCCTTCGTGGCCGGCATGACGATCGACGCGGTCGAAGGCCCCGAGGACC
>CAZFSO010000122.1:0-4842 GCA_964522095.1 uncultured Phycisphaeraceae bacterium | reverse complement strand
AACGGAGGGCTGGTAGCCCTGCGCTCCCGGCTGGGAAAGCCCTGCTTGGAAAGCCGCGGGGCTCCGGGCCGCAGCCGAGCGTGCAAGGATCGGGTACAACGCGAGCGCCCCCGCCGTTCTGGTGGGGTCCGGGTCGAAAGGGAACAGGATGGCGCAGGGATTCTGGTCGGCGGTGGGCGTGATCTCGGCGGCGTGCCTGGCCGGGGCGTCCGGGGCGGCGTGGGCGGCGGACGACTTCCCGCCGTTCGCCAAGGTCTCGGAGGGGTACGAGCGGGTCGTGGCCCCGGGTGGGCAGGGCGAGTTTTATGCCCTGTGGACGCGGGAGAAGGACGCGCAGGTGCTGGCCGAGTTGCCCAAGGACTACGAGGGCAAGCGTTTCTATCTGGTGGCGACGGTGGCCGCGGGCCACCCGCAGGTGGGCGTGTACTCGATCTGGCACGACGCGGTGGGCGTGCGGACCAAGGCCGTGGAGTGGCGCCGGCGCGGCGACCACCTGGCGCTGGTCGAACCGAACATGGCGGTGCGTTCCAGCGGCGACGACCAGTCGCGCGCGGGCGTGACGCGGGTGAACACCGACCGCGTGGTGCTGGCCGTGCCGATCCTGGCGACCGGACCGGGCGGCGGGCCGGTGATCGACCTGGACCGGGCGCTGCTGGGCAGTTCCGACGAGTTCGTGGGCTCTTTCCTCCGCGGGGCGAG
Organism: uncultured Phycisphaeraceae bacterium; assembly: GCA_964522095.1. GTDB lineage: Bacteria > Planctomycetota > Phycisphaerae > Phycisphaerales > UBA1924 > UBA6054. The sequence continues at coordinate 4,143 of CAZFSO010000122.1, read as the reverse complement.
CACGGCGCTGGCGCGGATCACGCGGGCCAAGGTCTTCCCGCGCAACATCGAACTGGGCTTCGAGTTGCCCCGCGCGGGCGGCCAACTGGCCGAGGTGCGTTTCTCGCTGGGCATGCCCGAGCGTTCGCCGGGGTTCGAGCCCAGGGCGGCCGACCGGCGGGTGGGCATCTACTTCGAGTCGCACCACGACCGGGCGATCAACGACGGCGACTCGCAGGTGGTCCGCCACGCCAACCGCTGGCACATCGAGAAGGCCGACCCGCGCCTGGCGATGAGCCCGCCCAAGCGGCCCATCGTCTACCACATTGAGCACACCACCCCGGTGCGCTACCGGCGCTGGGTGCGCGAGGGCGTGCTGGCGTGGAACAAGGCCTTCGAGCGGGTGGGCATCGTCGGCGCGATCGAGGTGCGCCAGCAGGACGCGGCGACCGGGGCGTACATGGACATCGACCCCGAGGACATCCGCCACTCGTTCGTGCGGTGGACCAACGCGGGCATGGGCTTCGCCATCGGGCCGGTCAACGCCCACCCCGACACCGGCGAGATCTACGAGGCCGACATCGTGATGGACGAGGGCTTCATCGGCTCGTACGCGAGCCTGTACCTCGACACCGAACTGGCGGCGAGCGCGATGAGCGTCGTGCACCCGGGCCTGAGCGGGTGGCTGGCCGAGCACCCCGAGTGGGACCCGCGCGTGCGCCTGGCGGCGCCGGGCGACCGGGGCCGCGTCAGTGCGCTGACCCGGGCCCTGGCCGAGCGCCCGGACGCGGCGGGCGAGTTGCTCGCGGACGCCCCGCCGACGATGTCGCCGTTCGTGTGGGCGGGGCACCGGCCGGGGGGGGCGGGAGGGGCGCACCGCATGTGCATGATGCAGCCCGGGATGTCGTCGGGCGTGGCCGCGGCCCGGCTGGCGATGGACCTGGGCCTTGGCGGGCTGGCGCCCGAGGCCGGGTCGGACGACGCTTCGCTGCTGGACGGGTTGCCCGAGTCTTTCGTCGGGCCGTTGCTGCGCGAAGTGGTCATGCACGAGGTCGGCCACACGCTCGGCCTGATGCACAACTGGAAGGGCTCGGCGCTGCACTCCGTCTCGGAGATGAACGCCGAGGGGTTCGACCGGCCCATCCAGTCGACCGTGATGGACTACGCGGCGACGAACATCGTCGTCGACGACGCGGAGCGCGGCTTCCGGCAGGGCGCTTACGTGCCCAACGACATCGGCGAGTACGACAAGTGGGCGATCGAGTGGAACTACACCTTCGGCGACCCGGCGGAGGTCGCGGCCCGTGCCGCCGAGCCGGCGCACGCCTTCATGGCCGAGGACGGGCAGTTCTCGCCGGACCCGCACGCGAAGACCTGGGACCTGGGGCGCGACACCATCGAGTTCGCCGAGGAGCGGATGCGGTTCGTGCGCAAGGCGCGCGCCGACCTGCTGACCAGGGGCGTCAGGGACGGGCAGAGTTGGCAGAAGGCCCGCCAGGTGCACCAGCAGTTGCTCGGGATGCAGCAGAGCGCGGTGTCGACGGCCATCCACTGGATCGGCGGCGCGCACGTGCACCGCTCGATGAAGGGCGACGAGGGCGCGCCCGCCCCGGTGCGCCCAGTGGACGTGGCCCAGCAGCGCCGCGCCCTGCGGTTCGTTGTCGAGCACGCCTTCGACGCCGCGTCCTTCGGGCTTGACCCCGAGGTTCTTGCGCACCTCCAGAGCGACAACTGGTACGACGAGGGCTACGCGGCCGGGCACGCCTGGCCGGTGACGCAGTCCGTGCTGGGCGTCCAGGCGTCGGCGATGACCGGCCTGATCAACCCGCAGCGCCTGGCCTGGGTGATGGACAACGAACTGCGCACCCCGGCGGGTGAGGACGCCCTGACGGTGCCGGAGATCCTCGCGGCCGTGCGCGAGCGGGTCTGGTCGGCGCCCGACGCGGCGGGGCCGTTCACCGAGCGCGAACCCATGATCGGTCAACTCGGGCGCAACCTGCAGAACGAGCACCTCTCGCGCATGGTCAGCCTCGCGACCGGGATGCGCTGGCCGGGCGCGTCCGGGCGGACCATCCAGGCCCTGGCCCGTGAGGAACTGCGCGCCATCCGCGCCCTGCTGCCGGCCGAGGACGCGCTGAGCGGTGTCGATGCGTACAGCACCGCCCACCTGCGCGACGTGCGCGAGCGCATCGACCGCGCGCTGGAGGCCGCCTACCTGCGGACGGAGTGACGCCCGGCTTTTCGGGGACCGCGCACGCCCGGGCTCCGCACCGGGCGTGCGTTCTTTTTGCGCGTCCGGCGTGGGCGGCGGATAAAGAAGAATTCACTGGTTGACCGGCGTGCGCCGCCCTCCAATGGGGGGTCGTCGCCGCGGTTGCGCGGCGAGCCGGAGCCGCCCGCCATGCCCGACCTGCCCACCGATGCCGAACGCGACGTGTGCGTGTTCGCGTCGTCGTTCTTCCTGACCGTGTCGATCGAGCAGACCGGCGACGGCGGGGAGGACGACGAACTGCACTTCCACCCCGGCGGTCAGGGCTTCTGGGTGGCGCGCATGCTGCGGCACCTGGGCGCGGCGCCCGTGCTGGTCGCCCCCGTCGGTGGCGAGTCGGGCGACGTGCTGCGGGGGCTGACGCCATCGTGGGGCGTGCACCTGCTGCCCGTGGACACCAACCACGACTCGCCGGCCTACGTGCACGACCGGCGCAGCGGGGAGCGCGAGCAGATCGCCAAGTCGCCCATCCCCGCCCTGGACCGGCACGAACTCGACGACATCTACGGGCGGGTGCTCGAGGTCGCGGGGGCGGCGGGCCTGTGCGTGGTGACCGGGCGATTCCCGGGCGACCGCTGGCCGCTGCGGTTCTACGAGCGCCTGGGCGCTGATCTGAAGGCCGTGGGCGCGCGGGCCGTGGGCGACCTGCACGGCGACGAACTCGAAGCGTTCCTGAAAGGTGGGCCCCTGCACACCCTCAAGATGAGCGACGAGGAGATCGCCAGCCACACGCCGGACGCGACGGGGGTCGAGGGACGGCTGGGGGTCATGCGGGGGTTCCAGAAGCGGGGCGTCGAGCGGGCGGTGGCGTCGTCGGCCGACGGGCCGACGGTGCTGGTCACGGCGGACGCCGCGTACCGCGCGACGGCGCCGACGCTCAAGGCGGCCGACCACCGCGGGTCGGGCGATTCGATGACCGCGGCGCTCGCCTACGCGGCGCTGAAGGGCATGGACGAGCCGGAGACGCTGCGCCTGGCCTGCGCGGCGGGGGCGGCCAACGTCACGCGCCACGGCCTGGGCAACGCCGACGTGGACCTGGTGCGCACGCTGGCCAAGCGGGTGGAGGTCGAGAAGATCTGAGGAGAAGCCGTGAAGGACCCGAAACGAGACAACCGGCCCGACATCGTGATCGACGCGGCCGACAGGAAGCCCAGCCGCGAACGCCCGCGGGTGCTGCTGACCAACGACGACGGCATCGAGTCGCCGGGCATCCGGCTGCTGGCCGAGGGCTTGGCCGAGTCGCACGAGGTGGTGGTGGTCGCGCCGTCGACCGACCGCAGCGGCGCGGGCACGGGCATCGGGCGGTTCGACCCGCACGAGGGCGTGCCGTACGCCAGCGCGCACTGGGACGGCGTGGAGGCCTACGCCATCGACGGCCCGCCGGGGCTGGCGGTGATGGCCGCCGCGCTGGGCGCCTTCGGTCGCCGCCCGGACCTGGTGGTGTCGGGCATCAACGCCGGCATGAACACGGGCCACTCGGTGCTGCACTCGGGCACGGTCGGCGGGGCGTTGACGGCGCGCACCTTCGGCATGCGGGGGCTGGCGGTCAGCCTGGCGCCCTCCGACCCGTGGCGGTGGGAGACCGGGGTGAAGGTGGCGTGCAACATCGTCCGGTGGCTGCTGGAGCGCCCGGGCGGGTCGCTCGTCCTGAACGTCAACGTGCCCGCCCGGGCGCCGTCGGACGTGGCCGGGGTGACGTGGGCCGACCTGGACACGTTCGGCTACTTCCGCGTCGCGACCACGAGCGAGGAGAACGAGCGGCTGTCGTTCCAGGTGGGCGCCCCGGACTCGGGGCGCGACCCCGAGTGCGACACCTCCCGCTGCCTCGACGGCTACGTGACCCTCACGCCCCTGTCGACCGTCGAGTCGGAGAGCGTGGCGTGGATCCCGGCGGA
>CAZFSO010000121.1:0-4865 GCA_964522095.1 uncultured Phycisphaeraceae bacterium | reverse complement strand
GGGTTGCCGCCGTGCTCGTCAAAGATGACCAGTTCGTTGCCCGTGGCCTTCAGGTAGGGTCGGGGCAGGGCCATCGGCAGTTGCGGGGGGACCTTCCTGCCCTGGGCCTGCGAGAAGTAGCGGCCCAGGTTGTGCCCGTTGAGGAAGACCACGCCCTTGGTCATGCCCGACAGGTCCAGCGAGAGCGCCAGGCGCTCGGTGGGCGCGTTGAAGAAGGTCCGCCACCAGCAGGGCAGCACGCACTTGGACAGGTTGCTCTTGGCGACCTCCTGGAACTCGTTCTCGCCGGGCTGCTCCCACTTGGCGAAGGACCAGTCGCCCTTGTCGGTCGCCGGCGAGGCCGCCTCGACGAACTTCACCGCCGACGCCAGCGAGAGCACTTCCTCGACGCGCTGCTGCGCGCCGGGGCCGTCGACCTCGTCGGAGTGCACGGCCAGTTCCAGTTCGTTGTTGCCGCGGCGCAACTGGTGCTCGGACAGGTACACGTCGCGGACCTGCTGGGCGTCCAGGAAGTCCACCGGGTCGCCGTTGAGCAGCACCAGCACCCGCGCCGGCAGCGCCGGGATGGGCACAATGAGCGGCGTGTGCTTGCGGTGCGCGAACGCCCACTGGACCCGTGACGGGTGCGTCTTGTCGCCGTCACGCACGCGGAACAGGGGCGTGCGCCAGGCGAGCAGGTCGAACGGCTCGGCCGTGACCAGTTTCGGCTTGGGCGTGCGGAAGTTTCCCGCCTCGAACAGGTGCCCGTACAGGCCCTTGCGGTAGTACATCAGCGACCCGCCCGAGGGGTAGCCCATGTTGTCCGCCAGCGCCGTCAGCGTGTGCGTGCCCTTCTTGAGCGCCAGCGGCAGCACCCGCTCGGCCCCGGGCCCGAAGCCCAGCACGCCCACCGGCTCGGAGTCCAGGAAGAGTTGCAGGCGGTCGTGCATCTCCGGCGCGGTCACCTTGATCTTCCGCGTCGCCCCGGAGCGCAGGTTGATCCGGTACCACCCGTAGCCCTGCGGCGCGCCCAGCGCCGGCAGTTCCGCCGGGCCCTGGATCTGCGCGTACCGCGGCGAGGAGCCGTCGGCGTGGCCGGTGTTCTGCGCCGCCTCCCACGACTCGAGGTTGATCGACGGCAGGCGGCTGGGGGCCGCGTCGGCGGGGGTCTTCGTCGTCACCGTCGAGACCGTCCCGTCGGGCGCGATCTCCGTGTGCGTCTTCGAGGAGCCCGGCACCGGCTCGCTCGCCTCGGTCAGCCCGCACACGCCGATGAACACCGTGCCCGCGTGGTGGCAGGTCTCGTTGGCCAGTTCCTCGGACACCACGGCCACGGTGATCTCGTCGATCTTGATCGTCACCGGGCGGCGCCCCTTGGGCACCTCCAACTCCACCGGCGTGCCGTTGATCGACACCGACCCCGTCGCCCCGGCCGGCCCGAAGACCACCAGCGTGGTCCCGGCGAAGAACAGGGGGCACAGCGTCGAATAGTCCAGGTGCGCCCGGCCGGTCAGGTGCGTGTCCAGCAGGCACCAGTGCACCTGCTGGGAGCCCAGCGGCACCGGCAGCGACGAGCCGTCGGGCATCAGCAGCGGCAGCGTGCCGGGCTTGGACCCGGGCGGCGAGAACACGAACAGCACCGACCCCTGCGTGCCGCGCATGTGCGTGATGGTCCGGGCCGAGATCGCCCCTTCCCGCGGCGCGGGGTCGATCACCACCGGGGGCGCGTCGGGCAGGTGGTTGGCGAACACCCGGGCGAAGGACGACGCGAACGACGCGATCCGGCGCACCGGGTGGTAGAGCGCGGTCGGGCGCCCGTGCTCGTCCAGGCAGGCCGCCAGGTCCTGCGTGGGCGCGAGCATCGTGTGCTCGCCCCTGGGCGACTGGCCGGCCCAGAACCCCGGCGCCGTCCCGCTGGCGAAGTTGGACAGGTTGAACTGGCCGGTCGACGCCAGGATCTCGCCGATCTGGCGCTGCAGGGTCAACGGGTCGATCGCGTCGGGCGCGTTCTCCCCGAAGCGCGGGCGCCGGATCGGCCCGAAGTCCACGACGATGCGGGGCTGGTCCGGGCGCACGGCGGCCAACTGGCGCAGGACGCCGAACATCTCGCCCTCGCCCGTCCAGCCGTCGATCTCGCCCTCGACGCCCTGCCACAGGTTGTTTGCGTTGATCCGCGGCAGGGTCAGGCCCGCCTCGCGCAGGTAGCGGGCCAGTTCGCCCAGGTACGCGTTGGCGGCGTCCTCGTGGTCGCAGGTCCAGTGCGCCTCGTTCTGAATCAGCACGATCGGCCCGCCGCCCGGGGAGTTGGCCTGCAGGTCGCGCACCTGCTTGGACAGCGCGGTGAAGTAGCGCCCCGTCGCCTCCAGGAACGGCTGGTTCGGCGCCCGCAGCGTCACCGCGTCCTGCGCCAGCAGCCACGCGGGCAGCCCGCCCAGGTCCCACCCCGCGCCGACGTACGGGCCCGGGCGCAGGATGGCGTGCATCCCCGCCTCCTTGACCAGCGTCAGGAAGTGGCGGACGTCGTTGTCGCCCTTGAAGTCGAAGTTGCCCGGGCGGACCTCGACGCGGTTCCAGAACACCGGCGTCTCGATACAGTTCAGCCCCGCGAGGCGCGCCGCGTGGATACGCTCGCCCCAGGTTTCTCTCGGGTGCCGCTGGAACTGGAGCGACCCGGACACCAGCCAGATCCGCCGACCGTCAATGGAGAGAGTTTTCCCGTCAAAGGTGACCGCGGGCATGCAGAAGAGGCTCCGGTTGGACCGGCATCACGCGCTACGGACGCCGGGGGGCGAGGCGTTCGGGTTCGGACCGCCGAAAACCCGTCGAGGATCGCGGACAGAGACGGTAGGAGCCCACCTTCCGTTTCGCAACGCCGCCGCCCCGAAGCGGTAGACTCCCACCCGCCGCCCGCCCCGATGCCCCAAGCAGTGGAAGTTGCTCCAAGTCATGGCAATACCGGCACTTAAGCCCCTCCGCCGCCCCGCGGCCGCCCCCCACCAGCACCCGCACGCGCCGGCAGAGAGAAACTTCCCGATTCCCCGAATTTCCCCCCGCGCCGGGCACGCCATGGCCGTCTGCGTTAGCCTTCTGGCAGGCGGTTGTTCGTCCGGCCTCGACCGCATCGACCGCCAGACCGACCGGGTCATCCGCGAGCGGGTCGCCGCCATCGGGGGCGGGGCCGCCGCGCCCCGCGCCTTCGAGCCCGGGCCCGAGGGCGACCGCGCCTCGTGGTACGACAAGCGCCCGGACACCGTCAACCCGGGCATCGAGACCCTGCGTTTCGACCCCGCCCAGGAGGGCCGCGACGTCGCCGAGATCCTCGACCGCTACGCCGACGACGCGACCGTCGGCGGGCCGGGGGCGCTGAACCTGGAACTCGACGACGTCTTCCGGCTCGCCGCGACATCCAGCCGCGAGCACCGCAGCGCCGAGGAGAACTTCATCCTCACGGTGATCTCGCTGCTCATCGAGCGTCACCTGTGGAGCCCGCGCCTCTTCAACGACACCACCGTGGGCGTGTTCGGCGCCGGCGCCGACGGCAGTTTCGACGCGGCCCTCTCGGTCATCAACACCCTGCGCCTGAGCCAGCGCCTGCCATGGGGCGGCGCGGTCGAGGCGCGATGGGTGGCGCGGGCCGCACAGGAACTCGTCAACGAGAGCACCAACGCCTGGACCTCGTCGAGCGACCTGATCCTCGCCGCCGACATCCCCCTGCTCCGCGGCGCGGGGCGCATCGCCCAGGAGGCGCTCATCCAGGCCGAGCGTGAGGCGGTCTACGCCGCCCGCGACTACGAGCGTTTCCGGCGTGAACTGCTCGTCTCGATCGCGGCCGACTACTTCCGCCTGCTGGAGACCCGGGCCCGCATCGCCAACCAGCGCCGTCAACTCGAGTCCCAGCGGAGGCGTGAGGAGGAGACCGCCGAGAAGGTGCTCGCCGGGCGCCTCAACCCCTTCCAGAACGAGATCACCGCCAACGCCGTCAAGCAGTCCGAGGCGCAACTGGCCAATCTCCGCGAGTCCTACATCCTCCAACTCGAGCGTTTCAAACTGCGCCTGGGCCTGGACCCGACGGCGTCGATCACGCTCGGGGAGGCCGGGCGCGGGCTCAACGAGCCGGCCGTCTCGCCCGACGAGGCCGTCGCCCGCGCCATGGCCTACCGGCTCGACCTGCAGAACCGGCGCGACCGGCTGGTGGACACCGAGCGGGCGGTCGCCAACGCCCGCAACAACCTCCTGCCCGACCTGGACCTGTCGGCGACCGTCACCCTGCCCACCGACCCCCGCGGCGACCAGGAGGGCCTGGGCCTGAACGCCGGCTGGGCGGACTACTCGGTCGGCGCGACCTTCAGCGCCCCTCTGGACCGCAAGGTCGAACGCCTGAGCCTGCGCCAGGCGCAGATCCGTCTCGAACGCGACCGCCGCGCGTACCAGGAGTTCCGCGACTCGGTCGTGATCCAGGCCCGCCAGTCCGTGCGCGCCATCGACCTGGCCCGCTTCCAACTCGAACTGGCCGAGGCGCAGATCATGATCAACGAGCGCGGCCTCGAGGACCTCTCGCTCCGCGACGACGCCGACCCCCAGGCCATCATCGACCGACAGAACGCCCTGCTCGACGCCGAGAACGCCCGCGACCAGGCGCTGACCGAACTGCGCAACGCCATCCTCGAGTACCTGCTGACCACCGGCCAACTCCGCGTCCGCCCCGACGGCGTCTTCGCCGCCCCCGACGGCATGCTCATGGCCCCACCGGTCGACACCGACCTCCCCGCCGCGATTTACCCCGAGAACGAGGGCGACCCCGCCCCCGCGTACGAAGGCCTGACCAACCCGCAATCACCCTGAGTCTCCCCCGCCTCCGGGTAGGGCCAGCTTCCAGCCGGCCTCTT
>CAZFSO010000120.1:0-4993 GCA_964522095.1 uncultured Phycisphaeraceae bacterium | reverse complement strand
GAAGCCCTGCGTGTTCGGCGGCATCTCGACGACCTCGTGGCCGCGGTAGGTCGTCGAGATCGGTTCGACCCACTCGGCCTCGAAGCCCGCGAAGTCCTCGGGGCTCAAGGGTGAGCCCGCGGGCCCGAGGCCGTCGCAGATCCGCCGGGCGAGTTCGCCGTCGTAAAAGCCGGCCCGGGCGCCGGCGCTCGCCACGGTCTCGAAGGAGCGCGCCAGGTCGGCCTGCACGAGCCGCGCCCCGTCGCGCTTGGGCTCGCCGTCCGGCAGGTAGACCCGCGCCATGTCCGGCGCCCGGCGCAGGATCTCCAGGTCGTCGACCAGCCAGTCGGCCAGGGACCGGCTGACCGGCATCCCTTCCCGCGCGTAGTGGATCGCGCCGGAGAACAGGTCTGTCCATGGGAGCCGGCCGAAGCGTTCGTGGGCGAGGCGCCAGCCGTCCACGGCGCCGGGCACGGTCAGGGCGGCCAGCGCCCCGCGGCTGGGGATCTCGTCCCCGTGCTCGCGGTAGCGGTCGATGGTGGCCGCACGGGCCGCCGGCCCGCTGGCGTTGAGCGCGTGCACACGGCGCGCCGCGCCCGGCTCGGCGATCAGCCAGAACCCGTCGCCGCCCAGGCCGGCCATGTGCGGGTAGACCACGCAGAGCACGGCGTTGGCGGCGATGGCCGCGTCGACCGCGCTGCCGCCGCGCTGGAGCGCCTCCAGCCCGGCGGAACTCGCCAGCGCGTGCGGCGTCGACACCACGCCCCTGGGCGCGTACGTCGGCGGGCGGCCGGTCCGATGCCCGTCCGGATGACTCATGTCGTTCTCCTCTCAGCACACACGGCAACTGTCCAGATCGGTGGCGCTGGGGCGGGGCGCCTCTTCCTTCTTCGGTTCGGGGACGAAGCGCAGCACCGCGGGGAGCAGCGCCCCCAGCGTCAGGCAGACGCCCCCCAGCCACCAGAGCAGATCGGGCCCCGAGGTGGTGCCGATGCTGATCAGGGGGAACGCCACGAGCATCAGGACGAGCGAGACGTTGCGCGCGAGGGCCCGGTTCATGACGACGCCCCCTCACCGGTGAGCACCACGAGCAGCACGGTCGCCAGGCCGGTCAGCACGGTGGCGACGATCGTCCAGGGGATGGTCTTGCGGAGGACGTCGCCCTCCTTGCCGCTGATGCCGGCGGTGCTCGTCCCCAGCACCAGGTTCGCGGGCGCGATCGCGTTGCCGATGGCCCCGCCGGCGCTCTGGGCGCCGATGATCGTGGACTCGGGCAGGCCCTTCAACTCGCCGACCGTCTTCTGCAGGTCGGAGAACAGCACGTTGGACGAGGTGCTGCTCGACGTCATGAACGCCCCGACCACGCCGATCGTGCTGGACAGGAACGCGAAGACGTAGGCCGGCGCGACGGCCGCGATCCCCAGCGCCAGCACCTCGTTCTGCCCGGAATGGTCCATCACGCGGGCCATCACCAGGAACGCGACGATCGGCACGGACGCCGGGACCGCCTCGTCCAGCAGGCCGCGCCAGAGGCTCTGGCCCTCGTCCTTCGACTCCCACGCCTCGTAGTAGCCGCGGGCGCGGTACACCAGCCAGGTGACCAGCGACGTGACCAGGAGGAACGTGCCGGGGTGCGTGAGCGGCGCGAACGGTGAGTACGGCTCGGCCGCGTCGTTCGTGACGCCGTACCCGGTCTGCACGCCCGGGAAGGGCATGCCCGCCCGGACCGACGCGAACGCGTCCTCCACCGGCTGGACGAGCAGCGTGCCGAGCGCCACCGCCGTGAGCACCACGTAGGGGACGAACGACATGAGCAGCCCCATCGGCGCCTCGCGCTCGTGCTCGATCTCGCCCTGGGCGCCCTCGTCCCGCATCGCCGGGCGCTCCTTGATCGACTCGGCCGGCTCGGCGTACCGCTTCCAGCGGGAGAGGGGGTACAACGCGATCAGCGACGCGGTCGCCGCGAGGAACGCGGAGAGCACCGGGTCCAGGTACATCAGCACCAGTTGGCCACCGCCCTGGATCGACGCGATGATCAGCACCAGCGGCCAGGCGTGCCGGATCGCCGCCCACCGGCCGAACATCCAGACCACGGTGAACCCGCCCAGGAACGTCGGGATCAGAAGAAGAATCGCGGCGTGCACCGCGGCCTGCGTCTGGTTCTCGAGGTCCACGACCTGCAGAGTCGCCAGCCACCCGGCCGCGAGGGTGCCGAACATCTTCGCCCAGATGTGGGCGATGATCGGGATCGCCACCGCGTACACCGGCTTGACCCCGAACGCCACCAGCAACGGCGCCACGATCGCGATCGGCGTCCCGAACCCCGCGATCCCCTGCAGGAACGACGAGAACACCCAGCCCAGCGCGACGACAATGAACAGCTCGTTGCGGCTGAACCGCATCACGCCCTGTCTGAGCGCCTCGTAACCCCCCGCCCGGTCCGTCACCAGGTAGAGCAGCAACGCCGGCCACACCACGTAGAGGATGTAGATCGCGTCCCAGACCCCCTTGGCGCCCGCGACCGCCAGCGTGTCCCACGGCGTGCGGAAGGTGATCAGCGCGATCGCGGCGGCCACGAACATCCCCACCGGCCCCGCCTGGTGGGCCTTCCAGCGCCGCACCGCCAGCAGCACGAGCAGCACCAGGATCGGGGTCAGCGCGAGCGACCACGTCAGAAAGGAGACCGGCAACTCGTCGGGCGTCCGCATGCCGCAAGTATGCGCCCCGTGCCCGGAAGCACCAGCGGGAGCCAAGGTCTTTGATGACACCGCCCTCTTGAGGGGATACGTGACGCGTGCTCAATGTGACACTGGACGATGGTGCCGGGCGCCGTTTGTCGTACACTCGCTCTGTCGCGCCCGTGAAACGGAGCGCAGCACAGGAGTGCGCCCATGAAGATCGACCTGGCCGGCAGATCCGCCATCGTCACCGGCTCGACCGGCGGCATCGGCCTGGCGATCGCCGTCGGGCTCGCCCGCGCCGGCGCGGAGGTCACCGTCATCGGGCGCACCCGCGCACGCGTCGATGACGCGGTCGAGGCGGTGCGCGAGGCCGCCGGACGGGGCGACGCGGGCGGCGTGGTCGCCGACGTGGGCACGGCGGCCGGCTGCGCCGAGGTCATCGCGCAACGCCCGCGGGCCGACGTCCTGGTCAACAACCTGGGCATCTACGGCCCGCGCGACTTCTTCGACATCGAGGACGCGCAGTGGAGCAACTTCTACGAGGTCAACGTCCTCTCGGGCGTGCGCCTGTCCCGGCACTACGCCGTCGGCATGCGCGAGCGGGGCTGGGGACGCATCCAGTTCATCTCGAGCGAGTCCGCCGTGAACGTCCCCACCGAGATGGTCCACTACGGCGTGAGCAAGGCGGCCCTGCAGGGCCTCTCGCGGGGCCTGGCCAAGGTGCTCGCCGGCACCGGCGTCACCGTCAACACCATCCTGCCGGGCCCGACGCGCACCGAGGGCGCCGTCGAGATGCTCGCCGGGCTGGCCGCCGAACGCGGCGTGACCCCCGACGAGATGGAGGCCCTGTTCCTTGCTGAGAACCGGCCCTCCACGCTGCTCGGACGCTTCGCCACCCCCGAAGAAGTCGCCAGCATGAGCGTCTACGCCGCGTCACCCCAGGCCAGCGCCACCACCGGCGCCTCCCTGCGCGTGGAGGGCGGCATCGTCGAGACCATCACCTGAACCACGCCGCGCACCCGACGGGGCGAGCGGGACAAGGCCAAAGAAAGGAACAGCATCATGGCACCAATCACGATCGGCGTGTTCGTCGGCAGCCTGCGGAAGGACTCGTTCAACCGCCGCCTCGCGACGGCGCTCGGGAAACTCGCCCCGCCCGAGGCGGCGTTCGAGTTCGTCCAGATCGACGGCCTGCCGCTCTACAACCAGGACTTCGACGCCGATTACCCCCCCGCGTGCCGGCGGCTGAAGCAGACGATCGCGGCGTGCGACGCGCTCCTCTTCGTCACGCCCGAGTACAACCGCTCCATCCCGGGCGTCCTGAAGAACGCGATCGACATCGCGTCGCGCCCGTACGGCGAGAGCGCCTTCGCCGGCAAGCCCGCGGCGGTCTGCGGCGCGTCCATCGGCGCGATCGGCACCTCGCTCGCTCAGCAGCACCTGCGCAACATCCTGGCCTACCTGGACTGCCCAACGCTCGGCCAGCCCGAGGTCTTCCTGCACTTCAAGGACGACCTGATCAGCCCCGACGGCAAGATCAACAACCCCGACACCGAGAAGTTCCTCCGCCAGTTCGTCGATCGCTTCATGGACTGGTTCAGGAGCCATCGGCGCTGACCAGCGGCCGCACGGGTCCGGGGCAGGCGTCTCGGGTCGCTTACGCGGCGTTGATGGTCCCGTGCGGGTCGATCACGTACTTCTTCGCCGCCCCGCGCCCGAAGTCGGCGTAGGCCTCCGGCGCCTCGTCCAGAGTGATCACGGTGGCGTTGACGGCCTTGGCGATCTGCACCTTGTCCTTCAGGATCGCCATCATGAGTTGGCGGTTGTAGCGCAGCACCGGCGTCTGGCCGGTGTGGAACGCGTGGCTCTTGGCCCAGCCCAGCCCGAACCGGATCGAGAGCGAGCCCTGCTGGGCCGCGGAGTCCCGGGCGCCCGGGTCCTCGGTGACGTACAGCCCCGGGATGCCGATCGCACCGCCGGCGCGTGTGATCTCCATTGCCGCGTTCAGCACGACGGCGGGCTCCTCTTCGGCGTCCTTCCCGTGGCCGCGCGCCTCGTAGCCGACGCAGTCGATGGCGCTGTCCACCTCGGGCACGCCCAGGATCTGCGCCACCTTGTCCGCCAGCGACCCGCTCTCGCCCAGGTTGACGGTCTCGCACCCGAAGGTGCGCGCGTGCGCCAGCCGGTCCTCGACCATGTCGCCGACGATCACGACCGCCGCGCCCAGCAGGTGCGCCGACGCGGCCGCGGCCAGGCCCACGGGCCCGGCGCCGGCCACGTACACCGTCGAACCAGGCCGCACGCCCGCGTTGACCGCGCCGTGGTAGCCGGTG
>CAZFSO010000119.1:0-5190 GCA_964522095.1 uncultured Phycisphaeraceae bacterium | reverse complement strand
CCGGCGACGCTGCCGCCTAGCGTCCACCGCTCACCGCCCATTGCCCATTGCCCATTGCCCATTGCCCATTGCCCATCGCCCATTGCCTGATGCCCTAGTGCCCAGTGCCTAGTGCCTCCCCCCTCACGACGCCCGTCGCCGCGTCATGATCGCCGGGGCGTCGCCCGGGCGGTCCCAGCGGGCGTGGCGGCCGCGGGGTTCCTGGGTGTTCAGCAGGTGGTCCAGGTAGGTGTTCAACTCGCGCTCGGCGAACTGCGAGAGGTACTCGGCGGTCGCGGAGTGGTTGATCGTCAGGATCTGGCCGACCACCTGCTCGCGCGTCAGGTGCAGGCGGGGGGCGGCGGGCAGGTGCGTCTCGGGCTCGCGACGCGGGGCGCGTGCGACGGAAAACAGGTCGGTCATGGCGAGCGTCCTTGTCGTTTGCTTCGCACGGCGTCCTTGCCGGCGACCCGTGACATCGGGCCGCCGGCGCCGATCCGCGCAGCGTGTAATGCGGGCGGACCTTCCAAACCCGCGCGCCCCGCGCATCAACTGCGCCCCCCCCACCTCTCCCCCGCCCCATACCCTCATGCATGCAGCGCATCGCGATCGTCCCTCAATCCGGGCAAACCGGCACGACCGAACTGCGTCTTGAAGACGGCTCGGTCTGGGGCATCCTCGTGCCGCACACGCTCGAATCGGGGGAGACGCTGCCCGAAGTGACGGCCCAGCGACGGGTCGTGCGTTCGGGCGGGCCCGTCGGCGACGCCGAGGCGGCCTTCGCCTGCTGGTCCGGCGCGGGGTGGCGACGCTTCGACGAAGCCGTGCAACGCCTGCTCGACGCGGGCGGTCCGACGCCCGTCCTCTGGCCCGGGCCGGGATCGGTCCTGTCCGACGCCGTGTCCACCCTGTCCTTTGCGCGGCGCTGCCCCGGCGTGCGACTCCTGATCGATCCGGTCGCGTGGATCACCCCGGCCATGCTGCCCGACGCGGCCGACCACCTGGCCCGGTTCGGGCAGGCCCTGACCATGTGCGAGTCGATCGACGCCGTCGCCGTCCGGGCCTTGCCGGGCTCCGAACTGGGCGTGCGGGGCGTGACCGACGCGGTCGGCCCGCTGCTGGACCGCGTGGGCGCGGTCGTCGGGACGCCCGAGGACTTGACCGACCTCTGAACCACGCAGGATTCGCACGTGACGGCTTTTCTTGCCAAAACCCCCTTATGCGGACTCAAGGCCCCCCCGGTGGGTGTCCGATAAGCCCCCCGCAGCGGGGATGTCGGCGGAGCCCGATCCCACCCCCACAGGGCGGCACGCGGGCGGAGCCCGCCGTCGCGGACGCACCAACACGGACACGCCGGCCCGGCCCCGAGACGGGGGCGCGGCGTGCCGCGGACCGACGATGACGGAGCCTGCCCCATGCCTCGCCTGAACGCCTCGAACACCGTGAACACCCTGGCCATCGCCCTGCTCGCGGGCACGGTCGCCGCCGGCTCGGCCTGCGGCCCGCGTCGCACCGGGGCGTGGAACAAGACCAACCAGGCCAAGCCCCACGCCGCCCAGCCCGCCGCCACGGCACGCGCGGAGGACTTCAGCCGCACCACCCCCTACTACACCAGCGCCACGACCGCCGGGCGCACCGGCCTGGCCAGCAACACCTCGGCCTCCATCGAGCAGGCTCTGGCCGCCGAGCGCTCGTTCACCTACGGCGCGCAGCCCGCCGCGAACGTGCTCAGCGTGACGCCCCCGAGCGGCCAGACCGAGATCGTCGCGACCCCCGCGAACCAGAGCGCCACGCCGTCGGGCATCAACACGACCAACGCGGGGCGCAACCTGCCCGGCCCGGTTGCCGAGAGCACGCCCAACGTCAACGCGATGACCGCCGAGCCCGTGCCCTCCCGCACGGTGCAGGCCCCGGTGCCCAACCGCTCCGAGGACCTCTCGGCGATCATCTACGCCAGCGCGATGGGCGCCGAACTGCCCACCGAGTTCGCCGCCGAGGACCAGGTGACCCGCGCCACCCTGAACGTGCGCCAGATCACCGCGTCCTTCGCCGGGGCGGACTTCGACCCGACGCCCACGCCGGACGGCCGGCACATCGTCTTCGCCTCCACCCAGCACCGCCCCACCGCGGACATCTACATCAAGCCCATCAACGGCTCCGTCGTCACCCGCCTGACCGACGACCCCGCCCAGGACGTGATGCCCGCCGTGTCGCCCGACGGGCGCTACATCGCCTACTGCTCGGACCGCAACGGCTCGTGGGACATCTTCGTGATGCCCGTCGAGGGCGGCAAGGCCGTGCAACTGACCAGCGACGCCGCCCACGACCTGCACCCCTCGTGGTCGCCCGACGGCTCGCGCATCGTCTACTCCCGCCTGGGCCAGCAGACGGGGCGCTGGGAGATGTGGGTCGCCGACGTGACGGCCGCCAACAGCGCCCAGTTCATCGGCTTCGGGCTGTTCCCCCAGTGGGCGCCGGTCGCGGCGACCGGGGCCAACGGCGCCGACCAGATCATGTTCCAGCGCTCCCGCGAGCGCGGGGACCGGGCCTTCTCGGTCTGGACGATCGACTACCAGTCCGAGCCGGGCAGCGCCGGACGCGAGACGGAGATCGCCACCGCGCCGGGATCGGCCCTGATCAACCCCTCGTGGTCCCCCGACGCCCGGTTCGTCACCTTCGCCCAGGTCCCCTACTCCGAGGCCTGGGCCTCCGGGGCCTCGGCCCGGCCCGAGCGGTCGGTCCTGTGGATGATGGCCGCCGACGGAACCGGCAAGGTCAAACTCACGGACGGCAAGTCGATCGACCTGATGCCGTCGTGGTCCCGCGACAACGAGATCTTCTTCGTCTCGAATATGGGCGGATCCGAGCACCTCTGGTCGATGGAACTCTCACCGGCGCTGCGTGCGGCGTCGGTCCAGATCCGCGACCTCGACTCGGCCTTCGTCAACGCGCCGACGGCCCCGTAAGACTTCTCCCGCGGCGACCGGGCCTGAACGCCCGGACGCCGTTTCCCACCCGGCCCGACGCCCTCGCGGCACGGGCCACCAGGCAAACCCGGGCCGGCAGGACGCCGGCCCCAGACACGGCACGGACGCCATGGCAAGTGCACACCCCATGCTCGCACGCATGCTGGCCGCCCTTCTGGGCGTCGGCATGCTCTCCGCCTGCGCCGCGCGCCCCGACCCGCGCGACCGGCTGGATCCGCCCCCGGTCACCGTCGCGCCGTACGACACCTCGGCGCGTGAGGTGGTCTGGGCGGTGCTCCCGCCGCGCAACGAGTCGGGCACGTCGTTCGTGCGCCCGGACCTGATCGGCGACGAACTCGTCGCGGCGGTGCAGCAGGTCCGCGGGATCCGCTGCCTGCCGCTGAACAGGGCCATCGAGGCCGCCCGCGAACTGGGCATGCCCGAGGGCCCGCTGGACTCTGCAGACGCCCTGCGCCTCGCCGAGGCCCTGGGCGTCGACGCGGTCGTCGCCTCGACCGTGACCGCCTACGACCCCTACGACCCGCCGGTCCTCGGCCTGGCCCTGGCCCTGTACACCAGGCCCGACGCGATGACCCGCCCGGCCCGGGCCGACCTGGACCCCGCCGCCCTGACCATGGCCTTCACCGACTTCGGGCGCTTCGACGGCGTGCGATTCGGCGGCGAACCGGTCTCGGTGGTGTCCGAGCACCTCGACGCCCGGGACCACGCGGTGCTGATGACGCTGCGGAACTACGCGACCGGGCGTTCGGACCCCCACAGTTCACTGCGGTGGCGGGTCTACACGGCGAGCATGGAGTTGTACACACGCTTCGCGGCCCACCACACGGTGGGACGCCTGATCGACGAAGAGTGGCTGCGGCTGGCCCGACGGGGCGCCGCGGCCCGAACCCCCTGAACGCCGCGCGGCCCCCGCCCGGCGCCCGCCGGACGAGGACGACGCGATGCCGCCCCAGACCCCAGCCACCACACCGGCCGCCCACGACGACCGCGGCGTCGTGTGCGTGACGATGCGCCGGCAGGGGCACTTCTGGCGGTTCGCCTGCGACGCGGGCGGGGTCCGGGAACTGTTCGACCGTCTGGCGGACCTGGCCGATGCGTCGGCGCCGCTGGCGTGGTCCGACGCGGAGTTGATCGCCGCCCACATCCTTTCCGCCCATTCGCCCGAAGACGGTGAACCGGCCCCGGCACACGACCGATAGCGCATCTGCAACCCGGGGGACGGACGCCCCGGGCCCACTGGAGCCCCGCGCATGAGCACGCTTCCCCTGACCGAGTCATTCGGCTCGTACCTCACCGACGAGCGCCACTTCTCGCCCTACACGGCGCGGTGCTACGGCGCGGACCTGCGCCAGTTCATCGAGTACCTCTGCGACGAGGCGGGCGTCGAGATCGACCGGGCCCAGGAGGAACTGGCCTTCAAGCAGCGCGGGGCGCCGTCCGGCGCGGTGGCCGGCTCGACCGCCCGCAACACCCTGACCGAGACCATCTGCGAGGGCGACGCCGACCTGATCCGCGCCTACCTCTCCAGCCTGTCCGAGCAGAACTACTCGCCGGCCACCATGGCGCGCAAGATCGCCACGCTGCGGTCGTTCTACAAGTGGGCCCACCGCCAGGGCTACGCCAAGACCAACCCGATGACCCTCATCCGCACGCCGCGCCAGTCCAAGCGCCTGCCCAAGGCCATCACCGTCGAGCAGATCGAGCAACTCCTCGCCGCCCCGGGCGAGAAGGACGTGCTCGGGCGGCGCGACCGGGCCATGCTCGAGACGCTGTACTCGACCGGCATCCGGGTCTCCGAACTCGTCGGCCTCAACCACGACGACCTGAACGTCGAGCACGAGGCCCTGCACGTGCGCGGCAAGGGTCGCAAGGAGCGCATCGTGCCCCTGGGCTCGCACGCCCTGGCCGCCATCCGCGTCTACACCGAGCACCTGGCCCGCGACGCCCGCTTCGCGGACATCTGGGCCGCCCGCGCCCAGAACCCGAGCACGCCGCTCTTCCTCAACAAGCACGGCAAGCGCCTCAGTTCCCGCTCGGTCCGGCGCAAACTCGACAAGTACCTCCGCGAGGTCGGCCTGGACCCGACCATCTCGCCCCACACGCTGCGCCACTCGTTCGCCACGCACCTCCTGGAGAACGGCGCCGACCTGCGCAGCGTGCAGGAACTGCTCGGCCACCAGTCGCTCTCGACCACCCAGGTCTACACCCACCTGTCCACCAAGCG
>CAZFSO010000118.1:0-5389 GCA_964522095.1 uncultured Phycisphaeraceae bacterium | reverse complement strand
GGGCGCCCGCGGCCCGGGCCGCGGCGACCACGATGTCCGTCTGGCGGCACAGGAACGCGGGGATCTGCAGGAGGTCCACCGCGTCGGCCACCGGCTCGGCCTGCTCGGGCAGGTGGATGTCGGTCGTGGTCGGCACGCCCAGTTCGGCCCCAATGGCCTTGAACACGCCGAGCGCCTCGTCCATCCCCGGCCCGCGCCGCGACCCGGCCGACGAGCGGTTCGCCTTGTCGAACGACGCCTTGAAGACCAGCGGCAGGCCCAGGTCGTCGCAGATCGCCTTGCACGCCCGCGCCACCTCGAAGCCCAGCTCGGGCGACTCGAGCGTGCACGGCCCGGCGATCACCGCCAGCGGCCGCCCCGCCCCGATCTCGACCTGACCCACCCGGCAGCGCCGGGACGATGTGGGAGTGCTCGGCATGGCGGAAGAATAGAACCGCACGCCCGATTTCCAGCGCCTTGCCGCGGCGCCGGGCGCGACTTTGCGTCGCCGCTGCGCCCCGCGCCCTCAACCCGCCGACAATACCGACATGCCGCCCAACCACGAGATCCCGCTGTCCCGCCCCAGCATCACCGAACTCGAGGAGCGCCTGGTGCTCGAGGTGCTCCGGTCCGGGCGGTTGTCCATCGGGCCGATGGTCGAGCGGTTCGAGCGCCTGACGGCCGAGCGGGTCGGGGTCCGCCACGCCGTCGCCTGCTCGTCGGGCACGGCCGGGCTGCACATGGTGATGGCCGGGCTGGGCATCGGGCCGGGCGACGAGGTCATCACCACGCCGTTCTCGTTCATCGCCAGTTCCAACGCCATCCTCTACGTCGGCGCCAAGCCGGTCTTCGTGGACATCTGCCCGAAAACCCTCAACGCCGACCCGGAACTGGTGGAGAAGGCCATCACCCCCCGGACCAAGGCGATCCTCGCGGTCGAGGCCTTCGGCAACCCGGCCCACATGGACACCTACGCCAAGATCGCCGCCCGGCACGAGATCGTGCTCGTCGAGGACTGCTGCGAGGCCCTCGGCGTCAAGCACGCCGGACGCCAGGCGGGGTCGTTCGGCCGGGCCGGCGTCTTCGGGTTTTACCCCAACAAGCAGATCACGACGGGCGAGGGCGGCATGGTCGTGACCAACGACGACCGCCTGGCCGACCTGTGCCGCAGCCTGCGCAACCAGGGCCGGGCGGTGGCCGGGCACGGGGCGGTCAACCCCGGGTCGACCGCCGGGGCCTGGCTGCACCACGAGCGCCTGGGCTTCAACTACCGGATGAGCGAGGTGAGCGCGGCCCTGGGCGTGGCCCAGATGGAGCGGCTCGACGAGATCATCGCGGCCCGCCAGCGGGTGGCCAACCGCTACATGCAGCGTCTGCTCGACTCGGGCGACCTGGTGCTGCCGACCATCCCGGAGGACTCGGAGATGAGTTGGTTCGTCTTCGTGGTCCGGCTGGCCGCGGGCTTCACCCGGGACGAGCGGGACCGGATCATCCGGTCGATGCGCCAGCACGACATCGGGGCGGCGGACTACTTCCCCTGCATCCACCTCCAGCCGTTCTACCGCCAGGCCTACGCCTTCAAGGAGGGCGATTTCCCCATCGCCGAGTCGGTCAGCAACCGCACCATTGCCCTGCCGTTCTTCGCCGACCTGACCGACCGCGAGGTCGACCTGGTGGCCCAGACCCTGCAGGTGATGATCGGGCGCGAGGGCCTGGCCCGACGCTGACCGCCCCGGCGGACTTGCCCACGCCCGGTTTCCGCCTACCATTCCGGCCCGGCCCCCCACCCTGATGGGCCGGCCGATCCCTTTGACCCCAGCCCGCGAGGTTGACCCATGCCCTTCGAGTGCCAGATCACCGGCAAGAAGACCACCTTCGGCAAGAAGCGCGCCTGGCGCGGTCAGCGGATCGTCAAGGGCGGCTTCGGCCTCAAGGCCACCGGCATCTCCCGCCGGACCTTCCGGCCCAACCTCCAGAAGGTCAACGCCGTCGTGACCGACGAGCAGGGCAACAAGTCCACCCAGAAGATGCTCGTCTCCGCGTCGGCCATCCGCTCGGGCCTGGTTGTCAAGGCCGCCAAGCGCAAGTACACCTACACCCGGGCGCAGAAGGACCAGGCGTAAGCCGGGTCCCCCACCGCCCGCCCCGTGCCGTGCACCGGTCCGCCCGTCCCCGAGACGGGCGGCTTTTATTTGGGCCCACGCCCCTCTACCATCGAGCAACCAGGAACGGAGGCCCGCGATGCGCTGCGAACGCTGCGAACGCGAAGCGACCATCCACGAGGTCATCATCCACCAGGGCAAGAAGCGCGAGCGCCACCTGTGCGAGACCTGCGCCCGCCAGGCGGGCCTCTCGTCCGACCCGCACATGCCCATCGCCCAGTTGATCACCGGATTCATGCTCGGGCCGCAGACCGCGTCGACCGCCGCCCACGCGGCGGCCCCGGTCCCCGTCCCCAAGGTGACCACCCAGTGCGCCGGCTGCGGGATGGCCTACGCGACCTTCAAGGAGACCGGCCTGCTGGGCTGCCCGGCCTGCTACGACGCCTTCACCGACCGCATCGGCCCCCTGATCGAGCGGGCGCACGAGGGCGCATGCCACCACGTCGGCAAGTTCCCCCGCCGGGCGCTGCGCGACTGCCGCTCGCTGGGCGACCGCGACCGCATGGAGGTCCTGCTGGGCGGGGTGCGCGAGCGCGAGGAGCGCCTCGAGTCGCTGCGCAAGGCGCTGGCCAAGGCGGTGCGCGACGAGGACTACGAGCGGGCCGCCACCCTGCGCGACGAACTCAACCGCGTCAGCGACCTGCTCAAGGACGCGACGTGACCGACCGCATGGACCCCATCCCGGACCCCAAGCCCGCGCCGTCGTTCGCGGGCCTGGAGCGCTCGGCCGAGTGGCTGCGGGGGCAGGGCGAGGCGGCCGAGGTGGTGCTGTCCTCGCGCGTGCGGGCCGCCCGCAACCTCGCCGGCTTCACCTTCATGACCACCGCCACGCGCGTGGACCGCACGCAGATCCTCGAACTCTGCCGCAGGCGCCTGCTGGACCTGCCGGTCGGCGAGGGCCGACGCGTGCTGTGGGTCAACCTGCACGACGCGACGCACGACGAGCGCGACCTGCTTGTCGAACGCCAACTCATCAGCCGCTACCACGCCAAGGGGCGCCTCTCGACCGGCAGCGGCGGCTCCGACGAGCCCCGGGGCGTGGCGGTGATCCTGCCCGAGGAACGCCTCAGCGTGATGGTCAACGAGGAGGACCACCTGCGCATCCAGTCCATCCGCAGCGGGCTGGCGCTGGACAAGTGCCTGGCCGACGTGGACGCGATCGACGACGAACTCGAGAAGGGCCTGGACCTCGCGTTCCACAAGCGGTTCGGCTACCTGACCGCCTGCCCCACCAACGTGGGCACGGGCCTGCGCCTGAGCGTCATGCTCCACCTGCCCGGCCTGAAGATGACCGGCGAACTCGAGAAGGCCAGCCGGGCCGCCCACGACATGGGCCTGGCCGTGCGGGGTTTCTACGGCGAGGGCTCGGAGGCCGCGGGCGAGTTCTACCAGGTCTCCAACCAGACCACGCTGGGCAAGTCCGACGCGATGCTCCTGCGCGAGATGAACGACGAGATCATCCCCCGCCTGGTCGGCTACGAGCGCCACGCACGCCAGAAACTGCTCAGCGACCGGCGCGACAGCACGCACGACGCGGTCGCCCGGGCCCTGGGCACGCTGCGCTACGCCCGGATGCTGCGCGCCAGCGAGGCGATGGAACTGCTGGGCATGGTGCGTCTGGGCGTGGTGACGGGCCTTCTCGGCGACGTGACGCTCGGGCAGGTCCACGCCCTGCTGCTGAGCGTCCAGCCGGCGCACCTGCAGCGGGCGGCGGGCAAGACGCTGCTGCCCCAGGACCGGCGCACCGCGCGGGCCGACCTGTGCCGCGCACGCCTGGGCGGGGCCGAATGAGCGCCCCGGTCGAACCGGCCCCGACGGACGCGCGGCCCGACCCGTTCGTCTGGCCGCCGGTCGCGCAGGCTGACGAACCGGTCTTCACCGACCAGCCCGAGCCGCCCACCGACACCAACCCCCCCACCCCGACCACCACGGACAACTGGCTGGGCCGGGCCGAGGCCGAACTGCTCGGCGTGCGGTCGGTCAGTTTCGCCCGCTGGGCCGCGCGGACGGGCTGGCGTCCGGACCGCGTGGGCGCGTTCTGCTGGCGGTGCGCCGAGTCGGTCGGGCCTCACGAGACCGACGGCGACGGCTGCGGCTCGTGCCGGGGCAAGTCGCTGGCGTGGGACCGGGCCAGCCGCCTGGGCGTCTACGAGGGCGGCCTGCGCGCGGGCGTGACCGAACTGAAGTTCGGAAGGTGGAGACGCACGGGCGCCGAGATCGGCCACGCGATGGGCCTGCGCCTGGCGGACCTGCTGGACGCCGGGGGCTTTGCCCCGGCCGAGGTGGTCATCGTGCCGGTGCCGTCGTCCTGGCGGCGCCGGGTGGACCGGGGGATCGACCACACGGCGGTGCTGGCGAGGGCGGCCGGCCGGGCCGCCGGCGTTCGGGTGGCGCCCGGGCTGTGGCGTCGGCACGCCCCGCCGCAGGTGGGCCTGAGCGCCACGGCCCGCGCCCGCAACGTCAAGGGGGCGTTCGGGGCGACGCGGGCCCTGGAACGGGCGGTCCAAGGGGGCGAGCTGCGGGCGGTGGTGGTGCTGGACGACGTGCGGACGACCGGGGCGACGATGACGGCGGCCTGCCGGGCTGTTCGCAAAGTGGCTGGAATACGGGCGGAGGTGTGGGCGTTGACTGCTGTGGTCGCCAGCGGCCGGCGCGTCCAGGACGGGCCGGACCGGGCCTCCGGGACACCGGATGGCGGGGGGCATGAGAAAATCGCAAAGAGTTTTGCTCTGGCGGTTTGACCTTGCGGGTGCGGCGACTACACTTTCCCCCGCCGCTCAATCGAGCGACGACAGGTTCAGAGGGGCGGACGCCCGCGAGAACCGGCTTCTGTGGCAAGTGAACAGTTGGGTCCACCGCGAGAATGCGAGGGCCGTCACACCGGATGCACATCCGGGCCCCCCGGGGCAGTGTCGGCCGTCAAAACGGGTCGGGGAGCAGGTCACAGCGCTCCCCGATGCCAGCATTCTTGTGCGAAGTGGAAAGCCCTATTTCATTTGAAATGGACTGACACTTTGAGTGTTGGTTTGAACTTACCCGGGTCTAGCCGACCCGGGCGGGAAGGTTTCGGCCTTCCCGAAGACCGGCCCCGCGTCGCCCTGGGAGACCAGGCACGTGCGGGGTGAAGTCGGATCGGCTTCATTTGATGCGTATGGCGCACGGCTTCGGCCGTTCGTCTGCAACAATATTCAACTGAAGAGTTTGATCCTGGCTCAGATTGAACGCTGGCGGCATGGTTAAAACATGCA
>CAZFSO010000117.1:0-5414 GCA_964522095.1 uncultured Phycisphaeraceae bacterium | reverse complement strand
AACCCGTGGAACTCCGGGCCCCGCCAAACCCTTCACCCCGGAGGGGTGATGGCCGTGGCAGGCCGCGTTTAGGGTCCTGCTGCTTGACCTCAACGCGTGCTCTTCGAGGACGAGGGCTACTTGGCCGGTCCGGACGCGCTCTGTCCGGAGAGGTCAGGCGGGCGCGTCGTGTGCGCGGCGGTCCGACCGCCGTCCTTTGATCGCGCCAGCCAGCACCTTGTGTTTCCATGGTCCGCGGGGCCGGCCGCACTCGGGGCAGGTGGCAAGGTCGGCCAACTCGTACCGGCACCAGATGCACAGTCCGCCGGAGTCGCGTCGGCGCAGGCGGACGAGCCGGATCAGGCGCACCGCCATCATCACCGCCGCGGCCGGGAGCGCGAAGAACAGCGTGTTGAACAGGAAGCCGGGCCAGACGGGGCGCAGTGGCAGCGCCAGCCAAGACCACCCCGGCACGGACGAGTCGCCGCGGATGAGAAGGATCGCGCCGCGCGTACGAATCTCCGCCTCGCCCCCGTCCGTTGACTGGCGGCGTTCGACCACCGAGCGGAGCGCCAAGAACGGCCATCCCAGCCGTTCCTCGACGACGGTGACCGATGCGCCGTCGCCCGGCGGGGGGTCGTCGGAAAGCCGAGCCCACGCGGGGCGGGACGACTGGGATCGTCCCAACGTCCCGATCGGTGGTGTAGCCCAGCACCCGGTTCCCAAGAGGGAGCAACCTGTTCCGGTGCCAGTCCATCAGCACGATCTCGCCGTGCTCCGGGTGGTACAACCAGAAGCGGTCACCCTCGGCGCTCCTCCAACCCAGGTTGGCGTCCCCGGCGTGGTCGAGCCTCGCCATGGGACGGAGCACGGCCACGCTGAGCACCGTCGTCGCCGCACCGAACAGCACGCAGACGACAGCGCTCCGCAGCCAGGCCGCAGAGCAACTGGAGTGCTTTGAGGATCCACGAAATGCCACCATCATTCGCAATAGTTCGCCACTGATACCTGCCCCCCGTTTCTTTATGGGGGGGTTGTGGGATTGTCGAGTTCCTTGATGGTCCGACACGGTCTCAGCCCGATTGTTCTGTGGCGCGGTCGATGCGCCAGAGCCGATGCTCCCACCATGAAGCACCGAGCCGCCATCGCCGTCGCACTTGCCACGGGCGCCGCCCTTTTGGCCGGCTGCTCCTCCTCTGGCAAAAAGACCCCCCGCGACCCCATGGTTTCCACCGAGGTCGTCAACGCGTCCAGCCACACCGTGCGGGTCAGCCTGCACATCGGCGACCGCGTGCGCCTCGACGGCCGCCCCGTCCTGCCCCGCCAGGACGGCAGGCCTGTCGAGATCGCCCGGGGCAAGAGCGAGGCCCTGCGCATCCGGCGGCCGCGTGACATGATCATCTGGGGGGCCAAGCCCGACGACGAACTGGTCTACTGGCTCCGCACCGAGATCGTCACCGCGTCGTGGGACGACGAGGCCGTGTTCTGGTTCGAACTCTTGGGCCCGCCCGCCGAGCAGATCACCGTCCGCAACGCGACCGAGCGGGGCGCGACCGGGCTGACGGCCGTCTCGCCATCCGTGCCCATCAAGGCCCTTGCCCCCGAGTTGTACCCGATGCGCGACCGCAACTACGCCTTCGAGGTTCCCGCGTCCGAATGACCGGGCGCGGGGTGACCGCTTGGGCGGCCGGCCGCCAGCGCGCCCGCCAGCACGGCCTCGGCCAGTTCCTCCGGGCGCTGTGTGCCCAGCGTGCGCAGGCGTCCGCCGCGCAGGGTCAGTCGCACCGCGTGGTCGCCCCAGACGTTGAGCACCTTGCCGTGCGCACGGCTGGACCGCCAGCCCCAACCTCGGAAATCCCGCAACGCCTCGACCCGGATCACCTCCGCGTCCTCGACCTCGGCCAGCGGGATCCGCCACCCCGGCACGCCCACGAACCCGGCCCGCAGGGTGTCCGCGGTGACCGTCGTGACGAGCCGCCACGCGAGGAAGGCGGCGGGGAACACCACCGCCCCCGCCAGCCACACGCCCAGCAGCACCCACCGGTCCTTCGGCGGCGCCTGGGCCGCCACCGCGCCGAGCACGGCCGTCAGGAACACCGACTCCATCGGCAGGAACGCCAGCAGGAACCGGTTGGTCCACCAGGGCTGCACCTCTCGGAAGACCGGCTGCATCGCCCGATTGTTGATCGCCGACCCGGGCCGGGTTGCGGGCGAATAGGATCGTGCGATGCCATCCCGGCGACCGGACATCCCGATCTCCCGCGCCCTCGGCCGGTTCTTCGGCCACATCTGGCACGCCGCCAAGCCGGCCGGCCCCGACACCCGCACCGTCAGCCGCACGACCGAGGAGGCCCCCGGGGAGGTCGACGGCCGCCCGGTGACGCTCCGGCGCACGGTCATCGAAGAGATCGAGTTCAAAGAACCGCCCGAGAAGGATCCCCGATAAACGGGGAACCGGGCGGCCCGCGGCCCGTACAAGTGAGTCTACACTAACCGCACCCGGCCTCCGATCGGCCCGGGCGGAGGGGTCCGCGATGGTCAACGAGGCGTTCGGCTGGGTCTGGTTCGTGCTGGGGATGGTCACCGGGGCGTGGCTGGGCATGGGCTTCGCACGCCCGGGTTTCCTGGGCGGGTACGCCTCTTGGGAACGGCGACTGCTGCGCCTCGGGCACGTGTCGTTCTTCGGGCTGGGTCTGATCAACATTCTCTTCGCGGCGTCGCTGCCCCGGGTGGCGTTGCCGGCGCCGTGGCCGATGGTGGCGTCTTGGTCGCTCGTGGTCGGGGGCGTGACGATGCCGCTGTGCTGCGCCCTGGCGGCCTGGCGCGAGCCGCTGCGCCGGCTGTTCCCGATCCCCGTGCTCGCGCTGCTCATCGGCACGGCGGTCACCGCCTGCGGCGTCGTCCTGGGGACGCTGTGATGCGCGTCGGGCTGATCGCCATGTCCGGCGTGCGCGTGGTCGACGCCGAACTGATCCGCCTGGGCCTGACCCTGCCCGGGTTTCTCGAGCGGTCGGAGGTGATCGCCTCGCTGCCCAGCCTGTCGCTGCTGACGCTGGCCGCGTTGACGCCGCCGGGCGTCGAAGTCTCCTACCACGAGGTCCGCGACCTCGCCGAGGGCCTTCCGACGGGCGACTTCGACCTGGTCGCCATCTCCACGATGACGGCCCAGGCCTTCGAGGCGTACGCCGTGGCCGACGCGTTCCGCCAGGCGGGCGTCAGGGTCGTGCTCGGCGGGCTGCACGCGACCTGCGTGCCCGACGAGTGCGCCCGGCACGCCGACGCCGTGTGCGTCGGCGAGGGCGAGCGGGTCTGGGCCGAGATCATCGACGACGCCCGCGCCGGGCGTCTGGAGGCCCGGTACCGCAGCGACACACCGTTCGACCTGAAGGACGCCCCGATG
The DNA here is from genome assembly GCA_964522095.1 of uncultured Phycisphaeraceae bacterium. Taxonomy (GTDB): domain Bacteria; phylum Planctomycetota; class Phycisphaerae; order Phycisphaerales; family UBA1924; genus UBA6054. The sequence goes on along the minus strand of CAZFSO010000117.1, from coordinate 2,035 downwards.
CCGCGGTTCGACCTGCTCGACCCGTCGCGGTACAACCGCCTGACGGTCCAGACCGCGCGGGGCTGCCCGCACAAGTGCGACTTCTGCGCCAGTTCGATCCTGATCCACCCCGGCTACACCGTCAAGCCGGTGGACCGCATCATCGCCGAGATCCGGGCCATCAAGAGCGTCTGGCCCAGGCCGTTCATCGAGTTCGCCGACGACAACTCGTTCCTCCACCGGCGCCACGCGCGCGACCTCATGGCCGCCCTGGAGCCCGAGCGGGTGCGCTGGTTCACCGAGTGCGACGTGTCGATCGCCGACGACCCGGAGTTGCTGGGCATGATGCGCCGGGCGGGCTGCCGCCAGGTGCTGATCGGGCTGGAGAGCCCGGACGCGAGCGGCCTGGCGACGGTCGACCCGCGCGGGTGGAAACTGCGCCAGGCGGACCGGTACGAGCACGCCGTGCGCGCGATCCAGGCCTCGGGCATCACCGCGATCGGCTGCTTCGTGCTGGGGCTGGACGGGCAGGGCCCCGAGGCGTTCGGCGCGGTCGAGTCGTTCGCCCGCCGCACGGGCCTGTACGACGTGCAGGTCACGGTCCAGACCCCGTTTCCGGGGACCGCGCTGTACCGGCGGCTGGAATCCGAGGGGCGGCTGACGTACCCCGGCATGTGGGACCGCTGCACCCTCTTCGACGTCAACTACGAGCCGACCGGCATGACCCGCGACGAACTCGAAGCGGGCTTCCGCGGGCTTGTCGCCCGGCTGTACGCGCCCGACGCGGTGCGGGCCCGCCGGGCGGTGTACCACCGCGAGCGCCGGGCGGGGTAGGAGAGTTGGGACGGCGCGCGCGCTGGTACAGTACCGTCCATGACGACCGCACCATCGCGTCTGGCCGGCACCTGCCACGCCCTGTTCTGCTTCGACGTGGGCTTCCACGTGGACCTCGGGGAGGTGGAGCGGCGCCTGGCCGAGTCGTCGCGGGTGCGCGCGATGCGGGTGCGTCGGCCGTCGCCGGCGTGGTTCGAGTACGAGCCCCCGCCGGTGGGCGTCTCGCTTCCCGGCGACCCGGTGGTCGTCGACGCGTGGCAAAGCGATGCGTCGGTCGAGTGCTTCATCTACGACTTCGGCGGCGTGGTGGTGCGCTACCGCATCCCGTTCGACGACGACGCGGAGCGCCTGGTCGGCCTGGGCGCGGCGCTCTACGACAACGAATCGCTGGAGGCCGACGCGCGGGCGCGGGTCGAGCGCCTCCGCCAGGCGGCCGGCGACGCGATCGAGCGGTCGGGCCTGTCGGAACTGACCGAGGACTTCGTCGTGTACGCCGTCCGGGAGTGGGGTGGCCAGCCCCCCGGCGCGTTCGTCGAGTCCAACGGCGCCACGCTGGCCCGCCTGCTGCAGGCCGAGCGGGGCGGGCTGTCCGACGAGCGGGTGCGCCAGACCTTGGCCTCGCGCATCGGGTACTCGCCGGGCGACCTGGCGGTCGTGGACTGGAACGCGGCGCTGCTGTTCGACCCCGACCCGGACGACGTGCTGGCCGTGCTGACGCACGCCAACATCGAGCTGCTCGAGATGCGCCTGCTGGACGAGCACCTCGACGGGTTGCTCGCCAGCGCGCACCGGCTGATGGGGCGCGTCTCGAAGGTGTCGAACCTCTGGCCCGGCGGCCAGACGGGCCGCGAGATCCGCCGCTTCGCCGAACTCCAGGCGGACTCGGCCCTCATGTTCGAGGGCGTGAACAACGCGATCAAACTGATCGGCGACCAGCACCTGGCACGGGTCTACACCGTGGCCAGCGACCGGCTGAACCTGCCCCAGTGGGACACCAGCGTCCTGCGCAAACTCGGCGTCGCGGAGAGCGTCTACCAGAAACTCGCCGACGCCGCGGGGACGAAGCGGATGGAGATCCTCGAATGGATCATCATCCTGCTGATCCTCATCTCGATCGTGATGCCGTTCGCCGGCGTGACGTACTGACGGAACCGGACCCGAGGCACCCCGGTACCGTGCTCTTCGTCCTCGAAGAGCACGCGTTGGGGTGAGGGCGTGCTCT
>CAZFSO010000116.1:0-5435 GCA_964522095.1 uncultured Phycisphaeraceae bacterium | reverse complement strand
GCCCTCTGCGCGACCTCTGCACCTCTGCGTACCTCTTCTCATCCCCCCGAGAACACCCATGCCCCACTTCCCAGGCCCCATCCCCACCACCGACGACGAACTCGCCGCCTGGCTCGAGCAGTGGCTCGGCATGCGCTCGCCGCGCGAATCACTGCTCGACGCCAACGGCTCGCCGTTCGACTACCTCGCCCACGCCTTCTTCGAGGACCGCACGCCACGCGACTGCGTCGTCTGGGCCAACCGCGGCGGGGGCAAGACCTTCCTCGGCGCCGTCGCCACCGCACTCGACATGGTCTTCAAGCCCGGCATCGAGATCCGCGTCCTCGCCGGCTCGCTCGAACAGGCCCGACGCATGCACGCGCACCTGCGCGACATCTTCGACCGCCCCGGCTTCGCCGACATGGTCGACGGACGCATCACCGAACGGCGCGTCCGCCTGACCAACGCCTCGTGCGTCGAGACGCTCGCCCAGTCGCAGACCTCCGTCCGCGGCACGCGCGTCCAGAAACTCCGATGCGACGAGGTCGAACTCTTCGATCCCGCCGTCTGGGATGCGGCGCAACTCGTCACCCGATCCAAGGAGTGCGGCCCCGTCCGCGTCCGCGGCGCCATCGAGTGCCTCTCCACCATGCACCTGCCCTACGGCATCATGCACGACCTCGTCGGCGAGGCCATCCACAACCGCTCCAAACGACTCTTCCGCTGGGGCGTCGTCGATACCCTCGGACCCTGCCCCGACGACGACCACCAGTGCCTGACCGACGACGGGCCGTGCCCCCTCGCCGCCGAGTGCGCCGGCCTGGCCAAGGCCCGCGACCGGCGCAACGCCCCGCCCGGGCACGTCAGCGTCGCCGACGCGATCGCCCTCAAGGCCCGCGTCTCGCGCGAGACCTGGAACGCCGAGATGCTCTGCCTGCGCCCCAGGCGCTCGGACTGCGTCCTGCCCGAGTTCGACCCCCGCGTCCACGCGGTGCAGCGCGCTCCCGACGCCAGCGCCGCCTGGCCCGTCGTCGCGGGCATGGACTTCGGCATCCGCAGCCCCACCGTCGTCCTCTGGGCCCGCCTCGCGCCCGACGCCACGCTCTTCGTCGTCCGCGAGCACGCCCGCGCCGGCCTGACCCTCGACCGCCACGCCGAGATCATCCGCGCCGCCCCCGAGCGCCCCGAGTGGATCGGCGTCGACCCCGCCGGACAGGCGCGCAACGGGCAGACCGGCGTCTCCGACGCCCAACGCCTCCGCGACCTCGGCTTCATCGTCCGAGCCGCCCGCCGGGGCGTGCACCAGGGCCTCGAACTCGTCCGCGCCCGACTCCGCCCCGCCTCGGGCCCGCCGCGCCTGTTCATCACCAGGGACTGCCCGACCCTCATCGAGTCGCTCGAACGCTACCACTACCCCGCCGACCCCGAGAACCCCAACCCCGAAAAAGACGGCCACGACCACGCCGTCGACGCGCTGCGCTACCTGGTCCAGAACCTGGACGATGGGTATCAGACCAGGCGCGATCGGTGGTGTTGAGTGGGCCGAAGCGAGAAATGGCAAAGCGATAAAGCGGAAAACTCGGAGGGTGCGGTGTCCGGCTCTGATTTTCGCTTTTCGCTTTGCTATTTATCGCTTTACCCTGGCGCAAGCCAGGGAACCAGCACGTTGATCACCACCAGGAACACCACCGCCAGCCCCACAATCCCCCCCAGCACCTGCAGGATGAACACCAGCACCTCGCGCCAGTACGTCTCCATCCGGTGCACCCGCACCGCCTTGTAGCCGATCGCGATGAACACCACCATCGGCACGATCATCAGGTACCACAGGTCGTGCGCCCCGGACGGATCGATGAACACGGTCAGCATCAGGCCTTGCCCCCCTTGGCGTGACGCCCCGGCAGCAGCGCGTCCAGGAACACGATGAAGTTGAGCATCCCCGCCAGCGCCACCGAGAGCATCGCGATCTCGTTCAGACGCCCCAGGCCCTTCTCGTTCGGCGGGCCCGCACCGGCCTCCAACTCCGCCGGCGTCGCGTCCCGCCACACCGCACGCGCACCCGCCCCCGTCTCGCGCACCTCGCCCGGCCGCCCGGTCCGCAGCACCCCGTGCTCGTCGACCGCCTTGAACCGGTTCTGGTGCACCCAGTCCGTCCCCCACGCCAACGGCCCGACCAGGGCGGCGCCCGCGTACCACACCCCGTCCTCGCGCGAGTCCACCGCGTCGATCCCCCCGATGAACAGCCCGTACAGGAACAGCCCCAGCACCCCGACCATCGCCAGCAGGCCCCGGTGCGTCCGGCCCTGCGCCACGTGCCCCAGGCCCGGCCACACCACGGCCGCACCGCCCGCGAGGAAGTCCGGGCTCCGCAAGGCCTTTCCCGACCCCGCCCCGGCGTGGGAAGCGGGCGGGTTCGGGGGCGTCTGTTCGGGGTTCGCCATGGGCCGAGTGTAGAGGGCCCGGGCCCAAATTTTCGTCCGCCCTGAAAAGCCGGTTGACACGCGCAGGACCCGCCGTACGCTACGGCGCGCCGGCACCAGGTGGTGACCCGGCACGCGGGCCGAGACCCGCGAACATGACCCCGAGCCTGCCCGCTGGAGGTTTGCAGCCATGACGTTCGAGGCACCCAACACCGACTGGTCCGACGCCGGCGCCGCCCTGCTCGTCCCCGACCGGGCCGACCCCTGCTGGTCCGATCACGCCACCCTCGCCTACGACGACGACCTCGACGAGGACGAGAGCTACTTCCTCGAAACCGACGATGAGGAAGATGACGAGTTTGAGGACGACGCCGACGAATTCGACGACGAGGACGACGAGGAGGTTGACACCGAGTCGGATCCGGACGATGACGACGACCTGTAAGCAGGTCCGGGCATGACCCGCGTCGCGTGACGCGACCTCCCCGGACGCAAGCCCGGGGAGGTCGACGATGGCCGCCAGCCAGCCCGAACGCCGCCAGGGTGACCGACGCAAGAACCGCGCCGGCACCCCCCCGCCAGGGACCGTCGTCGACCGACGCCTCGGCCTCGAGCCCCGCAAGGGACACACGCCACACCCCAAGTCCGACCTCGTCACCGGCCTCGAACGCGCCAGGGGCGCCGGCAGGCGCCTCTCCGAGTTCACAAAGGCCGCCGAGGAAGGCGAGATGACCACGGAACAGTTCCTGTTCCTCATGGCCATCGACGCCTTCAAGAAGTCCAACGACCGGATGTTCCCCACCTGGACCGACGTCCTCGAGGTCATCCGCCTGCTGGGCTACCGCAAGACCATGCCCAGCGACCTCAACCTGCCCAACGCCGACGACTGGCGCGAACGACCCGACGCGCCCGCCAACGTCCGGCCCCAGCGCTGGTCCGAGCGCTTCAACAAGTCCGAACGCGACCTCGCCGACGAGGCCATCGCCGAGTTCAGCGCCCAGTTCGAGGGCCTGGACGAGGACGAGGACGCGGCCTGACGGGCCCCACAGAGCCCCCGGTGCGTCCAGACCCCGCCCATCCCGAACCCCCGCCCCCCGCCGGCCCCCCCCGGCCGGCCCGGCACGCCCGCCCCGTCTGCCCGGTCGGCGTCGGCGTCGCCGCCGGCGCCACGCTGCTCCTGGCCGCCCTGGTCTCCATCGCCGGGATCCGACACACCGCCCGCAACGCCATCGACCAGGAGGTCCGCGGCAACCTCGCCCGCCTGGCGCAGGCCGTCGCCGCCACCATCGACGCCGACGCCCACGCACGCCTGACCGACCCCGCCCAGGAGGACACCGACCACTACCGCAACCTCAACGACGCCCTGACCCGCGTGATCGACCAGACCGAGGGACTGCGATTCGCCTACACCCTCCGCCCGGTGCACGGCACACTCCGATTCGTCCTCGACGGCTCGCCCGTCGGCGACGCCGACAACGACGGCGTCGAGGACCACTCGTTCCTGATGGACGAGTACCACGACCCCGACCCCGCCGCGTGGGACGCCCTGATGACCGAAGGCGCAGCCGTCACCGTGCGGCCCTACACCGACCGCTGGGGGACCTACCTCAGCGGGTTCGCGCCCGTCCGGGTCGGCGACCGCGTCGACGCCGTGGTCGGCGTGGACGTCTCGGCCTCGGACTACCACGCCCGCCTGGACCGCGTGGACCGGGCGGCCTGCTGGGCCATCCTGCCCGGTGCGGCCATCAGCCTGCTGGCCGGCCTGGCCGCCTGGCGCCTGCTGGACCGCGTGCAGCGTCACGGCGACGAACTCGAGGCCCACCGCGAGCGCGCCGTGCGGGCCAACCGCGCCAAGTCCGACCTCCTGGCCAACATCAGCCACGAACTGCGCACGCCCCTGACCGCCATCATGGGCTTCACCGAGATCGCCCTGGACGACCGCGTCGAGGACGCCGAACGCGCCGAGGCCGCCGGGACCGTCCGCCACAGCGCCGACCACCTGCTGACGCTCATCAACGGGCTGCTGGACATGTCCAAGGCCGAGGCCGGCGCGATCGTCATCGAGCCGACCGCCGTGGACCTGACCGAACTGGTCCGCACCGCCGTCGCGCCGCTGCGCCTCCGGGCCGACGCCAAGGGCCTGGCCTTCGACGTCGTCGGCGTCGAGACCATGCCCCGCCGCGCCATGCTCGACCCGACACGCACCCGCCAGATCCTCCTCAACCTGCTCGGCAACGCCGTCAAGTTCACCGACCAGGGACGCGTCGTCCTGCGCACCGCCTGCCACGGCGGCATGCTCCGCTTCGTCGTCGAGGACACCGGCCCGGGCATGGACCACGAGCAGGTGGGTCGGCTGTTCCAGCCCTTCTCCCAGGTCTGCGGCTCGGTCGCCAAGCGCCGTGAGGGCACCGGCCTGGGCCTGGCGATCTCTCGCCACCTGGCCGAACTCATGGGCGGGCACATCCGCGTCGAGTCCGTGCCCGGGCGCGGCTCGCGCTTCGAGGTCGCCATCCCCTTCCGGCCCGCCGAACCCGACGACGCCCCCAGCCCGCGCCTGACCAGCCCGCACGCCCGGGGCCCGCTGGCCGGGCGACGCGTCCTGCTGGCCGAGGACGGCCCGGACAACCGCCAGTTGCTCCGCTTCATCCTGACCCGCGCCGGCGCCGAGGTCGAGGAGCACCCCGACGGCCGCTCCGCCCTGGACGCCATGCACCGCCGCACGGAACCGGTCGACCTGGTCCTGACCGACTGGGACATGCCCGTCCTGGACGGCGCGGGCCTGGTGCGGGGCCTGCGGGCGTCGGGCTGGCGCGGCCCGGTGATCTCGCTGACCGCCCACGCCATGCCCGAGCAGGCCGAGGCCTGCGCCGCCGCCGGCTGCGACGCCCACCTGACCAAGCCCATCGACTGGGGCCTGCTGATCGACACCTGCGCCCGGCTCATCGACGACACCGCACGCCGGGCCGCCTGATCGGCCCAGGCCCCCCGGCGGGGGGGGGGGGGGGGGGGGGGGGGGGGGGGGGGGGGGGGGGGGGG
>CAZFSO010000115.1:1980-5446 GCA_964522095.1 uncultured Phycisphaeraceae bacterium | reverse complement strand
CTCTCCACTTTCCTCAAGGCACCACTTCGACGCGGCTGACCCGCTCGGCCAGCAGTTCGTACACCAGCGCCACGTCGTCGTCGCGCAGGCGGATGCAGCCCATCGAGGCGCTGCGCCCGATCGAGTCCGGGTCGATCGTGCCGTGGATGCCGTAGCCGGTCACGCTCGCGTACTCGCCCTGGCCCTCCATGCCCAGCCAGAACTCGCCGATGGGGTTCTTGGGGTCGTTGGGCTCGTAGCGCTCACGCGCGTTGCGCGGGTTGACCCAGCCGGGGTTCTCGAGTTTGTTGGGCGAGATGACGAAACTGCCCAGGGGCGTGCCGTCATCCTCGCCCAGCCCGACGTCGAAACTGCGGATGTAGACCCACCGCGACGGGTCGCTCGGCGGGCCGTGCCAGACGTCCATGCGGTAGTCGCCCTTGTGCACCACCGCGTGGAACGGGCCGCGCACCAGTTTCAGTTTCTGGTTCACCGAGATCCGCCGCGGGTCGCTCAGCCCGTTGACCCGCTGGATCAGCCGCCAGTGCGTCGCCAACTCGCGGCGGCTGGCGATCCGCGACAGCGAATCGCCCGACTGCACCGAGTACTCCTCCGTGATCGGGTCGCCCGGCTCGACCACGCGCCCGAACACGATCTGCTCGTTGATCTCGCTGATCTCGTCGCGCAGCAGGCCCGCCTCGGACGCCGTCAGGCCCGGGTCGCGCAGCACGCGCGACAGCAGCGCCCGCGCGCCCACGCGGTCGTTCTCCGCCACCAGACGACGCGCGGTGTCCACCTGGATCCGCACCCGCGAGTCCGGAGCGCCGCTCGTGCCGCGAGCCGGGGTCTGCGCCTGCGTCTGACCCGCGTTCTGCGACTGGTTCCGGGTCGGGGTCTGAGCCTGAGTCTGGGTCTGGGTCTGGGTCGGCGTCCGCCCCCCCGTCTGCGGCCGCGCGGGCGACTCGTCCAGCGCACGCGTCAGCAGACCACCCGACTCGCCCCCGCCCGGACGACGCTCGTCCCCCGGACGCTGCGCCTGCGACGGCCGCGCCGACTGCGACGCCAGCGCCCGGTCCACCTCGTCCCGCGGCGGCTCGACCGCGCCCGGCAACGACCGCGGCGGCGACGACCCCGGCCCCGCCAGACGGGACCCGGGCACCGTGCTCGACCCCTCCGGCTGGGACCGCGGCTGCGAACGCGAACCCTGCGCGATCTCCGTCGGCGCCGGCGCGTCCGGCTCGGCCGCCACCGGCGGCGCCGCCGGCTCGTCCGTCCGCACGCCCGACGGGCGCATCGTGAACCACACGATCACCACCAGCACCGCGACGATCAAAAACGGCAAGGCCGATCGCACCGGGCTCTGCCGACGACGCCTCGTCGACACCGCCGCACTCCGTCCGCCACCTCGCGCCGATTGACTGGGCAGGCTCATGTTGCCGGTCCCTCCGTGTCCCGAACCACCATCGACAGCCCCGCCTCCGTCACGAGCCCGTCCACCGGCCGGTCGTGCGCCTGCCGCGGCACGCGCTCGACGACCTGAGCCGCAAAGCACGCGCCGATCAGCACCACGCCCGCGCCAACCCCGCCGACCGACCGCTCGGCCAGGAACCGATCATAGAAACCACCGCCCCGACCCAGCCGCCCCCCCGACGCGTCAAACCCAACCCCGGGAACCACCACCAGTTCCACCAGATCCGGGGGCACCTCCGGGCAGCCCGTGCCCGGCTCGCGGATGCCGTGCCTGCCCGCGACCAGGTCCTCCGGCGACCGCACCGACGCAGGCGACATCGCCCGGCGCGCCCAGTCCACCCGCGCCACGCACACCGTCTTGCCCTCGCCCGCACCGACCCCGATCAGCCCGTCCAGGTCCGGCTCGCTCGCGTCCGCGGCGTAGATCATCACCACCCCCGCCCGACGCCACGCGTCCGACGCCGCCAGATGCGCCCGGATCAACCCCGACGCCGCCCGACGCGACCCGGCGTCCATCGCGCCGACCACGGCGCGCAGGCGGGCCCGCAGTTCCCTCTTCGCGTCGGCCGGGCTCACCCGCCGCCCTCGTACCGCTCGCGCCGCTTGCCGCGGATCTCCTCCAGCCGGGCCCGCATCGCCGCCTCGGCCCCCACGTCCTTCGGCTCGTAGTACCGCTTCTCGACGCCCAGGTAGTCCTGGCCGGTCACCTGCCCCGCCGCGTCGTGCGAGTACTCGTACCCCTCGCCCCCCGCCCTCTTGACCCGCACGCCCCCGCCCTCGCCCACCGACACCGGCGAACTGTTCTTGTCGCGCAGGTACATCGGCACCGGCAGCACCCGCCCGTTCTTCACGTCGTCCATCGCCGCGTTGATCGCCGCGTACGCCGCGTTGCTCTTGGGCGCCATCGCCAGGTAGCAGGCGCACTGGGAGAGCGTGATCCGAGCCTCGGGCATCCCGATCCGCTCGACCAGGTCCCACGCCGCCTGCGCCACCATGATGCCGCGCGGGTCGGCGTTGCCGACGTCCTCGCTCGCCAGGATCGCCAGGCGCCGCGCCACGAACCGCGGGTCCTCGCCCGCGTCGAGCATCCGCGCGATCCAGTACACCGCCGCGTCCGGGTCCGACCCGCGCACCGACTTGATCATGGCGCTGATCGCGTCGTAATGCCCGTCGTCCCCGTACACGGCGACCTTCTGCTGGATGGAGTCTTCAGCCACCCGCTCGTCGATGACGAGCGGGGAAGAGACGGAGAGACCAAGAGACGCAGAGACGGAGTGATCGGAATCAGAAGTCTTCCCACTTCGTCTCTCCGTCTCTTCGTCTCTTCGTCTCTCTCCCAACCCCGACTCCACCGCCACTTCGAGCGCCCCCAGCGCCCGCCGCCCGTCCCCCTCACTCTTCACCGCCCACACCCGCAACGCCCCCTCGGTGACCTCGATCGGCAGCCCCCCGTACCCTTTCGGGTGCGCGATCGCCCGGCGCACCAGCGCCACCGTCTCGTCCTCCGTCAGCGGCTCCAGCCGGAACAAGGTCGACCGCGAGATCAACGCGCTGTTCACGCTGAACAACGGGTTCTCCGTCGTTGCCCCGATCAGCGTGATCAGCCCCCGCTCCACGTCGCCCAGCAGCACGTCCTGCTGCGCCTTCGTGAACCGGTGGATCTCGTCCAGAAACAGGATCGTCCGCTTGCCCTCGTCCCCCAGCACCCGCTCGGCCTCGTCGATGATCTCGCGGATCCGCTTGACGCCCACGCTCGCCGCGTTCTCCCGCACGAACCGCCGCCTGGTCCGACCCGCGATCACCCCCGCCAAGGTCGTCTTCCCCGTCCCCGGCGGCCCGTGCAAAATCAGGCTCGTGATCGCGTCCGCGTCGATCATCCGACGCAGCAACTTGCCCGGACCGAGCAGATGCGCCTGACCGATCACCCCGTCCAGGTCCGTCGGACGCACCCGCACCGCCAGCGGCTCGGCCTTCCGCACCGCCGCCTCCCGACGCCCTGACCACAGGTCACTCATGA
>CAZFSO010000115.1:0-1880 GCA_964522095.1 uncultured Phycisphaeraceae bacterium | reverse complement strand
CCACGCCGAGAAAAACTCCGAGCCGAGGGAGCCATTCTCTTTGTGATCGCTAACATATACGCACATGGTCTATTGGGTCACCGGCATCCCGCTGGCGCTCGCCCTGCTGCTCTTCGCGGCCGGGTGGGCGGCGGCACGCCGACTCCACGACCCCGCAGACCCTTTCACAGGCGTGCTTTACGTCCTCGGACGCGCCTACGCACGACTCGTCCACCGCCTGAAAATCGACACCGAACCCGGGGCGTTATCGGACATCGACGGCCCGCTCATCGTCGTCTGCAACCACACCGCCGGGGTTGACCCCATTCTCGTCTCCGCCGGCTGCCCCCGCCGCATCGGCTGGATCATGGCCGAGGACATGCGCATCCCCTGGCTGAACTGGTTCTGGCGCTGGCAGGGCGTGATCTTCGTCACCCGCGACAAGGAGGGCCGCAAGGGCCTGCGTGACGCCCGCGCCGCCCTGGCCGCCGGCGCGTGCATCGGCATCTTCCCCGAGGGCCGCTTGGAGCGCCCCCACGCCCGCCTGCTGCCCTTCAACCCCGGCGTGGGCATGCTGGTCAAGCGCACCAACGCCCGCATCCTGCCCGTCATCATCGAGGGCGCCCCCGACACGCCCACCGCCTGGCAGGCCCTCTGGACCCCCAGCCGCGCCCGCGTCCGCTACATGCGCCCGATCTCCTACGCCGAGTCGACCCTGACCCCGGCCGAGATCGCCGCCGACCTCCAGCACCGCTACGCCGCCTGGACCGGCTGGCCCGTCGCCTCCCACGCCCCGGCCGCCCGCATCACCTCCAAAGCCCCACCCCCCGCCGACATCAAGACCGACCGCTCCATCGCCTGACGGCCCACAGCCCCACCCCCAGCAACGCCCACGATGAGTCCTCGAATCGTGGGGTTCTTCTGTTCTCCCCGCCCCCCTCAGACCAACCCCAACGCCCGCACGGTGCTCATCGCAAGGAACAGGTGCCGCGGGTCGTCGAGCAGCTCGGTGAAACCGTACTTCAGGTAGAACCGCTTGGCCGCGTCGTCGATCGCGACAACCTCGACCGCGTGCACGCCGATGTGCCGGTCCGCCGCCGCGACACGCCGCAACGCGTCCATCAGCAGGAACGAGCCGAGTCCCCGCCCCTGCGCCGGGCGGTCGACCGCCAGACGCCCGAGGTGCGCAGTCGGGACCGGGTACCGGGGCAAACGCTTCCGCTGCGCGTCGGTCAGCGTCTCATAGGCCACCGATCCGGCCGCCAGCACGAAATACCCCGCGACGCCGGTCTCTCCCGGCCGAACCGCCACGAACGTGCGGCTCATCCCGCTCTTCTCGTTCTGCCCCGCGTAACGCCGGATGAACTCGTCAAGCGAAGCCTGCCCGCACGAGAACCCAGCACGGTCGTGGTCCGGACGCAACTCCTCGACAACCCAGCCCCCCGGTTCAACCCCCACGCTGCGCCCTGTATCGCTCGGCCGCGGCCTTCAACGCCTCGTTCGGCCCCGCATCCGACTCCAGCATCGCCAAAAACAGCGCTGCGTCCCGGTCCGACAGCACCCGGTTCGTCTCACGCTCGATCGCGTCCTCGGCCGCCCGCAGCAGCGTCGTCGTCGCAAAGCCCGACACCGTCTGCCCCATGGCCCGCGCGGCCCGCTCGATCAACGACTTCTGTTCCGGCGAGATCCGGAAGTCCAAGCGGCTGGATTGGTTCGGCAACGCGCTCATCGACACTCCCTCGGCACAAGCCTACCAACTTGTACGGCAAAACGCCACACAAGGTTCCACCCCGCCGCGGCGCCCCTGTTATGGGGCCCCCGCTGCGGCGCCCCCCAAAGCCTCCAACCGCCTCCGGTGCACCTCCCGGTCCGGCTCGATGATCGTCAGCGCCGTCAGGTGC
>CAZFSO010000114.1:0-5569 GCA_964522095.1 uncultured Phycisphaeraceae bacterium | reverse complement strand
CCCCCGCCGACCAAGCACATCCCTACGGCTCACCCCCTATGCTGGGCCGATGGCCACCCCCCGAACCCGGGTCACCCGCCCGCTCGCGATGCTGCTGCTCGTCCTCGCCGTCGGGCTCGGCGGCTGCTCGTCTCCAGCCGTCCGCACCCGCCCGGACTCCGTCGCGCTCGCCGCGCGCACGGTCGAACTCCCCGCGGAGTTCATCGACGACCGGATCATCGTCGAGGTGATGATCAACGGCACGGGGCCGCACCGGCTGATCCTCGACACCGGTTCGGCCGTCTCGCAGGTCTCGCCCTCCGTCGCCCGGCTCGCGGGCCTCCGACGCACGGGCACCGCCCGCACCGTCGACGCCCACGGCGGGCGCTACCGCGAGCCGCTCACGAAGGCCGGCCGGGTGGAGGTGGGCGGGCTGGTCGCACGGGGCGTGCCGTTCACGATCAACGACCTCCCCGAAGCCGTCGCCGCCGGGGGCATGGGCGACGGTGAAGGGCCGCAGCGCCGCGCGGTCGGCGTGCTCGGCTACAACGTGTTCACCTCGTGCACGCTGGACCTGGACTACCCCGCGTGCCGGGTGCGCGCGACCTCAGAGCGCCTGCGCCCGTCCGATCCCGCCGTCCTGCCGCTCAGCGCCCGGCGCACGCGCGTGCCCTTCGTCGAGGGCGTGTTCCGCATCCCCGGCGAGCCGGACGCCGACTTCCCGTCCACCCTGCTCGTCGACACCGGCAGCGGCGCGGTCATGACCGTCGCCGGGATGGACGCCATCCTGCTCCCCGATCGGGACACCACGGCCCAGATCGGCGCCACCATGTCGGCCAACGGCACGATCCAGCCGGCCCACTTCGCCCGCCTCAACTTCGACCTGCACCTCGGGCAAGTCGTCGCGACCCGCGTCATGGCCCTGGTGCCCGAACGCGCCGGCGACGGCGACTCCGCGATCGGCGCCAGGCTGCTGCGTCACTTCCGCGTCCGTCTCGACCCGGTGTCCGGCCGAGCCCGCTTCGACCACCCGGACGGGCTGACCGAGGTCCCCATGCCGGTCTGGCGCATCCACGGCTTCACCGTGACGCTCGAAAACTCCCCGCTGCCTGTCATCACCGAGGTCAATCCGGGCTCTCCGGCCGAGGCCGGCGGGCTGCTGGTCGGCGACGTCGTGCTCGCCATCGACGGCCGCTCACTCGGGGACAGCCTCGACGCCTGGCCCGGCCCGACCACGGATCAGGCCATCACCGACCGCGAGTTTGTCGTCCGGCGTGGCGACGCCACCGTAACCCTGCGCCTCGGGCTGACGGAGTACCTGGAGGAGCCGTACTTCTACCGGCTGTTCCAGAAGAACGCGGCCCGCGCGGCCGCGCAAGCGGACGAAACCCAGCCCGAAGTCGCCGATTCAACACCCAAAGAGCCCGCCCAGGACGCCACGCCGGCCACCTCCACGCCCTGACCGAGCGGCAGCGCCCGAGCCGCGGGTTTCAACCCGCGCGGTCCCCGTGTCCGCCAGCCGCGCCGGCAACCATCCCGGATTCACCCCGCCCCCCATCCCCGGGCCAATCATGCCCCGATGTCACGCACCCTCACCGCCCTGGCCCTGCTCCTCGCGCTGACCCTCCCCGCCTGCGCCACCCGCTGGGTCTCTCCCGTCACCGCGACGCTCGACGCCCCCGACGGCGCGCCCGCCGCCCTCCCCGGCGCCATCGAGAACGGCTGGGCCATCGTCGAAGCCACCGTCAACGGCCAAGGCCCGTTCCGCTTCGTGCTCGACACCGGGGCCGAGGTCTCCGCCATCAGCACCGGCGCCGCGTTGGCAGCCGGGCTCGAGCCGACCACCACCGGACGCCTCACCGACATCAGCGGCGACGAGCGCGATTACCCGGTGGCCTTCGCCGATGCCGTCGCCGTCGGCCCACTGCGCATGCGGACCGTGCCGTTCGTCATCAGCGACACCCTCGCGGTGTGGACCGAAGAACTCGACATCGTCGGGCTGCTCGGATACCCCGGCTTCGACCTCGTCACGCTCGACCTGGACTACCCCGCCGGCGTGATCCGCGTCCAGCCGGGCGTCCTCGACCCCGACGCGCCTGGCGTGACCGAACTCCGCCGCACGCGGCGCAAGACGCCCGAGGTGCGCATGACCTTGCTCGACACCGATGCCCAGCCCGTCACGACGGCGTGGTTCAGGGTTGATTCCGGGGGCCGTTCGATGATCCACCTGCCCGGCACACTCGCGTCAACATGGACGCACCCGGATCTGGCCCGGTTCATCAAGCCCGGACAGGGGCTCTCCGGCGTTCAGACACGGCACCACACCGCGCCGCTCCGCGGGCCGCTCCAACTCGCCGGCCTCACCGTCCAACGTGCGACCGCCGAGATCGACGCCCACCAGACGCTCATCGGACACGACCTGCTGCGATGCTTCCGCGTGCGCCTCGACCCCCGCTCCGGCCTGGCCGCCTTCACCCCCGCCGACCCACGCGCTGCCCGTGTGACCGCGCCGCAGTACGTCGGCATTGGCGTGAATCGCAGCATCCTGCACGACGGGGGCCTGTCGATCCTCGAGGTTGCCCCTGGCACGCCCGCCGCCCGCGCCGGCCTCCGCCCAAACGACCTCGTCCTCGCCATCGACGCCGTGCCCTTCGGCGACCCCGGCTTTGTCGACCGCACCGGATGGGGCTTCGACCCCGGCCCCGTCACCCTGACGGTGGACCGCGAGGGCGACGTCTTCGACCTGACCATCACCCCCGAGCCGCTCTTCCCCGCCGACCTGGACCGCCTTCGCGACGCGGGGCCGGATTTCAGCGTGCCGACGCTGGACCTCAAGGACGCTCCGGCGGGCTCCATCAGGTTCTTCACCGCGGATTGACACGCCCGGAACACGACGGCGACCTTGGCGCAGCCACCGGACCGCGCCAAAGCAACCCGCCGAAATCCAACGCCCGCCACCCTCTCCCCTGATCCCGGTATCCTGCACCCATGACCACCACCGAAGCCTGGCCGATCGAAGCCGAGTGGACGTCCGACGGTGAGAACGGCGTCCGCCTGACGGCCGTCCACGTTCAGTCGTTCCGCGCGTCAAAGCAGTTCAAGCGAGCTCGTCGCCGCCAACTCATCTGGGTTTTCCTGATGATGATGGGTACGGCGTGTTTCGTCTCGCTGCTGATCGCCGGCGCCGACGCCTTTCTGGCCGCGTTCGTGCCGGCCGGAGCGGCAACCGTGCTCTGGGTTGGCTACCTGGCGGCCCGCTCCGGCAGCGTCTCGGACGCCCGCGCGCTGCGCCTTGCCCGCGGCCTCGCCCGCGCCGGGACTTTCGGCGACACCAGCGGGCGCTGGCGGTTCCGCTGGGACGGCGAACACGCCGAATGGTTCTGGGCCGAACGCGGCATGACCCATCGCGTCGCGGCGGACCGGCTCGACCCGCCCCGATCCTTCGACGGCACGGTCCTGTTCACCGCCAACGCCGAGCCCGTCGGCCTCGTCCCCTTCGACGCCATCACCCCCGCCCAACGGGCCGTCCTGCTCGCCCACACCCCCCAGCACCCGACGACCAACGCCGGCCTACCCACCCCTTGATGCCGACGGGCCAGTCCCGACTCCAGTGGCCAGTCCCCAGTGGCCAGTCCCTTCCTCACCACCCATCTCCGGCTTCTGTCCGGGTATACCCTTCCCCGTGCCCACCGCCGCCAGCCCCATCCAGGACGCCGTCCGCCGCGTCTGGGGGTTTGACGAACTCCGGCCCATGCAGTCCGCGGCCATCGCCGCCGGCGTCGAGGGACGCGACTGCCTGACCGTCCTGCCCACCGGCGGCGGCAAGAGCCTCTGCTACCAGGCCCCGCCACTCGTCACCGGCAAGGCCACCATCGTCGTCTCGCCGCTGATCGCCCTGATGCGCGACCAGGTCCGGGGCCTCGAACTCAACGGCTACCCCGCCGCCGCCATCCACTCCGGCGTCAACGCCGACGACGCCCGCGCCATCCTCCGCCGCCTCGTGCAGGGCGAGATCAACCTGCTCCTGGCGGCCCCCGAGCGCGTCGTCACCGCCGGGTTCAAGTCCTTCCTGGCCAGCCTGGCCGACGCCGACCGCCTGGGCGCCGTCGCCGTGGACGAGGCCCACTGCATCAGCCAGTGGGGCCACGACTTCCGCCCCGAGTACCGGCGTCTGGCCGAACTGCGCGAGGTCGCCCCCCGCGTGCCCATGCAGGCCTTCACAGCCACCGCCACCCCCCGCGTGCGCGAGGACATCGTCCGCCAACTCCGCCTCGGGCGCGTCGGCTACGCCGACGGCGTGCCCGAGGTCCTCGTCGGCTCCTTCGACCGGCCCAACCTGACCTACCGCGTCCGCGCCCGGCGCGAGGGCGCGGGCGCCGCCGAGCAGACCGCCGAGGCCGTGCGCAACCACCAGCGCGCCGGCGACGGCGGGGGCGCGATCGTCTACTGCCTGAGCCGCAAGGACACCGAGAACCTCGCCGAGCAACTCCGCACGCTCCGCATCAACGCCGAGGCCTACCACGCCGGCCTGAACGAGAAGGTCCGCCGCGACGTCGAGCACCGCTTCAGCAACGAGACCCTCGACGTCGTCGTCGCCACCGTCGCCTTCGGCATGGGCATCGACCGCTCCAACGTCCGCCTGGTCGTCCACGCCACCATGCCCAAGTCCGTCGAGGCCTACCAGCAGGAGACCGGGCGCGCCGGACGCGACGGCGAGCCCGCCGAGTGCCTGCTGCTCTACAACCCCTCCGACGCGACCCGCTGGGAACGACTGATCCGAAACAGCAACGCCGAGCAGGGCGCCGACGACGAGGCCACGCAGGCCCAGATCGACCTCGTCCGCGACATGCGCCGCCTCATCTCCTCCATGGGCTGCCGCCACCGCATGCTCAGCGAGCACTTCGGCCAGGCCTACACGCCGCCCGCCGGCCAGGCGACCTGCAACGCCTGCGACGTCTGCCTCGGCGAGACCGAGCAGGAGACCGACGCCAAGCGCATCGGCCAGGTCATCCTCTCCGCCGTCGCGCGCACCAACCAGCGCTACGGCGCGGCCCACGTCGTCGACGTCCTCCGCGGCGCCGACACCGAGCGCGTCCGCAGCGCCGGCCACGACAAACTCAGCGTCTACGGGATGCTCAAGGACCACCGAAAGCCCGCCCTCGCGTCCTTCATCGACCAACTCGTCGCCGCCGAGGCCCTCGAACGCTTCGTCGACGGCCACTTCGAGACCCTCCGCTTCGGCCCCCGAGGGCTGCCCGTCATGAAGGGCGAGGAAACGGTGCCCCTCGCCCGCCCCGTCGGCACCGGCAGCGCCAAGTCCGAACGCCGCCGCCGCGACCGCGTCCCCGACGCCGAGCCCCTGAGTTTCGACGAGAAGCAACTCTTCGAGAAACTCCGCCAGGTCCGCATGGAGGTCGCCACCGAGCGGGCCGTGCCGCCCTACGTCGTCTTCTCCGACGCCACCCTCCGCGAACTGGCCCGCGCCCGCCCGGAAACCCTCGACGCCATGCTCGGCGTCCGCGGCGTCGGCCGCGCCAAACTCGAAGCCTTCGGCGAGATCTTCCTCGACGCCCTGCGCGACTGAGCCCCG
>CAZFSO010000113.1:1661-5958 GCA_964522095.1 uncultured Phycisphaeraceae bacterium | reverse complement strand
TTCCTGGGGCACGTCCATCTCCTCGCGCATGCGTCGGCCGGGCTTGAAGCGGACGGAGCGCTTGGCGGGCACGGGGACGCGTTCGAGGGTCTTGGGGTTCTGTGCGGTGCGCGCGGCGCGGTGCTTGACCTCGAAGACGCCGAAGTCGCGGAACTCGATGCGGTTGCCCTCGCCGAGTTCCTCGACGATCTGGTCGAGGAAGTCCTGAAGGACGTTCTTGACCGCGGTCCGTTGCAGGTTGTGCTTGGTCGCGATGCGGTCCACCAGGATCTTCTTCGTGATCGTCTTCATCAGCCGCTCACTTTCAGCGCGCTCGCGCGTGCGTGGAGTCAGGTTCGGCGGGCGTCCGGTGGCCGGCGACCGGCACGCCGGACGCGTCCTCGCGGTCGCCTGAGCGACCGTCGCGACCCGTCCGGGGTGCAAGGCTGAGTATCCCAGACACGACCCGCCGGGTCAACGCCGGAAAGACCGGACTTTTGCGCAAGATGGTTGAGATACGGCACTTGCAATTGCCCCCCTCGCGTGCTATGCCCTGCTCGGATGCCCCGCGACGAACCCCCCGCAACGCCCGAGAACGCCCCCCGGCCCCCCCAGCCGCCGCCCGGTGAGGGGGTGGCGCTGGCGCCCGGCGTGCGCGTGCCCGCGGCGGCCCTCCAGTTCGCCTTCGTCCGCGCCTCCGGCCCCGGCGGCCAGAACGTCAACAAACGCGCCACCAAGTGCCAACTCCGCGTCCGCCTCGACGACCTGCCCCTCAAGCCGGCCGCCCGGGACCGCCTGGTCGCCATCGCCGGCGCCGCGCTGACCGAGTCCGGCGAGGTCCTGATCCAGGACGACTCGACCCGCTCGGCCGCCCGGAACCGCGACGCCTGCATGGACCGCCTGCGCGAACTGGTCGCGCGCTCGCTGGTCGTGCCCAAGAAGCGCCGCCCCACCAAGCCCGGACGCGGCGCGGTGCAGCGCCGCATCGACGAGAAGAAACGCCGCGGCGAGGCCAAGCAGCGCCGCCGCCCGCCCGAGGCCTGAGCCCGCAACAATCCCGCCCGTGCGCACCGTCCTGGCCATCGAGGCGTCCAACCCGTCCGCCGCCCCGCCCGGCGCGTGCGTGGGCCACGTCGGCGAGCGCACCGCCGAGGTCATCGCGTCGAGCGTCGCGGACGGCGCGGCCCGGTCGACCGACGCGGTGATGGTGGCCGTCGACCGCGCCTGCCGCGACGCGGGCGTGGCGCCCGGGGACCTCCACGCCATCGCGGTTTCCGTCGGCCCCGGGGGATACACCGCCCTGCGCATCGCCACGACGACCGCCAAGACGCTCGCGTTCGCGCTGGGCGTGCCGGTCATCCCGGTGCCCACGGCGCTGGTGGCGGCCCGGGGCGTGCTCGGCCCGGACCGGCCCGCGCTGATCGCGCTGGCCGGCAAGAAGAACGCGGCCCATTTGACCCTGCTCCATCCCGACGGCCGCGCCGAGGCGCTGGGCGTGCACGCCGCCGACGCGCTGCGCCCGGGCATGGCCCGGTCGATCGTGGCCGACGCCCACCTGCCCCAGGCGATCGCCGCCCGGGCGGCGGAACTGGGCATGAGCCGGGTGTCGCTGGCGCTCTCGCCGCAGGCCTGCCTGTTCGCGGCGGTGGGTCTGGAGGCGGTCGGTGCGGACGAACTGGCCCCGGTCTACGCCCGCGAGCCCGACGCCGTGACGCAGTGGCGGGCCCGTCACGCTCAGCCGGACGCATAACGCGCCCCGCTCCCCCCGCCCGCCCCTGCACAACCACCCGGGGTCGAATCTCGCCCCCTCGTCGCGGGGGCGGTTTTCCTGAACGGGGCCGATCGGCGTGAAGTCGGGCAATCTGGGGGCCGATGAGCGGTCGTGCCGGGTGTGCCGTTGGAGCCGGCCTGGGAGACTGCGCCATGTCCGACGCCAACGGGTCCCACGACTGGGCCGACAAGAAGATCTTCACGACCGGCGAGGCCGCGGAGGTCTGCAAGGTCTCGCAGCAGACCATCATCCGCTGCTTCGACGCGGGTCGTCTGAACGGCTTCCGCGTGCCCGGCTCGCGTTTCCGTCGCATCCCCCGCGAGGAACTGCTGCGCTTCATGCGCGAGAACGACATCCCCACCGACCCCCTCGAGCGCGGCGCCAAGCGCATCCTCGTCGTCGACGACGACCCCGAGATCGTCGGCCTGCTCACCGAGTGGCTGGAGGCCGACGGGCGCTACGAGGTGCGTTCGGCCCTGAACGGCTACGACGCCGGGCTCGAGACCGAGCGCTTCCGGCCCGCGCTGATCCTGCTGGACTACATGCTGCCCGACATCAACGGCAACGTGGTGTGCCGGCGCGTGCGCGAGACGCCCGAACTGGCCGGCACCAAGGTGCTCTGCGTGTCGGGCGTGGTCGAGGCCGAGGAGATCCAGCGCCTGCGCGACGCCGGCGCCGACGACTTCATCAAGAAGCCCTTCGACCTCGACGAACTCGGCCGGCGGATCGAGTCGCTGCTCGACCTCGACCCCGCCAGGCGGTGACCCGCGTGCCAGAACCCGCCGGACATCCCGGTCCCCCGTCGCTGCCCCCGCTCGGGCCGGTGGCGCGGCTGTGGCTGGCGCTGCGCTCGGTCGAGGACCCCGGGCTGGACGACGCGCTGGCGATGCTGGCCAACGACGCGGTGCTGTGCGAGCCGTCGCTGGGCTGGTGCCGCGCCCGCGCGGGCGCGTCGGCCGCGCGCGTGACGACCCCGCACCGGGCGGTGATCATCGCCGGGCTGGGCGCGGTGCGCACGGGCGTGGTGGCGGCGTCGGCGATGGTGGCGCTCAACGAGCGGCTGGACCCGCGCAGCGGCCTCGACGCCGCGGGCTTCTGGACGCACGCCCTGGCCGTCTCGGCCATGTGCGAGCGCCTGGCGGCTGATTCCAAGACGATCGACCCGGACCGGGCCGCCCTGGCCGGCCTCCTGCACGACGCGGGCAAACTGGCCGTCGCGATCGACGATCCGGGCGCGTTCGCCCAGGCGGTCGACCGGGCCGAGCGCACCGCGCGCCCGCTCGCCCACGCGCTGCGCGCGGTGGTGGGCATCGACCACCACACCGCGGGCAAGCGCCTGGCCGAGGCGTGGGGCCTGCCCGGCCCGGTGCGCGACGCGGTGTGGCTGCACGACCAGCCGCAGGAGGCCATGCCGGCGTCGGCCGACCGTCAACTGGCGGGCCTGGTGTCGCTGGCCAAGGCGTGGGCGCGGCTCAACTGCCTGGGCTGGCCGGGTGAGTTCACGCCCGTCCCCGACCGCGACCCGGCCGCGCGGGCCGCGGGCATGGAGCCCGACGCCCCCGAGCGTGCCGCGTCCAAGGCGCTCGAAGCCGTGCGGACCCGGGCCCAGGCGCTGGGCGTGGGCGACGGGGCGGACCCGGTCGCCTGGAGCGCCGCGGCCGCGTCACGCCGCAGCAACGAACTGGCCGGCCGTCTGCGCGAGATCACCGCCGAGTCCGATCGCGCCCGCGCCGTGGCCCGGGCGGTCGAGGCCTTCAGCCGCGGCGTCAAGCCGGACCAGACGGTCGCCGAGGTCGTCGGCGCCGTGGGGCGTTCGGCCTGCGAACTGCTCGGGGTCGGGCGCGTCGCGGCCGTCTGGCAGGCGACCGACAGCGCGGACTGGACGCTGGCGCTGATCGACGCGGCCGGCGCGATGGACAAGGCCCGGCGCGTCGAGCGGCCGTCGGACGGCGCCAGCATCCGGCGACCGGCCGACCTGGCCGAGGCCCACGCCGCCCAGGTGCTCATCGCGTGCGAACTCGGCTGGTTCGCCCGCCTCGTCGAGCACCTGCGCGAGGCGGGCACGCCCGCGCTGGTCGGGGCGGGCGCGACGGGCGACGCGCCGGGGGCGTCGTGCCTGATCCTGGCGCCGGTCGCGCGGCTGGGGTCCGACCGCGGCGCGGTCGAGCCGGTGGCGGGCCTCTGGGCCTGGGCCCTGGAGGCCGCCTGCCGGGCCGACGCGGCCAGGTCCCTGGGCGAGGAACTCGCCCAGGCGAACCGCGACCTGGCGGCCACGCGCGACGAACTCGCGTCGAAGGAGTCGCTGGTGCGCCTGGGCCAGATGGCCGCGGGCGCGGCCCACGAACTCAACAACCCCCTGACCGTCATCCGCGGGCGGGCCCAGTTGCTGCGCGAGCAGGCCGGCACGCCCCGTCAGCGCGAGGACGCGGCGGCCATCGCCGAGGCAGCCGCCCAGGTCTCTGACATGATCACCTCGATGCACCTGCTCTCCAACCCGCCCGCGGCCAGGCCCGCCGAGTGCGACCCGATGCTGGTGCTGCGCGACGC
>CAZFSO010000113.1:0-1561 GCA_964522095.1 uncultured Phycisphaeraceae bacterium | reverse complement strand
GGCCTGAGCGCCAGGGCGCTCAGCCACGCCTTCGACCCGTTCTTCTCCGAGCAGCCCGCAGGACGCCGGGCCGGGCTCGGCCTGGCGCGGGCCAGGAGCCTCGTGGAACTCATGGGCGGCTCGATCGAGATCGCCAACAACCCGGGCGGCTTCGGCGGGGCCTACGCCGAGATCGTCCTGCCGGAAGCCAAGGCCCGCAGGCGGGCCGCGTAAACGAGAAGAAGAGAGAGACACGCCATGGAACAGCACACCGCGCAGCACGACAACCGGCCGGAGATCCCGGTCCGCGTGCTGGTGGTCAGCGCCCGCGCCTCGCTGAAGCGCCGCCTCGGCGAGATGCTCGGCGGGCGGGTCGAGTCCGTCCGGTTCGCCCGCCTGGGCGCCGACGCCCTGGCCATGGCCACCGCCGAGCCGTGCGACCTGGTCATCATCGACCGCGACCTGCCCGGCGAGGACGGGCTGGAGGTGCTCGAACGCCTCGGCTCGTCCCACGCCCTGTCGGGCGTCGTCATCGTCGAATCGCCCAGCGCAGACGACGCGGTGCGGGCCATGCGCGCCGGCGCGTGCGACCTGATCAGCCCCCGCACCCGCACGAACGAGGTGCTCCGGCGTGTCGAGGCGGCCGCCCGGCGGGCCGAGCGCAACCGCCGGCGCGACCAGCGCGTCGAACGCCTCCGCAAACTATGCCACACGCTCAACGGCGCGCGCCAGCAGGTCTCCGGTCAGGTCGGCGAACTCTGCAACGACCTCGTCGAGGCCTACCGCGACATGTCCGACCAACTGACCGACGTGCGCATGACCGGCGAACTCAGCGCCCTGCTCCGCCAGGAACTGGAGATCGAGGGCCTGCTGCGCACCACGCTCGAGTACGCCCTGGCCCGTCTGGGCCCGACGAACGCCGCCGTGTTCCTGCCGTCCACCGCCGGCGAGTACTCCCTGGGCGCCTACGTCAACCACGACGTGCCCAAGGACCACGCCGAGGTCATGCTCGACCACCTGGCCGACTCGCTCGCGCCCGCCTTCCAGGACTGCGAGGGCATCCAGGCCATCGCCGGGCCCGCGGAGATGCGCGCCTGGCTCGGCCCGGACGCGCACTGGATGGAGGACCGCACCGTCCTCGTCCACGCCTGCCGTCGCGACGGCGAGTGCCTGGCCGTCCTGGCGATGTTCCGAGACACCACCCGCCCGTTCAGCGAGCAGCAGGTGCGCACCGTCCAGGTCGTCGCCGAACTCTTCGCCGCCCAACTCGAACGGGTCATCCGCGTCCACCACCGCCACCTGCCGAAAGACCAGTGGGGCGTCTTCGACCCCCCCGCCCCCGGGCACGACGAGGACGAGTGGGGCGAGGACTACAACCAGGCGGCGTGAGCCCGCATCCTGGAGCGGTGGGCAACCAGCCCACATCTTGGAGCGGTGGGCTGCCAGCCCACCGTCAGCCCGAAGGGCTGAGTCGCTGGGGGCGTGTCGGTGCCGTGCTCTTCGGCCCTGCGAAGAGCACGCAGGTTCCAAATAGCCCGGAGCGCAAGCGACGGGATGGACGCGCGCCTTGGGCGTCAGGAGG
>CAZFSO010000112.1:0-5979 GCA_964522095.1 uncultured Phycisphaeraceae bacterium | reverse complement strand
GCGCACGCCGAACACGGGCCCGTCGGCGCCCTGGGCCAGGGACGGCCCGGACAGCCCGACCAGCGCGATCAGGACGGCGGCCGGGCGGGTGGGGGCTGGATGCATGGCGGTCCTCGGCGTGGGGGCGTACGGGCGAAAGCGCCCCACAACCTACCCCGAACGGGGGCCGAATTCAACGCAAATGCCCGCGGGAAGGCCGGAAATGAGAACGGGAGGCCTTCTCGGCCTCCCGTCTCGCGTGGATGGGGGTGATTACGGGCAGCCGGCGGTGTAGGCGTCGATGAAGGCCAGCAGGTCGAAGAGGTCGATCGTGCCGAAGGGGGCTGCGAAGTCGGCGGCCGGGTCGGCGTTGGCGTAGAAGTCGACGTAGCCGAGCAGGTCGAAGATGTCGACCTGGCCGTCGCCCGACAGGTCGGCCTGGCAGGAACCGACGAGGGAGACGACCAGCGATGCGGGCTGGTTGTCGACCTGGGTGAACCCGCCGCCGAGGATCAGTTCGTCGTCGTGGACAAGGGCGGTGAAGACGTTGCCGTTGGCGCCGTCACCGACGGGCTGCCATGCGGTCCCGTTCCACTTGGCGATGCGTGCCGTCGGGGTGGCGCCGGAGTTGTTGAAGTTGCCCATGGCGTAGAGGGCTTCGCCGGTGCCGTCGTCGTAGACGGCCAGTTCCTGCACCGCGCCGTCGAAGCCCGCGCCGACGGTGGTCCAGGCGGACCCGTCCCACCTGGCGACGTTGGCGGCCGGCTCGGTGTTGTTGATGAGGTTGAACGAGCCGCCGACGTAGAGGGCCGGGCCGCTGCCGTCGTCGAAGGTGGTCATGTGGAAGCCCTGGGCGAAGCCGGAGGTGCGGCGGATGCCGGCGCCGAGGGCCTCCCAGGACTCGCCGTTCCAGCGGGCGATGTTGTTGGCGGGCACGCCGCCGATGGAGAGGAAGCGCCCGGCGGCGTAGAGGTGGCTGCCGTCGCCGATGTCGGCGCTGAGCGCGTCGAGGACGATGAGCGGGACGGCGCCGCCGATGGTCCCGCCGACGGGGGTGTAGGCCTCGCCGTCCCAGCGGGCGATGTGGTCCAGGCCGGTCTGGCCGTTGAGGTTGACGTAGTTGCCGGCGACGTAGAGCGCCTCACCGGAGCCGTCGTCGTGGACTTCGAGGTCCCAGATGGAACTGAGGAAGATCTCGGCCTGGGCGTCCATGCTGTGCCAGGCGGAGCCGTCCCAGCGGGCGAGTTTGGCGGTGCCGGGGACGTTGCCGGCGGTGTCGAAGTAGCCGCCGACGATCAGGTCGCCCTGGAACGAGGCCATGGCGTTGGAGTACTGGTTCTGCAGGCCGTCGCCGACGGCGGCCCACGCGGAGCCGTCCCAGCGGGCGATGTGGGTGCCGCCGGGCACGCCGGTGATGGTGAACTGGCCGGTGGCGTACAGGTCCCCGTTGTGGACATGCAGGTCGGCGACGTACGCGCCGGTCAGGCCTTCGCCGTACACGGTCGACCAGACCGGGCTGGCGGCGGAAGCGGAACCGACCAGGACGCACAGACAGCATGCGGCGGGGAGGCCGCGGGAACGGATGGTCATCTCTGGATCCTCTCAGCAGGGGGACGAGCGGCAGGACGGACCGTCCTGCCCGTGACGCACCAACCTACCAGACCCGGTCCGGGAACGCATCGGGTGTTTTCCTAAAATGCTCAAAATCTGAACACTCGGCGAAAACGCCCGTCGGACCGGCGTTGCCGGGCGGGCGGGGGCCGGGCTTCGGAAAGCCCGGGCGGGCGGTTGGGCCGGCCCGGGTGGGTGCTGTCCGGCGTTCGGTCAGGGACAGCCGGCGCCGTAGAGGTCGATGAAGGCGAGCAGGTCGAAGAGGTCGATCTCGCCGAACGGGGCGGCCAGGTCGGCGTCGGATCCGGCCGCGGCGTAGGCGTCGATGAAGTCGAGCAGGTCGAAGACGTCGACCGAGCCGTCGGCGTTGAAGTCGGCGGCGCACGGGGCCCCGCCCAGGCTGCCGTCGGCGTTGACCGACTGGGCGTAGATGTCCTCGGTGCCGTTGCGGCTGTCGGACCAGACGGCGAGCATGCGCCCGTCGTCCCAGCGGCGCAGGTTCAGCCGCCCCTTGGCGCCCGCCGAGTCACTCACCGTCACGGGCGAACCGGTGACCAGGACGCCCGACTCGTCGACGATGAGCAGTTCGAGCACGCCGGCCGGCCCGCTGACCTGGTGGTCGAACACCGCGGCCGCGCCCTGCGCGTGCGAGACGGCCCGGGCGGGGCCCTTGAACCTCGCGTCGAAGCCGACGACCTCCACGCCGGCCTCCCCGAGCATGCGGGCGCCGGTGTCGCGGTCGAAGCGCTGGACGTTGACGCCCTGGAAGTTCTGCGCGCCGTCCATGTTGCGGAAGAAGACCATCGGGTCGCCCGAGGGCGCCAGGGCCACCGCCGGGTCGAGTTGCTGGCGTCCGAACTCGGTCGAGGCGGCGACGCCGCCGGGAGTGAACACCGCGGCGCCGTCGGCGTCGAGGCGCTGGACGAAGCAGTCGAAGTCGCCGTTGCGCACGTCGTGCCAGGCGATGACCGCGCCGCCCGCGCCGTCGGAGATCAGCCGGGGCTGGTGGGCGATCGGCACGCTGGTGGCGTCGGACACCACGACGGGCCCGGCGCCCCACTGCGGCTGGCCTTCGCTGTCGAACTTCTGGGCGTGCACGTGGCGGGGGCTCATGAAACTGGCGATGTCGCGGACCCACGAGGCGATGAAGCCGTTGTCGTCGGTCGGGAGGATCTCGACGAACGCGGGCGAGGCGGACCCGAAGCCTGCGATGACCACGCCGTCACCGGGGAAGGCCTTGGCGCCGTCGGGGCTGATGCGCTGGTAGACGAGGCCGCGGTCGCCGTCCATGCGGGGCCAGACGACGGCGTAGTCGCCGCCGGAGAGGCGTGCGATGCGGGGGTCGGCCTCGAAGTCGGCGTTGTCGGAGACGGTCACGCCGTCCTGACCCCAGAGGAACGAGCCGTCGGGGCCGATGAGGTAGGCCTGCACGTCGTTGTCCGGGCCGTTGCGGATGTCGACGAAGGTGACCAGGCAGTTGCCCGCGTCGTCGGTGCGCAGGTCCCAGTCGACGACGGAGGTGCCCTGGGGGTGGTCCGAGACGATCAGGCCCCCTGCGTCGAAGACGGGCTGGCCGGCCGGGTCGAGGCGCTGGACGCGGAGTTGGACGCCGGGCGCGCCGAAGTCGAACCAGCCGGTCCACGACGAGCCGTCCGAGACCGTCGCGGCCTTCACGACGGTCTGGTCGCCCGGCCGGACGACCACCGGGGTGTTCTCCGTGGGGTCGGGCGTCCACTGGGCCGAGGCGGCGGTGACAAGGAACAGCGGGCAGACCGCCCGCACGACACGCAACTTGATCATCTCTCTGCTTCCTTTGGCCAAGAGGCCGGGCACTCGGACGGGCCGGATCACGCCTGTCGACCCGTTCGACCCGTCCTGCGTGTCGCAGCGTACCAGAAATCACGGGAATGCGTAATAAATAACGCCGGATTCCGGATGTTTTCCGCTATCATCCGGGGAACGCCGAAGGCGACCCACCGGGAGGCACATGGAATCGACGATGACGGCCGAGCGGGCGGATGGCCCGGCCCACGCGGGCGCGGACCTGGCAGTGGAGATGTGCGCCGCCCTGCGGGGCGTGCTCGCCGGGCTGCCGGAAGGGTCCGAGGGGCCCTCTGCGGTGGCGCGGGCGCTGGGGGTGGGGCGCGTGCCGGTCAGCCGGTTGATGTCGGCGGTCCGGCGCCAGCCGGGGACCGACGTACTTGCCATGCTGCCCGGGCCGGAGACCCTCCGCCAGATCGTGCACGCCGCGAGGCGCCGGGGCGTGGGCGAGCGGGCCGCGGCCAAGGCGCTCGACGCGGTGGAGCGATTCGACGGGCTGATCCGCTCGTTCGGCACGCGGGCGGCGTTCGACGCGACCATGAGCGTGCGCGAGCCCGGGGCCCTGGAGCGCTTCGAGCAGGCCGGCCGCTACCAGGTGTTCAAGGGCATGAGCCAGGTGCTGGGCGTCGAGGCGGAGGTCTGGCTGTCGACGATGATCCTGACCCCCACCCGCGGCAGCGCGGTGGACCTGGACGTGACGGCGGTGCACGGGGCGCTGGGCATGCGCCGCCTGCGCCCGGACGTGACGGTGTCGTTCACCTACGGCGCGCCGCACGAGGCGGTGGGCGCGCCGGGGGGCTCGGCCGACCTGGCGGTGGAACTGTCCGAGTACTACACCAACGCGCCCGCGCCGATGCGGGCCCACGACCGCGCGGGCAACACCGTGCACGAGTTCTGCCCGGCCTCGGTGGGCAAGGACGCGGTGTACGACATGCTCGCCGGCGTGCACGCGCCCGGGCACTCCAAGCGCTACCGCGACGAGCGCCGCAGCACGCGGGGCGTGGTGGTCATCCCGGACGTGCCGGTGCAGACGCTGGTGGTCGACCTGTTCGTCGGCGAGGGCGTGTTCGAGGGGATCGAGCCCAGGGTGTACCTCTACAACACCGTCGCCCGCGGCCCGGCGGACATCGAGGACCCCGCGCGCACGCACGACCGGGTCTCGCCGCCGGTGGGGCTTTGGCCGATCGAGGGGGGCGGATCGGGCGTGCGGCTCGACGCGCTGCCGCTGTACGGGCGCATGATCGCCCAGGTCTGCTCGCGCATCGGCTCGGACGCCGCCGGTCTGCGCGGCTGGCGCCTGCGGGCGCCGTACCCCCTCTACGGCTTCCAGTGGATCATCGCGTTTGACGCGCCGGCCCGGCCCGACGCGCCGTGACCGGTCACGGGCAGCCGGCGGTGTAGGCGTCCAGGAAGGCCAGCAGGTCGAACACGTCCCACGCGCCGAACGGGGCGGCCAGGTCGGCCTCGGGCCACTGCGCCTCGAGGGCGTGCAGGAAGGTCACCAGGTCGAAGAGGTCGTACTGCCCGAAGGGCGGCGCGAGGTCGGCCGGGCAGTCGAAGAGCACGGTGAGGCGCGCCCAGCCGGAGGGGGTGACGCCGCAGGCGTTGGTCACCTCCGCCCAGTAGCGTCCGTCGTCCTCGGGCATGACGGGGTCGAAGACCAGTTCGGGCCCGTCGGCGCCGGAGATGCGGTCGGTGTCCATGACCGGGATCGGGTCGCCGATGGCGTCCTTGTACCACCGGTAGGTCAGCGCGCCAACGCCCGAGGCCGGGGCGCTGAGCGTGACCCGGTCGCCGACGCTTGCCTCGGCGTCCTCCGGGCGCTCCACGGCCGGGCGGGTGTGCTCGGTGAGGAAGTTGGCGATGGTCCAGGCGGCCTCGTTGATCGAGCGCGCGTTGTCGGCGGGGTTGGGCTGGCCCTCGGGCACGCCCGCGGGTGTGCCGGCGTAGGTGATCTGGGGGTTGGAGAACAGCGGGACGCGCGCGCCGGGTGAGTAGGACATGACGGAGCGGTAGCGCATGGCGTTGGTCCCGTACCAGCGGTGGCCGTAGGAGTAGGGGAACAGCGCGCTGCCGGCGTTGTCGTGGTCGTGGGCGCTGCCCATGTTGTGGCCGAGTTCGTGGGCGAAGGTCAGGTTGCCGACCGCGCAGTGGTAGACCGTGACGGAGAAGGCCGAGGAGCGGAAGTTGGTCGAGAGGTTGGTCATCAGGTAGGCGATGCCGCAGACGCCGGAGGAGTTGCTCAGCAGGGCCACCATGTCGGCGCGGTGCTCGGCCCGGAGTTGGTGCAGTTCGTCCATGTGCCCGTCGTTGGTGCTCCGCAGCCGGGAGAGGTCGTTGCTGCCGTGATCGCCCTCGGAGTAGGCCGTCTCGGCGGCGTGGACGAGGCGCAGGCGGGTGTGGATGCCGCTGTGCTCGTACGCGTTGTTCGCCGACGCGACGGCCGAGTGGACCAGCGCCATCGCCGCGTTCGTGCCGCCGGAGAACTGGCGGACCGCGGGGGTGTAGGCGATGAGCACGTCGATCGTGCCGGCGTCGTCGGTGCAGTCGAAGTCGCCGCGCACGGGC
>CAZFSO010000111.1:0-6325 GCA_964522095.1 uncultured Phycisphaeraceae bacterium | reverse complement strand
CCTCAGAAAAAATCCACCATCGACGGCGTCGGGCCCGCGAACATCGCGCCCAGGGTCGCCACCGCGTCGTCCGGGCCGCGCACGCGGCCGATGAGGCGCAGTTGGGCGGGGGAGGCGAAGCCGGTGTAGACCGAGGCCATCACGCCGATGTCGAGTTCGACCGAGCCGCGCCCGCCGCGTTCGCAACGCCCCGCGCCGTCCTCGACCTCGATGACCCAGTTCCCGTCGTTCTCGGCGAAGAGCGGGTCGCGCACGGCAACCTCCACCCGCGCCCGCACGCCGGGCGGGTATCCCCGCGCCGCCACGGCGTCCGCCAGACGGACGATCCGCGTCATCCAGTGGTCCTCGTGCTCGATGCGGTACTTCTGCTCGTCGAGCAGGAGCAGCACGGGGTGGGTCGGGCCGCCCCACAGGCGGACCTCCGTGGCCATCGACCCGAACCCTGCCAGGGCGGCCAGCACGCCGCGGGCGCCGGCCTCGGTGCTCGCGGCCCAGTCGCTGACCCACAGGGTGAAGCCGCGCTGCGGCGCGGGGGGTCGCTCGAGCCGGGCGGTGAGCAGGCCGCACACGCCCGAGTCGTCCTCCACGACCAGGGTGTCGGCCTCGGTCCGTCGCGGCGTGCGGACGAGGGACCACAGATAGTCGTCGCGTTCAAGGTTGCCCGGCATGACGCGGGCCATCGCCGCTTGGCACGCGGCCATCGCGTCGTGGTCCGACGCGGGGTCGGCCGCCCGCACGCGCACCCCGGGCGCCGACCTCGCCCGCAAGCGCACCGGGTCGATCGTGATGCGGCTGCGGTGCCCGGCCTGTTCGTAGCCCGACCGGCGGTAGAGCGCCTGCGTCGCCGCGTAGAGCGTCGAGAGCGGGCAGCCCCGCTCGAACGCCTCGCGCAGCAGGGCCTCCATCATGGCGCTGGCCACGCCCGCGCCGCGCCGCTCCGGTGGCACCGCCACCGCGCGCACGCCGGCCATCGGGACCGGCCGACCTCCGAACCACTGCGCGGCCCAGATCACCATCGCCGACCCCGCCGGGCGGCCGGCGTCGTCCCGGAACACGCGCAGACGCTCCGGACCGGCCTCGTCGATCGCGGGCCCCACCGTCTCGGCCGTCATGCCGAAACTGGTCCGCAGCGCCCGCCCGACGAAGGCCCGCTCCGCCTGGCTCTCGACCGCGCTCCACCGTGCCCCCTCGCTCATGCGCCACCTCCGTGCCGGTCAAGATACCCGGCTCCGGGGTGCGGTCAATCCGCCCCGCGACGACGTCACGAAAACGGCGCACGGGGGCGGTCATCCGCACTCACACCGCCGGGCAGGTCATCGCCACGCGGCACGGGGCCGGCGGGAACTCCAGTTCCGCCCGGTAGCCCCGGAACGCGTCGATCGTCTCCCACCCCGCCATCGAGAGCGCCTCGCCCACCACGCCGGCGTGCCCGCTGATGCGCGTGGTCTGCAGCACGGGCGGCGCGCCCAGGCGCTGGGCGGGCTCCGGCCCGTGCATGACCGTGCCGCCCGCGGCCCACGCCGAGCCGGGCCGGTCCTCCAGCAGGCCGTGCACCGCCACGGTCGGCTCGCCGAAGTGCCGCAGGCTTTCGTGCAGCAGCAGGTCGAACACCACCGCCTCCACCGGCGTGCGCACCGAGAGCGTGTAGCGCCCCTCGGTGTTGTCCGCCGACCACGCCAGGGGGATCGCGGCGCGGTAGATCTCGCCGGTCACGAAACTCAGCGCCCCGTGCCGCCCCACCGGGCCCGGCGCGATCTCGTCGTACACCGTCCCGTCCTCGGCGCGGAACTGCCGGATCTCGGGCAAGGGCTCGGCGCAGAACCGCGGCACCAGCGGCAGCCCGCCCGCGGCGCCGGCCCCGGACGGGTCCAGGGGCTCGCGCGCGAACGCCGTGCTCGCGCCGGAATCGCTGCGGCTCGTGAGCCGGCGGATGATCCACGGGATGTCCGCGCGCAAGCGCTCGAAGCCCGCCATCCCGCCCAACTGCAGCACGTCGATGGCCGCGGGGTCCCGCCCGCTCGGGCGCAGCGCGAGCGTCAGGAACTGCACCCGCGCCCGCACGCCCCACACGGCCGAGCCCGAGCGGTACAGCGCCCGACGCTCCTCGCTCTCGATGCGGTCGTCCCGCCCGCCGTGGGCGAGCATCGCCTCGAACGACCGGCGGTCGCCGGCGTGCCGGCGGACGAAGTCCCGCAGGCGCTCGTCGGCGTCGCGCACAGCGTCGACGCGCCCGTCGGGCACGCCGCGGGCGGCGGCGGCCTTCAGCACGATCTCCACCCCCGCGCTGCCCGGCATGTGCCGGGCGGCCCCCACCGCGTCGGGCTCCTCGACGAAACGGGCGATCTTCCACGCGAGGGTCTTGTCCACCCCCAGCGTCCGGCCGATCTGCGTGGGGCGCGCCCCGCCCAGGCCGGCGTCGTCGAGCAGGTCCGTCAGTGCGGCCTGGGCCGCCCGCAGGCACGCCGACGCCTCGTCCACGAACCCCGCCCGGGCCTCCAGCAGGACGCGCGACCCGCCCCCGGCCCGACGCTTGCGGCCGGCTGCAGGGCCGGACACGGGTTCAGACCCGACAGGCCGGGCTGTATTGGCCCGTCCCCCACCGTCCGAGTTGGCCGCCGCGTCGGTCATGTGGGCTCATCCTATCACGCCGGACGGGCGGCCCGAGACCGGGTCCAAGAAATCTGTACATTTTTCTCTAGAGAAACTTGGCCAAGGGCTCCCGCCCCAGTATGCTCGGTCCGCGGCAAACACCCCGGCCGCTTCCAGATCAACGGACCAACCACGAGGAGAGACGAGATGAAACCGATCCTGACCGCCGCGGCCATCGCCGCCGCAACACTGCCCGCCCTCGCCGGCACGACGACCCACACCCTCGACTTCACCTGGGACGGCCTGGGTGAATGGCAGGTCGGCGCGTTCCAGGGATTCGACGACGCGGGCGGCTCGCGTCAACTCACCGGCGTCACCGTCGAAGTGGCCGCCGCCGCCCGCTGGGACGTCATCGCCCAGAACTACTCCCCCACGCCCTTCGAGCCCGACGAGTGGTTCGCCGAGGGTTCGACCAACTTCAACGTCCTGCTCGGCGAGTTCGGCGGCGACAGCGCCGAGCGCGTCGTCGGCTCGATCTTCTTCACGTACCTCACCGGCGCGCTCGGCGCGGGCGACGACGACCCGATCAACGGCCAGCCCGGCGACCCGGCCGTCCAGGCCACCTTCGAGGGCGACATCGCCGGCTCGTTCGACCTGGACCTTGACGAGTTCGGCGTCTTCCAGAGCGCCGAGGTCGGCGCCTACCTCCTGAGTTTCACGGACGCCTGGGTCGACGGCCCCGACGGCGCGCCGGGCAACATCTTCATCGGCATCGAGTCCCTGACCGCCGCCGGCACGATGACGCTGACCTACCACTACGTCCCCGCCCCCGCCGGCATGGCGCTTCTGGGCCTGCTGGCCCCCGCCGCAATCCGCCGGCGTCGTTGAGAAGGAGACGGTCCGACGGGCTCAAGCCGGTCTTCCTTCTCCGATGGACAAAG
Organism: uncultured Phycisphaeraceae bacterium; assembly: GCA_964522095.1. GTDB lineage: Bacteria > Planctomycetota > Phycisphaerae > Phycisphaerales > UBA1924 > UBA6054. Next base: position 2,795 of record CAZFSO010000111.1, on the reverse strand, counting down.
AAAGCCGCGGCCGGGTTGGCCGCGGCTTTTCGGTTTCACAGCGGGCGCCACAGCCCGGTCGCCTTGATTCACTCGAAGTCCCGCCCCCACACCCCGCCCGGCGTGTCGTGGTAGTAGCGAGGCGGCGTGAGGCTCTCGGGCGAGGCCCGGTTCGCCACGGGGCGCGTCGCGTCGCGGTCCCGCACGGCCCGGGCGGACCCGTCCACCATCAGCACCGGGCGGGGCGCGTCGCGGCCGGGCTCTCGCAGGTACGGCCGGTCGAGGTCGAAGAAGATCACCTTGCTCGCCGGGAAGCGCACCTGGTGCGGCCTGACCGCCCGGACGAGCGACGCGGGGTCGGCCGTGTCCGTCTGCGACCACACCCCCGGCTGGGCCACGAACGAGTTCGAGTACCGGTACGAGGTCGGGACCGCGCCGAGCGTGCCCGGGCCGGCCATCAGTTCCACCCACGGCTCGGGGTTGCCGCGGGGGGAGATCCAGGTGCGGAAGTGCTCCGGCCACGGCGCGTACGCGTGGAAGAGCGTCGGCCAGTTCTCTTCCAGCCGCCACACGTCGAACCCGAGCACGAACGCGTACGGGTGCTCCATCGGCCGGACCCAGCCGGTGCGACCGAACATGTAGGCCCGTTCGGCGTCGGCGTAGGTTGCCGTCACGAGCGCGATCTGCCGGAGATTCGCCAGCGACCCGCCCTCGTGCGCGCGCTGACGCACCCCGACCAGCGCCGGCAGCGCGAGCGCCGCCAGCACGCCGACGACCAGGACCGCCACGAGCAGTTCGACCGCGGTGAACGCGCGTCCGCCGCGCTCAGATGGGCGGCATCGGGATCGGACGGCTGAACCCGTGCCCGCCGATATAGACGTAGGCATTCAGTTCCTCCCACCCGCGGCCGTCCAGGCGGTCCACGAACACGAACGAGACCGTGACCGACATCTCGTCGCCGTTGCCGTCCTTGATCGTCGCGGGGACGAACACCTCGACCGCCTTCGCGTTCGTGCCTTGGAACTCCGCCGGGCGGGGGAGCGGGGCGGACACCATGACGTCCGGGCCCACCCAGAGTGTTCCCGGCGCCTCTTCGGGCGAGGCGCGGGACGGGTCGACGCGCTCGACCCGCACCCGGTCGGCATCGACGACCGGATTGGCGAACGCCGACGCCTGACGCTCCCACCGGGCCCGTTTCTCACCCGACGGCGCCGACCATCCCGAGACGCCCGGCCGCTGGGCCGAGTACGCCGCCCAGCGGTCGAAGTCGGGCGCGAACAGCATGTCGGTGCGCCGGAGCGCCAACTCGACCAGGCCGGGGTCGCCCATCGAGGCGTCCGCGAACGCCTGCGCGACCGCGTCTTCGAGTCGCTGCTTCGTGCCCCCAGCCGCGTACCGCGTGCCGCCCGGCTGGACGGAGTCCAGGTACGGCGCCGGCAGGTTGACGTCGACAACCCCGGACACGGGCGGCGCCGCCGGCCCCGTTCCGCCCAGCACTCGCCAGCCCGCCAGCGCGAGGACAACGCCCACGGCGGCACACACGGCGACGATGGTTGCGACGCGTTTCATCCGAACGATCCTCCCCCTGAACGCGGATCTTCACCGCGGCCTGCACGCCGGACCGTCCCCGCGCCCGTGCGCGAGCGGCTCGGGCAAACTAACCCGAGCCGGGGCCGCTGTCAAGCGGGAATCTGGGCATACACGCCTCCCTGACCAATGAAAAAGCCCCGCCAAGTCGGCGGGGCTTTCAAGAATGCTTGGATGGCGCCGGCCGATCAGGCCTTCGCAGCCGCCGCCGCGGCCTTCTTCTTCGCGTCGTCCAGCGTGCCGACGTACATGAACGCCGACTCGGGCAGGTCGTCGCCTTCGCCGTCGCAGAGGCGCTCGAAGGAGTCGATCGTCTCCTCCAGGCTGGAGTTCACGCCCGGGAAGCCGGTGAACACCTCGGCCACGTAGAACGGCTGCGAGAGGAACCGCTCGATGCGGCGGGCGCGGGCCACGATCCGCTTGTCCTCCTCGCTGAGTTCGTCGACGCCGAGGATGGCGATGATGTCCTGAAGGTCCTTGTAGCGCTGCAGGATCTTCTGCACCCGCTGGGCCACGGCGTAGTGACGCTCGCCGATGATCGCGGGGTCGAGGATGCGCGAGGTCGAGGCCAGCGGGTCCACGGCCGGGTAGATGCCCTTCTCGGCGATGCCGCGGGCCAGAACCACGAAGGCGTCCAGGTGGGCGAAGGCCGTCGCGGGGGCGGGGTCGGTCAGGTCGTCGGCCGGCACGTAGATGGCCTGCACCGAGGTGATGGCGCCCTTGGCGGTCGAGGTGATCCGCTCCTGCAACTCGCCCATCTCGGTCGAGAGGGTCGGCTGGTAACCCACGGCCGACGGCATGCGGCCCAGCAGCGCGGACACTTCGGAACCCGCCTGGGTGAAGCGGAAGATGTTGTCCACGAACATCATGGTTTCCTTGCCCGACGCGTCGCGGAACTCCTCGGCCATCGTCAGGCCCGACAGCGCGACACGCAGACGCGCGCCGGGCGGCTCGTTCATCTGGCCGAACACCATGGCGACCTTGTCGAGCACGTGGGCGGTGTTGCCCTCGGCGTCGGTGTACTCGGCCTCGGCCATCTCGCGCCACAGGTCGTTGCCCTCGCGGGTGCGCTCGCCGACGCCGCAGAAGACGGAGTAGCCGCCGAACTCGCGGGCGACGCGGGCGATCATCTCCTGGATGATGACGGTCTTGCCGACGCCGGCCCCGCCGAACAGGCCGATCTTGCCGCCGCGGACGAAGGGGCAGAGCAGGTCGATGACCTTGATGCC
>CAZFSO010000110.1:0-6475 GCA_964522095.1 uncultured Phycisphaeraceae bacterium | reverse complement strand
CTCGCCGAGGAAGAGCACTTCGCCGAGGAAGCCCCCAACGCCCCGTCCAACACCAACGCCGGCACCCACGCCGGCACGCCAACCCCGCCCCACGGGCACCACGACGACGACTTCCACCCCCACGCCCCCGGCTGGGCCATCAACACCGTGCTGGTCGCCCTGACCGTCCTGTCGATCCTGGCCACGGGCCTCTACTTCGTCGGGGGCGACAAGGCCCACGGCACCAAGCACTACGCCGACTCGATGATCTCCGCCTCCTCCGCCTCCTACCACTCGGCCTACTCCGAGCACGCCTTCCACGGCGACCACGCCGCGGGGGGGGCGGGCGTCGGGCCGCGGGGCACGATCGACCACGCCCTCGAGATGCCCCTCGTCGGCGGCGACCCCCACGCGATGATGTACTACGTCTCCGGCGTGATCGGCCTCGTCGGCATCGCCCTGGCCTGGTGGCTGCACCTGGCCGGCCGCACCGAGGCCGCGACGAGCCGCATGGACAAGGTCGCCCGGTGGTTCGGGCCGATCCCGGCCTGGGCCGAGCACAAGTGGTACGTCGACGAGTTCTACCACGCGGTCTTCCGCATGCCGCTGGTGGTCGTCGCCCACCTCTCGCACTGGTTCGACAAACTCGTCATCGACGGGCTGGTCAACCTGTTCGGCCTGCTCCCCCGGGCGCTGGGCGGGCTGATCCGCCCGTCGCAGTCCGGCGCCCTGCAGGGCTACGCCGCGGGGATGGTGGGGGGCGCGGCCGTGCTGCTGGTCGTCGTCCTGATCGTCGTCGCCCGCATGGGAGGTGCCGCGTGAGCCCGCTGCTGACCGTCCTCCTGATCCTCATCCCGATCGCGGGCGCCCTGCTGGTCGCCTTCGGCAACCCGCGCAACGCCTACCGCGACGCGCTGGCCGCCTCGCTGGCGTCGCTGGTCCCCGCGACCATGATGCTCTTCCGGTTCGACTACACCCGCGCCGCCGACTTCCAGGGCGCGGGCCGCTGGGTCTGGATCGAGCAACTCGGCCTGGAACTGTCCGTCGGCGTCGACTCGGTCGCCCTGCTGCTCATCGCCCTGTCCGTGCTGCTCGGGCCGGTGTGCGTGCTCGCCAGCAAGACGGCCATCCTCGAGAACCGCCGGCTGTACTACGCCTGGCTGCTGGTCCTCCAGGCGGCCATGGTCGGGGTCTTCGCCAGCCGCGACCTGCTGATGTTCTACGTCTGCTTCGAGTTCACGCTGCTGCCCATGTTCGTGCTGATCCGCGTGTTCGGCTCGTCCAACCGCGTCGCGGCCAGCACCAAGTTCTTCCTCTACACGTTCACCGGCTCGATCATCGCGCTGGCCGGGTTCGTCTACGTCGTCCACTTCGCCGCCCAGGTCAACGGCGAGTGGTCGCTGGACATCGGCGTCCTGACCGCCGCCGCCGCGCAGATGAGCGCCGGCCAGCAGGCCCTCGTGCTCGCGGCCCTGCTCGCCGGCTTCGCCGTCAAGGTCCCGCTGTTCCCCCTGCACACCTGGCTGCCCCTGGCCCACACCGAGGCGCCCACCGCCGGCTCGGTCATCCTCGCCGGCGTGCTGCTCAAACTGGGCACCTACGGCATCTACCGCTTCGCCATCCCCATGGCCCCCGCCGCGTTCGTCGAGTACGCCCCGGCCATCGCCACCGTCTCGATCATCGGCATCGTCTACGCCGGCCTGATCTGCTGGATCCAGGACGACATCAAGAAGCTCGTCGCCTACTCCTCGGTCAGCCACCTGGGCTTCTGCGTGCTCGGCCTGGCCGCGATCAACGCCACCGGCCTGTCCGGGTCCGTCCTCTACATGATCAGCCACGGCTTCTCGACCGGCGGGCTGTTCCTCATGATCGGGTTCATGTACGAGCGCTACCACACACGCGACATGCGCCGCGTGGGCGGCCTGGCCTCCAAAATGCCCGTCTGGGCAACCTTCATGGTCTTCTTCGCCATGGCCTCCGTCGGCCTGCCCGGCCTCAACGGCTTCCCCGCCGAGATCCTCTGCCTCATCGCCGCCTTCCAGGCCGACCAGGCCTGGGTGCTCGCCGGCCAGCCCGGCGCCGCGGGCGTCACCCTCGGGCCGTGGTACGCCGTCGTCGCCGCCACCGGCATGATCATCGCCGCGATGTACCTGCTCGTCATGGTCGGGCGCATCTGCTTCGGCCCCCTGACCGAGCCGGACGGGCACCACCCCCACGAGGTCCTGCCCGACGACCTGAACCTGCGCGAGATCGTCACGCTGCTGCCACTGGCGGCCGGCTGCCTGGTCTTCGGCTTCTTCCCCGGGCTCCTGCTCGACGCCGTGCACGAGCCGGTCAACCAGACGATCGAACTCGTCCAGGCCGCCGCCGCCCAGTCCGCGGCGATCCATGAGGGGGTGCGCCCGTGACCGAGAAGATCGCCCTCGTGTGGCCCGAGATCATCCTCTTCCTGACCACCTGCGTGGTGCTCCTCACCGGGCAGTGGCCCGCCACGCCCATCCGGCGCATGACGCCCTGGCTGACCGCCGTCGGCCTGATCGCCGCCATGGGCGCCGCCCTGGGCTCCCCCGCAGGCCACGGCCTCATGCCCGGCCTGATGCCCTACGCCAAGGCCCTCGCCGCCGGCATGGGCCTCCTCCTGCTCCCCCTGATCGTCGGCACCGTCGACCGCGAGCAGGAGACCGCCGCCGACCGGGGCGAGGCCTTCGACCCCACCCACTCGGTCGGCGCCGAGTTCTACGCCTTCTTCCTCTTCTCCCTGACCGGCCTGATGCTCGTCGCCTCCGCCGACAGCCTCATCTGGCTCTTCCTCGCCCTCGAACTGACCAGCCTGCCGACCTACATCATGGTCACCATCTCCACCCGCACCACCCGGTCGCAGGAGGCGGGCGTCAAGTACTTCTTCCTGGGCGCGCTCGGCGCGGCCATCTTCCTCTACGGCTTCACGCTCATCTTCGGCGCCACCGGCGCCACCAGCATCCCCGCCATCGCCGCCCACTTCGCCGCCGACGGGCTCGGCCCCATCGGCACCCTGGGCGTCCTGATCGCTCTGATCGGCCTGTTCTTCAAGATCGCGGCCGTCCCCATGCACTTCTACACGCCCGACGTCTACCAGGGCGCCGCATCCCCCGTCTCGGCCATGCTCGCCTTCGTCCCCAAGGCCGCCGGCCTCCTGGGCATCTTCATGATCGCCGGCGTCGCCGGCTGGAGCGGGCCCCGCACCAGCCTGCCCGTGCCGGTCGAGGCCCTGCTGTGGGTCACCGCCGCCCTGACCATGACCGTCGGCAACACCCTGGCCCTGCTCCAGACCTCCGTCAAGCGCATGATGGCCTACTCGTCCATCGCCCACTCGGGGTACATGCTCGTCGGCGTCATCGCCGGGCCCGGCCCCGAGGGCGCCGCGTTCTGGCGCAACGGGCTCGCCGCCGCGCTGTTCTACCTGCTCTGCTACGGCGTCATGAACATGGGCGTCTTCGCCGTCCTCGCCTGCCTGGAACGCAAGGGCCACGAGGCCGACGACATCGACGACATCCGCGGCCTCGTCAAGACCCACCCGCACCTGGGCTGGACCATGGTCCTCTGCTGCCTCTCCCTGCTGGGCTTCCCACCCCTCCTGGGCTTCATCGGCAAACTCGGCCTCTTCACCTCGGGGGTCTCCGCCGGCCACGTCGCGCTGGTCGTGATCCTGGGCGTCAACTCGGCCATCGCCGCCCTGTACTACCTCCGCCTGGTCGTCGCCGCCTACCTCGAGCCCGCGTCCGACACCGGCTTCCGTGCCGCACGCCAGCCGGCCCGCCACGTCGCCGCGGTCCTCTCCGCAGCCGGGGTGGTCGTCCTGCTGTTCATCGGCAACCGCCTGATCACCGCCGCCGACAACGCCGCCCGCGTCCCCGACGCCGCCCCCGCCCAGACCGTCCACGCGGACTGAACACCCCCCGGCCAGACCCCCGCACAAGCCGCGCCCAGCGCGGCTTGTCGCACAACCGCGCCGCCGCGATCACCGGCGCAACCGGTGGAAACCGCGTCCGAATAAACCCCCACAAAGCGACCAAAACCGGGTGCTAGCCCTCAGGATTTCGTTCGGGCGATGGCCCCAATCAGGCCCTAAGGGAAACGGGCACAAGGGGTTCCCGCCTAAAGCGGACGATAGCATCCTGACATGATGAATTATCTTTCACCAAGCGTCGTGTCCGCCCCGGAAGTCGACCCGTCCACCGTCGTGTCAGGGCTCCTCTCGGACCCCAGCGCGGGCGTCGCGGTCGCGAGGCTCTCGGGGGAACTCCTGTACGCGAACGACCAGGCCGCCCGGATGTTCCTCGGCAACGAGACCACCGCCGAGTCCGTCCAGGGCCAGTCGCTCTGGGCCCTGTTCCCCGAGAAGTGGATGCGCGAGTGGGCCGATTTCGGCGCCCAGGTGCTCCGCTCGGGCGAGCCGGCCATGGTCCGCACCGTCTGGCAGGGCCGCCAGGTCCTCAGTTGGGTCCACCCCCTCGACGCCGACGCGCCCCCCGCCGAGGCCCGCCTCCTGGCGATCTCCCGCTTCTCCTGCGACCTGCCCGTCGGCGGCGAGGACGCCGAGCCGCGGTTCACGGTCTTCGAGTCCCGCTTCATCCGCTTGGGCGAACTCGACGTCCTCAGCCCGCGTGAACTCGAGGTCCTGGCGCTGGTCGGGCAGGGCCTGTCGATCAAGGAGATCGCGGCCATGCTGCACCGGTCGGAGAAGACCATCCAGAACCACCGCGACTCGATCGGGGCCAAACTGGGCCTGGGCAACCGCGTCCACGTCGCCGCCATGGCCCGACGCGCCGGCCTGACCCAGCGCGACGCCCAGAAGACCCGCGTCTGACCCGCCCGCCAGGCCCCGCCCGCCCGTCCCGCCAGGCCACCGGGAACGCGCAAGCGGCGGCCGGGCCTCCCCCGCATCCAACCCGACCCGCCCCCCGCCCCCCCGGGGCTTGCCCGCACCACGCACAAGGACCCGCACCGATGATCAGTTCCCCGCACCAGACCCCCGTCCGCATCGGCCCCGCATCCGGGGCCGCGGACCCCCGCCAGCACCGCTCGGACGACCGCTGGACGGCCCACCTGGCCGACGACCCCGCCGCGGGCATCGTCACCGTCCACGCCGACGGCGTGGTGGCCCGCAGCAACCCGATGGCCGACCGGATCCTGCTCGGCCGCGAGCCGGGGACCCTGGCCGGGCGTCGTCTGGACTCGGTGTTCCCCGAGGCGCTGATGCGCGAGGTCGAGATGCTGGCCGCCCGCCAGCGCTTCGGCTCGCGGGCGGCGGTCCTCCGCCTGGTCTGGCTCGACCGCGAAACGATCGTCCGGGTCGTGGGGGTCGAGTCCGACCCGGGCTCGCCCGCCCTGGTGCTCCAGTTGCGCTGGACGCTGCTGGACGAGCGCGACCTGACCGACCTGCCCGACGCGCCCGAGGTGGTCACCTCGCTCGTGGCCCGGTTCGACCGGATCGGGCGCCTGACGCCCCGCGAGATCGAGGTGCTGGCGATGGTCGGCTCGGGCATGAGCATCCGCGAGATCGCCGAGGCGCTCTTCCGCTCCGAAAAGACCGTCCAGAACCACCGCGACGCGGTGGGCACCAAACTCGGCCTGCGCAACCGGGTCGAACTGGCGGCGATGGCCCGTCGCGCCGGCCTGAACACCGACGACGCGAGCCGCACGCGGGTCTGAATCACTTCCCTCCACCGTTGCGCGCGGCCCGACCGGCCGCGACGCGCTCCCGAGCGCGTCGCGGCCGGTCGGCGTATGATGGGCCTTCCACCTCAGAAGGAGCCCCGCGATGGATGAGATGGGTGACGACGCTGCGCAGCGGCCGGGCCGGCCGCCGTCCGACGCGCGACTGCTGTGGAACGTGATGACGCAAGACCCCGGCGCGGGCGTGGCCGTGTGCAGCCCCGACGGGGTCGTCCTCTGGGGCAACGAGCGCAGTTGCCGCCTCTACCTCGGCGACGACGCCTGCCCGGGGGACATCGAGAACAAGTCGTTCAAGGAACTCGGCTTCCCCGAGGCCTGGATCAACGAGCGCCTGGAGATCTTCCGAGAGATCCAGCGCACCGGCGAGCCCGTGCTGCTGCGCACCATCTGGAACGGCAACCAGGTGCTCGCGTGGATCTACCCAATCCCGCCCGACGCCGAGTGCCCCGAGACGCGCTTCCTCGTCGTCTCGCGCGTGTCCGAGCAGGACGTGCGCGAACTCGGCCGCGATGCGCAGGGCAAGGTGATGGTCTCGGGCGTCGCGCGGCTCGGCGAGTTGAACGTCCTCTCGCCCCGCGAACTCGAGGTGCTCGCCCTGCTCGGCCAGGGCATGACCATCAAGGACATCGCCAAGGTCCTCTTCCGCTCGGAAAAGACCGTCGGACGCCACCGCGACTCGATCGGCGCCAAACTCGGCCTGCACAACAAGGTGGACCTGGCCGAAGTCGCCCGCCGCGCGGGCCTGACGGTCGAGGACGTGTCGCGAGAGCGGGTGTGAGGG
>CAZFSO010000109.1:0-6518 GCA_964522095.1 uncultured Phycisphaeraceae bacterium | reverse complement strand
TCCGCATCCATCCACGCCTTCGCCTCCGCGACCTCTGCGTTCCCCTCCGCGTCCTCTGCGTTCAGTCCTGATCCAAGGTCTCCAGGCAGCCCGATCACGTCCACGTTCCACTGCAAAAACTCCCGCAGCCTTCCCCGCTGCGGCCGTTCCGCCCGGAAGTACGGCCCGCCCGTGAACCACTTGCAGGGCTTGGGCAGGCTGCCGGCCTTGGCCGCGTACATCCGCGCCAGCGTGGGCGTGAACTCGGGGCGCATGGCGTAGGGCGCCCGCCCGGTGTCCCGCACCTGCTCGACCTCCTCGGGGGCCTTGCCGGAGTAGGCCTGGAACAACTCGCCCAGGATGCCCTCGCCGGATTTGACGGCGTACAGGTCGGTGGTCTCGAAGGTCGGGCCGTGGATCTCCTCGAAGCCGCAGCGGATCGACGCGTCGCGCCAGCACTGCTCGATGTAGCGGCGTTTCAGGGCGTCCTCGGGGTAGAGGTCGCGGGTGCCCTTGGGGGGCTGGACGCGCGAGAGCCCCGCCTTGCCCGGGTTCGGGCGGCCCTGGGGCGGCTGGGATGGCGGCGGCGTGGGCATGGCGTAGGGTATTCATGGCCCGGTGCGCTCGGAGCCCGGCCCCGGGCATGAACCGGAGACCAGATAGACCCGAACGCAAGTGAGTGGGATGGTCTTGTTGGGGATGAGGCGGCGCGGATGGCGCGGAGCCGGGGGCGAGAGGAGGCGCGGGTGTCGTCGTTGCGCACGGTGATCTCGGTGTCCGCGTTCCTGGCGGTGGTCAGTTTCGTGCTCGTGATGGTGTTCGCCCCGGTGCGGGCGCCCGAGCCGGGGGCGGGGGCGCCGTTCGTCGCCAGCGTGCACGAGCAGGCCGAGCGCATCCAGCGGGCGCTGGTCGACGGGCGGGCGCTGGCGGCGGCCGGCATCGCCGACCGCATGACCGTCGAGATGCCCGACAACCCCGAGGCCTGGCTCTGGCGCGTGCAGGTGGCGCACGCTACCGGCGACGCGCCGGGCGGGGTGGCCGCCGCCCGGCGCCTGCGCGAGTTGCTCAACGCCGCCGACCCCCGCCGCGGCCCGCTGACCGAGGCGGCCTGGTCCTACCGGATGGCCTGGGCCCACGAGGCGCTGGGCGAGCGGGAACTGGCCCGGTCGTACTTCCGCAACGCCGCCGCGTCGTACGAGTCCGCCGCGTCCGGGGTGGTCCGCGAGTCGCTGCGTCTGTACAACCTGGCCTGCTACCGGGCGATGGCGGGCGACCTGGACGCCGCGGCGGCCCTGTTCGCCCAAGCGGTCGACGCCAACTACGGGCGCGACGCCGGCTGGTGGCGCGTGGACCCCGACCTGGACCCCGTCCGCGAGCACCGCGCGTTCCAGGACGCCGCGGTGGTGCTGACCCGGCGCGAGCAGGAGCGGGCCGAGCGGATCCGGCAGGCGCAGGCGGAGCGTGAGGCCGCCATCGGGCAAAGCCCGGAGGGTCCCGGCCCGGACGCGGACGACGCCGACGCGCCCGGGGGCGCGGGTGGGACGGGACCCGAGGCGGGGGGCGGCGACGGGCCGTGAACAGCGCGTGTCCGCCTACGATCCGGCTCCCATGCCCACGATCAGCATCAACGGGGTCCGCTGCGAGTTCACCAAGGGTGAGCGGATCATCGACATCGCCAACCGCAACGGCGTCGAGATCCCGCAGTACTGCTACCACCCGGGCCTGTCGGTGCCGGCCCAGTGCCGCATCTGCCTGGCCGAGATCCACGCGCCCAACCCCCGCAACGACAACAAACTCGAGCCCCTGATGGGCGGCAAACTGCTGCCGACCTGCGCCACCGAGGCGACCGACGGGATGGTGGTCTACGCCAACAACCCCAAGTCGGTGGCCAACCAGAAGGCGGTGATGGAGTACCTGCTCATCAACCACCCCCTGGACTGCCCGGTGTGCGACCAGGCCGGGGAGTGCTCGCTGCAGGACTACTCGTACAAGTACGGGCGGGCGGCGTCGCGCTTCCAGGAGCAGAAGGTCAAGCAGCCCAAGAAGGACCTGGGCCCCAACGTCCTGATCTACTCGGACCGCTGCATCATGTGCACCCGCTGCGTGCGCTTCACCCGCGAGGTGTCGGGCACGGGCGAGATCATGATCGACGGGCGCGGCAACAAGTCCCAGATCGACGTGTTCCCGGGCATCCCCCTGGCCAACGACCTGGCCAGCAACGTGATCGACCTGTGCCCGGTGGGCGCGCTGCTGGACAAGGACTTCCTCTTCGCCCAGCGCGTGTGGTTCCTCAAGAGCACCCCGGGCATCGACCCGCTGACGAACTCGGGCGACAACATCTGGGTCGAGCACAACCAGGGTCGCCTGTACCGCGTCAAGCCGCGCGTCAACCCGGACATCAACACCTGGTGGATCTCCGACGAGGTCCGCTACGGCTGGAAGTTCGTCCACGCCGACAACCGCCTGGCCGGGCCCATGCGCCGCGTCCACGGCGCGCTGGTCGAGAGCGAGTGGCCCGCGGCCTACCGCCACGCCGTCGAGACCCTCCGCGAGGGCCCCCTGACCGTCGTGGTCTCGCCCTTCCTGACCTGCGAGGAGGCCTACCTGCTCGCCAGGCTCGGGCGGGCGATCGACCCCGACGCCCGCTTCGTGCTCGGCCCGGTGCCGCGCCGGGGTGAGGACAAGTCGTTCCCCAACCCGGCCGCCGGCAAGGCGTTCGTGGTGCGGGCGGAGAAGGCGCCCAACGCCGCGGGCGTGCGCCGCGTGCTGGAGAGCACGGTCGGCGGTTGCGAGCCCTTCGAGTCGTTCCTCGGACGCGGGCCCGAGGGCGGCTCGGTCCTGCTGACCGGCAACTACCCCAGCGAGTGGGCCACGCAGGAGACGCTCGACGCCCTGCGCGGGGCGGCCGTCGTGCTGATCGACACCCACGCCGGGCACGCCGAGGCGGCGGCCCGCGTCGTGCTGGCCTCGGGCACCTTCGCCGAGAAGGCGGGCACCTTCGAGAACGCCGACGGCGTGCTGCAGTGCTTCGAGCAGGCCATCCCCAACCAGCACGCCTCCAAGCCCGAGGGCCAGATCGCGCTGGACCTGATGGCCGTCCTGGCGGGCGAGCGCCTGGTCGAGCGCCCCCCGGCCTTCGGCGTGGCCATCGTGGACGAGCAGCCCGGGCAGGTGCCCGCGGCCACCGACTCGGTCAACCTGCCGCGCGCCGACCTGTTCGTCGCCGACGCCGTGCGCGCCGAGATGGCCGACGCCGTGCCGGCCCTGGGCGTGTTCGTCAGCGACCTCCGCCGCCCGGCCGGGGTCGATCGGGTCGAGCCCGACATGGCGATGGTCGAACTCTGACCGGCGGGGCGTGCAGCGCCCGGTCCCAGCGCAGCCCGCGCGCGTCGAGGCGGACGCGCGCCTGTCTCCTGCCGCGGGGGTTCATCAACTCTTCCCGCCCGTGACGGGCAGCACGATGCCGGTGATGTAACCCGAGTCCGCGTTGGACGCCAGAAACACGTAGGACGGGGCGAGTTCCTCCGGCTGGGCGGGGCGCTCCATGGGCGACTTGCCGGTGTCCTTGCCGAAGCCGGCCACGTCCTCGGCGGTCAGGCCCTGGTCGGCCGCGTTCAGGGGGGTCCAGACGGGCCCGGGCGCGACCACGTTGCAGCGGATGCCCTTGTCCATCAGTTCCTGAGCGAGCGACTTGGTGATGGCGTGGATGGCGCCCTTGGTGGCCCCGTAGTCGCTCAGGCGGTCGCTGCCCTTCAACCCCACCACCGAGCCGCTGGCGATGATCGAGGAGCCGGGCTTCATGTGGGGCACGGCCTCGCGGCACAGGCGCAGGTACGCGTAGACGTTGACCTTCATCGTGGTGTCGAGTTCGTCCTCGGACAGGTCCTCGATGCCCTTGCGGTTCTGCCACGCGGCGTTGTGGACGAGGACGTCGATGCCCCCGAGTTTGTCCAGCGCCGTCTCGATGACCTCCTTGGCGAAGGCCTCGGTCGCCAGGTCGCCCTCGAGCACCAGGCAGGTCCGACCGAGTTCCTCGATGGCCTTGCGGATCTCCGCGGCGTCCTCGCGCTCCTCCGGCAGGGCGGTGATGAGCACGTCCGCGCCCTCCCGCGCGAAGTGATACGCGACCGAGCGCCCGATGCCCGAGTCGCCGCCCGTGACGATCGCCTTCAGGCCCTTGAGTTTGCCGGCCGGGCGGTAGTCGCGCCCGCGCCAACGCGGGCTGGGCTTGAGTTCCTGCTCGGAGCCCGGGCTCGGCTGGTGCTGCTCCGGGAACGGGGGGGACGAGTACCGGTTCTTCGGCGCGGCCTTCGTGGCGCCGCCGTCCCGGCCCTTCGGTTCGCTGGCCATGCGTTGCTCCCTGTGTTCGAGGCACGCACAGCATGCACGCGGGCGGTGAAGGCTCAGTGACCGCGGCGTGAATCGGGGTTCACGGCGCCGTCTGCGCGAGCGCCTCACGCACGGCGCGGTCCACCGCCTCACCCAGGGCGGCCGCGTCGCGCTCGGCGTCGGGGTGGCCCTGGAACAGGAGGGCGCCGTCAGGGCCGACCACCACGACCGTGGGGTAGATCCGCACGCCGAAGTCGGACGCGACGCGGTCCGCGTCGAGGACCAGGCGCTGGGCGTGGCCCGCGTCCCGCACGCTCGCGCGGGCGGCGGACGGGTCGCGCTCGCGCACCGCCGGGGCGAACACGTCGACCGGACGGTCGGCGTACCGCTCGGCGATGGCGGATATCTCCGGCGAGACTGCGCGGCAGGGGATGCACCAGGTGCCCCAGAAGTACAGCACCGTCACCCGGCCCGCCTGGGTGGCGTTCGTCACCTCGTCGCCGCCTTCCGGGGTGAAGCGGAAGTCCGGGGCGCGGGGCCCGGACGGCTCGGGGTCGGGCGCCGGCTCCGCCGGGGCCGCCGGCTCGGGCCGCGGGACGGCACGGGGCGCGGGGGCGCGGGCGGGCGTCGAACCGGCCCGGTCGTCGGTCGCGTAGCCCTCCGGGCGTCGGACGTCGAGTTCCCCGGCGGGCGGGGCGCCCACGCTGAGGTCGGTCAGTTCGGTCGTCAGCACGATCTTCACCATGCCGGCGTCGGTGATCTGCTCGAGTCGCCGGGGCAGCCGGTCGGCCGTGCCGATGGCCCATCGCTCGGCGGTGTGGCCGCTCGCGCGTCGGTCGGTGCCCGCCGGGAAGGTCACGAGCACCACGTCGCAGGGCGTGCCGCCGACGGTCTCGGCGCCCTCGTGCACGACGGACTCGGCGAGGGTCAGGGCGGCCTCGAACGGGGCGTCGTCGATCAGCGTCGACAGGTGCATCAGCCGGGCGGCGGTGGGTGCGTCGCGGGGCTCTGGCCTGGCGGGCCGGGTGGACACGGCCTGCCGGGCGTCGTCGGTCCAGGTGACCCGTTCGGGGGTGCGGAGGATGTCGAAGGTTTTTTCTTCGCTGCCGGGCCGGTCGCGGATGACGCCGTGCATGCGCAGCGCGGGGTCGCCGCCCGGGCGTCCGAAGGCGAGGCGCCCGGACAGGGCGGGCATGCTGGCCTTGACCATCTCCGAGCCGTCGCCGAGAAGGCGGAAGTCGGCAGTGAACCCCGGGGTCTCGCGGACCGCCTGGGCCGCGGCTTCCAGCACCGGGCGCCCGTCCGCCTGAGCCGCGGCCGGAGCGACCAGCGCGGGGATGCTCAGCAGGGCGACAAGGGCGGCGTGTCCGTGCATGGGTTGGGCTCGCGGGGGGTTGACAGAATCCGCCGGACCAACGCGGCCGGGGCGCGTGTTGTTGCCCCGGCGGGCTCAGTCCAGGCGTCCGAGCGTCGGCCTGAGGAGTTCTCGGAGCGCCTCGCCGGGGCTGTCCTGGCGCATGAGGTGTTCGCCCACGAGCACGATGCGCACGCCGTGCGTGCGCAGGCGGGCCAGGTCGTCCGGCGTCCTGATGCCCGACTCGGAGACGAGGATGGAGCGGTCCTCGACCATGTCGACCAGGCGCAGGGTGTGGCTCAGGTCGGTGGTCATGTCGTCCAGGTCGCGGTTGTTGATGCCCAGCAGGGCGTAGCCGGGGTGGGGAAAACCCACGTGCGGGCGGACGCGCAGGAGGTTGTCCATCGCGTGGGCCTCGAGCAGCGTGGTCAGTTGGAGTTGCTGGGCGAGGATGAGCATGTCGACGAGTTCGGACTCGTTGAGGCACTCGGCGATGAGCAGGACGGCGTCGGCCCCGTGGGCGCGCGACTCCCAGAGTTGCCACGGGTCGATGATGAAGTCCTTGCGCAGCACGGGCAGGGGCACGGCGTCCTTGACGCGCTCGATGAAGGACAGGTGCCCGCCGAAGAACTTTTCGTCCGTCAGGCACGAAATCGCCGATGCGCCCGCGTCAAGATACTGTCGGGCGATGTCCTCCGGCCGGAAGGCCTCGCCCTCGTACTCCGGACGGATCAGCCCGGCGCTGGGGCTGCGGCGCTTGATCTCGGCGATGACCGAGGTGTGCATGCCCGGCGGATGGCGGGTCACGGCCCGGAAGAAGTTGCGCGGGGGCTCCGCCTGGGCGACCAGCGCTTCG
>CAZFSO010000108.1:0-6572 GCA_964522095.1 uncultured Phycisphaeraceae bacterium | reverse complement strand
CGCGCATCTGCTGGGTGGGCCTGGGCCAGCGCCACCGGCTCGGGCTCGCCTTCAATGAGATGGTGCGCACGGGTGAGCTGAAGGCCCCCATCGTCATCGGCCGCGACCATCTGGACTCCGGCTCGGTGGCCAGCCCCAACCGCGAGACCGAGGCGATGAAGGACGGCTCCGACGCCGTCTCGGACTGGGCGTTCCTCAACGCGATGGTCAACGTGGCGGGCGGCGCGTCGTGGGTCAGTTTCCACCACGGCGGGGGCGTGGGCATCGGCTTCAGCCAGCACGCGGGGCAGGTGATCGTCGCCGACGGCACGCCCGAGGCCGCCGACCGGCTGGCGCGGGTGCTGCGCAACGACCCGATGATGGGCATCTTCCGCCACGCCGACGCGGGGTACGAGGACGCCGCCCGCTGCGGACGCGAGCAGGGCGTGGACGTCCCGATGGGCGGCGAATGACGCCCGGTCACAACTCCGGCGCGAACCCGCGGCGCATGGTGTTCTCGCAGCAGGCCCTGGGCTCGACGAACTGGTAGAGGTACTCGGCGCCGCCGGCCTTGCTGCCCACCCCGGAAAGCCCGAAGCCGCCGAAGGGCTGGCGCCCGACCAACGCACCGGTGATGCCGCGGTTGACGTAGAGGTTGCCGACGCGGAACTCGCGCTTGGCCCGCTCGATGTGGGTGGGCTTGCGGGTGAACACGCCGCCGGTGAGTTTGTAGACGTGGTTGTTGGCCACGCGCAGGGCCTCGGTGTAGTCGTGGGCGTGGATCACCGCGAGCACCGGGCCGAAGACCTCGTGGCGGTAGAGCGCGTGCTCCGGGCGCACGCCGGCGAAGATGTGCGGGGGGACGAGGTTGTCCAGCCCGGCGGGGACCTTGAAGTCGGCCTCCCCCACCACCTCGCGCAGGCCCTCCTCGCGGGCGGTGGCGATGAACCGACGGATGTTGGCGGCCGCCTCGGCGTCGATGACGGGCGCGACGTCGGTGGACGACGAGGTGGCCGGCCCGAGCACGAGCGTCTTGGTCGCCTCGCCGAGGCGTTCCAGGAACAGGCGCATGCGGGGGCCGTCCGGGCCTTCCGGGTCGACGACGATGCACCGCGAGCAGGCCGAGCACTTCTGGCCCTGGAAGCCGAAGGCAGAATATCGCACGCCGAGCACGGCCTCGTCCAGGTCGGCCGAGACGTCGATGATGGCGGCGTTCTTGCCCCCCATCTCGCAGATCACCCGCTTGACGTGGACCTGCTCCTCGCTGGTTACGCCCGCCGCCTTGAGGATGTCCAGCCCGACGGCCTTGGAGCCCGTGAACGCGATGACCGAGACGCGCGGGTCGCGCACCAGGGCCGCGCCGACGGACTCGCCGGGCGCGGGGCAGAAGTGCAGCACGCCGTCCGGCGCGCCCTCCTGGCGCAGGGCATCGACGAGGATCTCGTGCATGACCCGCGCGATGCCGGGGGTCTGCTCCGCCGGCTTGACGACGACCGTGTTACCGGTAACGAGGGCCGCCACGGTCATGCCGCAGCAGATCGCCAGGGGGAAGTTCCACGGCGAGATGACGACCGCCACCCCGCGGGGCTGGTGCCAGACCTCGTCGAGTTCACCGATGAACCTCCCCAGGCGCTGGCGCTCGAACAGGGCGTGCGCGCAGCGTGCGTAGTAGGCGCAGAAGTCGATGGCCTCGCACACGTCGGCGTCGGCCTCGCGCCAGGGCTTGTTGGACTCCTTGACCACGATGCCGGCCAGTTCGTCCCGCCTTGACCGCATGATCTCCGCGGCGTGGATGAGCACCCGCTCGCGCCGCAGGGGCTCGAAGTCGCGCCACGCGGGGAAGGCGCGCTCGGCCGATTCAAGCATCGCCTGCGCCTGCTCGACGGTGCGGTCGTTGGCGACGGACGGCACGCGCGCCGACTCGACGGCCCGGGCGAAGGCCTCGCGCTGGTGGTGGTCGGAGAAGTCGCGCAGGGGCTCGGTGTAGAACGGGCGGCCGTCGCCCAGGCCCGGCACGGCCGGGGAGAGCCGGTGACGCTCCTTGGCGACCTCGGCCAGGTCGCGCTTGCGCTCGGTCGCGGGGGTCGGGTGCGGGGCGGCCAGCAGCAGGTCGGGCGATGCGTTGTCCAGGAACCCCGCCTTGAGCCACGACTCGTTGCTGGTGTTCTCCAGCAGGCGGCGGACCAGGTAGGCCATGCCGGGGATCATCTCGCCGACGGGCACGTACTCGCGCACGCGCAGGCCCATCTCGGCGCCGGCGTGCTTCAACTGGTCGGCCATGCCGTGGAGCATCTGGAGTTCGACCGCCTCACGCGGCAGTTGGCGACGCTCCAGCCCGGCGAGGGCCGCGGCGATCGACCGGACGTTGTGCGACCCCAGCGCGAGTTTGACGCCGCCCTGGCCGGGCTGACGCGGGCAGGCGTCGAGGAAGACCTCGACCATCTCCTCGAAGCACTTGTCCGTCTCCCACTTCTCGTTCCACACCGGGCACGGCCAGCCCATCTGCTCGGCGTGGATGGTCTCGTAGTCCCAGTAGGCGCCCTTGACGAGTCGCACCGTCACGACGCGCCCGGTGCGCCGGGCCCAGTCGGCGATGCGCCGGGCGTCCTGCACCCCGCTCTTGAGGTAGGCCTGCATCGCCAGCCCGGCCTCGAACTCGTGCGTCTCGCAGGCGTGCATGAACGCGTCGAGCGTCAGGTCCTTGAGGGCGAACTGCTCCATGTCGAAGTTGATCAGGACGCCGTTGCGCCGGGCCGCTTCGAGCACCGGCGAGAGGCGGGCCATCAGGTCGTTGACCGCCGCCTCGGGCGCGATCGGGTCGAACTGGGCGCACAGGCTGGACACCTTGATCGACACGTTGACGCGGGGCACCGCGCCCAGGTGGTCCCTCTCCAGGCGCTCGTTGGGCTTCCAGCGGGACGCCTCGCCGACGAGGTTCTCGACCAGGTCCAGGTACTTGCGCTGGTACATGTCCGCCTCGGCGTTGGACACGCACGCCTCGCCCAGCAGGTCGACGGAGAACGCGATCCCGTCCTTCCACAGGTCTCGCAGGGTCGGCAGGGCGTCCGCGGCGTCGGTCCCCGCGATGAAGTTGCCCGCCATGCCCTTGATCTGCGAACTGATCGTCCTGGCCATCAGCCCCTTGGCCACGCCGCCGGCCTTGAGGCCCAGGTCCATGCCGGGCGGCGGGCGCACGCCCGGCTGGGTCAGGTAGTCGACCAGGTGGTCGTGCACGAGGTCGGGGGTCGTCAGCGAGGGGAACGCGTCCACGAAGCGGAACAACTGGACCTTGAAGTTCTTGTCCTTCATGGACCAGTCCATCAGTTTGTCCTGGTAGAACTTCGCGCTGAGCAGGCCGGCGCGGTGCGCCCGGGCCCGGTCGAGCATCTCACGCCCCAGGGCGCGGATGCGCGCGTCGTCGCCGGTCGCGGCCGGGGACGCGGTGTAGACGGGGTCGCGGGGGGCGGCGGGCTTGGCGGATTTCTTCGAGAACAGAGCCATGGGGCACGCGCTCCGGTTTGACGGAAAGGGGCGCCCCCGGCGCGCACGGGCGTCCCGAACGCCCGCTCCCGGAGGCCGCCCATCCTACGCCGGTGCCGACCAGTCCCCTACCCTTCCGCGTCCATGACCCGCCCACGCAGGGCCATCACGATCGGCAACTTCGACGGCGTCCACCTGGGCCACCGGGCCCTGCTCGACCGCGCTCGGGCACACGCCGGGCCGGACGGCGAGGTCGTGGCGATGGCGTTGCACCCCCACCCGCTCACGCGCCTGCGCCCTGAGCGCGCCCCGCGCGAGATCGAGCCGTGGGCGGCCCGGTCGGCCCGACTGCTCGACGCGGGCGCCGACCGCGTCGTTCGACTGGAGCCGACCGCGAACCTTTTGGGGATGTCACCCGAGGCGTTCGTGGGCTGGCTCGCGGAAGCGCACGCGCCCACACACCTGGTCGAGGGCCCGGACTTTTGCTTCGGGAAAGGGCGTGCCGGGTCGGTCCGAACGCTCACGGCGCTCGCAGAGCCGCACGGGATCTCGGTCGAGGTCGTGCCGCCGGTCGTCGTCGCCTTGCGCGACCAGTCCGAGGTGGTGGCCTCGTCCACGCTGGTCCGTTGGTTGCTCGCCCACGGACGGGTCCGCGACGCGGCCTTCGTGCTGGGCCGGCCCCACGAACTGTGGGGCGTCGTCGTGCCCGGCGACCGCCTGGGCCGGACGATCGGCTTCCCGACCGCCAACCTGGAGACCGCCGGCCTGTGCCCGGGCGAAGGCATCTACGCCGCGTCGGCCCTGCTGCCCGACGGCTCGGAGGCGATCGCGGCGGTGCACGTCGGGCCGAGGCCGGCGATCGACCGGCCCGAGCACCGGGTCGAGGCCCACCTGCTCGACCCCGCCGGCGGGGCGTGGAACCCGCCCGACGGGATGCCCGAATCGGGCTGGCGGTGTACGCTCCGTCTGATCGGTCGCGTGCGGGACGTGGTGCGCGTCGACGGCCTGGGGCCGCTCGTCGAGCAGATCCGGCGCGACTGTAACCGTTGCCGGGCCATCGTCGGCCCGGTTCTTTCCCAGCCACCGCGCGACGCGGTCGCGTCGGAGCCGCGATGACCATGACCAACGCCTTCTCCGGCTCGTGGACCCCGACCGTGTCGGTCGACGAGATGGCCGACTGGATCGGCTCGATGCGCACCGCGGTGCTGCTGACGCACCTCAAGCCCGACGGCGACGCCCTGGGCTCGACGCTGGCGCTGGCGCGAGCGATCAACCTGACCCGGCGCACGACCGGGGCGGTTTCCGCGGCCGAATGCTGGTACGCCGCCCCCATGCCCGAGTGGGCCCCGGTGCTGATGGGATCGACGAAGGTCCGTGTGATCGAGCCCGGCCAGAAGCTTCCCGGCGCGTTCGACCCCGAGGCGGTCATCATCTGCGACACCGGATCGTGGAACCAGTTGGACCCGTTCCGCACCTTCATCGAGGAACGCCTGGAGCGCACGGCCATCATCGACCACCACCTCCAGGGCGACGCGGAGATCGCGGACCACCGGCTGCTGGACACCACGGCCGCCGCCGCGGTCCAGCCGGTCGCGGCGGTGTGCTGCCGCCTGCTGGGCGTGGACAGCCCGTCCCGCTTGCCGGTCGAGGTGGCCACGCCCCTGTACACCGGCCTGGCGACCGACACTGGCTGGTTCCGGCACTCGAACGTGGACGCCCGGGTGATGCGCCTGGCGTCGGAACTGCTCGAGGCGGGGGTCAACCACACCGAACTGATCGAACTGCTGGACCAGAACGACCGGCCCAGCCGCCTGCGGCTGATGCAGCGGGCGCTGGCCTCGCTCGAACTCGTGCCGGCGAAGCAGGCCGCGGTGATGTCGCTGCGGACCGAGGACTTCCGGATGGCGGGCGCGGCGCCGGGCGAGTCGGGCGGGTTCATCGACATCCCCCGCACCGTGCCGAGCATCCGCGTCACCGTGCTGCTGACCGAGCAGGAGGACGCGCAGGGGGTGTTCACCAAGGTCTCGATGCGCTCCAAGCCGACGGGGTGGGACGGCAAAGAGCCCGTGGACGTCAACGCGGTCTGCCAGACCCTCGGCGGCGGCGGCCACGCCCGAGCGAGCGGGGCGCGGATTCGCGCGCCGCTGGCGGAGGCGAAGCAGCGGGTCATTGTGGCGCTGCCTTAAGCATGTGCACGACCCGCCACCGTGTGGGCGCGGTCTTCGTCGCCAGCACGACCGCCCCATCACGGTCGCGGCTCGTTCGTACACTTCGGGATGCCCCAGCCCCCACGCAACCCGTCCTTCCGCGACAAAGTCGAGCGGGCCGCCAACGACCCGAAGGCCGGGCGTGACGACCGCGATCGCGGTCCCCGCCCCGGCAAGCGCCCGCCGCTGCGGGTCATGACCACCACGCTGTGGGAGTACCCCAGCCAGCACTACGACGGGCGGGAGTCCAACTTCCAAGGCAGCAAGGATTACGCCGGGGCCACCCCCAGTTGGGTCATCTGGCAACTGCTCCAGCGCTACACCCGCCCGGGCGACACCGTGCTCGACCCCATGTGCGGCTCGGGCACCACGCTGGACGTCTGCCGCGATCTGGACCGCACGGGCGTCGGCTTCGACCTCAACCCCCAGCGGCCCGACGTCACCCGCGCGGACGCACGCGAGATCCCGCTCGACGACCAGAGCGTGGACTTCTGTTTCATCGACCCGCCCTACTCGACGCACATCGACTACTCGAACGACCCCGCCTGCATCGGCAAACTCGACGCCGGCGCGCCCATGCGCGGCGACGACGTGATGCCCGGCCAGGCCTACTACGAGGCCATGGAGGAGGTCATCGCCGAGATCGACCGCGTGCTCAGGCCCAACCGCTACATGGGTCTGTACGTGTCCGACTCGTGGCGCAAGGAGAAGGGCGTCAAGGGCGGCGTGTTCATGCCCATCGGCTTCGAACTCTTCTCGATCATGCGGGACTACTTCCGGCCGGTCGACATCATCGCCGTCGTGCGCGGCAACACGAAACTCCAGCGCGGCAACTGGCACAAGTCCGCCGAGCAGGAGAACTTCTTCCTCCGCGGGTTCAACTACCTGTTCATCATGAAGAAGGAA
>CAZFSO010000107.1:4555-6594 GCA_964522095.1 uncultured Phycisphaeraceae bacterium | reverse complement strand
AAGGCGCTGTTCTCCGGCGACGTCGCCGGGCTGGACCGCCGGACCCTGCTGGACGTGCTGGCCGACGTGCCGTCGTCGAACGCGGATCGGGCCGATCTCGACGGCGAGGGCGTGGACCCGGTCGAGTTGCTCGTGTCGGTGAAACTCGCCCAGAGCAAGCGCGAGGCGCGCGAGTTTCTCGCCAACGGCTCGGTGAGCGTCAACGGGCGCAAGATGGGGCCGGAGGACAGGCTCACGCCGTCGGACCTGCTGCACGGCTCGCTGACCGCGATCCGGCGCGGGAAGAAGAACTGGCACCTGATCCGGTGGTCCTGAGGGCCGCGGTCGGGGTTTGGCGGCGGAAACCGTGTTCTGGCAGGCGTTTGCGCGGAGGGGCCTTCCATTTGGGGCCGGGATCTGTCATACTGGGCGAGAACCAGCGGCGCGGGCGGCGCCCGGGATCGTGGGCCGGGCGGGCGCGAGCCGCGGAACGCAGCGGAGGCGACGCCATGGGAACCGTCCAGGACGTGATGCGGGGCAAGGCGCGGGAGGTCCACTCGGTCGAGTCGGGCGCGACGGTGCTGGAAGCCGCCGAGTTGATGAACGCCCACAAGGTCGGGTCGGTGGTGGTGCTCCACGGGGTGGGCGGCGAGATGGTGGGGATCCTGACCGAGCGGGACATCCTCACGCGGGTGGTGGCGCAGCGGCGTGACCCGGCCTCGACGCGCGTCGCCGAGGTGATGACGCGCAGCGTGCTGACCTGCCGGCCTTCGACGAAACTCAACGAGGCGCGCCTGGTGATGCGCGAGCGGCGCATCCGGCACCTGCCGGTCGTGGACCAAGGCGAACTCGTCGGGATGCTGTCGATCGGCGACCTGAACCAGGCCGAGCACAGCGTGCTGGTCGAGACGATCCAGACGATGGAGACCTACATCGCGGGCGGGTCGGCCGCGCCGGTGTGAGCGCGTGGTCGGGGAGCGCGGGGCGTTCGCCGGGTCATGCGAACTGCATGATTCGGCGGATGGTGTCGGGCGCCTCGCCTTGGCCGGTGCGGCAACTGAGCAGCGCGGCGTGCGCCATCGAGAGCACCGCGGGGTAGTCGATCGGCGGGAGTTTCGGGCACACGCCCGCGCAGAGGTCGCCGAGTTGCTCGATGAGGGCGTTCTCGCCGGGGTCCGCGGCGGGGTCGGGGGCGGTGGTGGCGATGGGGGTGTCGTCGGCCCCGCCGTCGGGGCGTCGCCAGACGAAGCGGTCGGGCGTGACGGCGATGGAGCCTTCCGCGCCGAGCACGCGCAGGTCGAAGGAGGAGGCGACGGGCTGGTCGGAGAGGTGGAGCACGGCGGCGCGGCCGTCGGCGTAGCGGAGGTGGACGGTCATGTCGCCGGCGAGGCCGCGGAGGGACTCGCCGGGGAGTTGGTGCAGCCCGCGTCCCTGGGCGGGGGCGACGAAGCAGGCATCGGTGGTCTCGGGCACGCCCATGAGGGTGCGGAGCAGGTCCATCGCGTCGAACAGGCGGGCGCCGAGCGAGGCGAGGGTCGCCGGGCCGGTCATGCGGACCGAGCAGGTGCGCGGGACGCCGAAGGTCTCGATGGCGGCGTGCAGTTCGCTCACGGCGGGCGTGCGCCGGGTTCGGGGGACGACGCGGACGAGTTCGGCGAGCGAGCCGTTGTGCATCGCCTCGGTCCATCGCGATCCGGAGAGTTCGGTGGCGGTCGCGGGGACGGGGTCGACGGTGGCGACCGGGACGGCGCGGGCGCGGGCGGCCTGCAGGGCGGTCAGGTCCTGTTCGACCTCGCGGTGGCCGAAGTCGCCGGCGTCGGCGATGAAGACCAGGTCGACGGGCAGGGAGACGATGGCCGAGCGCAGGTCGTCGCAGGGTTCGCAGTTCAGGGCGCGGGCCACCTGGCCGGTCTGCCCGGCCCGGGAGGAGCCCGCGAAGGCGGGCAGGATGCCGGCGGCTGCGAGGATCCGCGCGACCGCCTCGGCCTGATCGGGCCGCAGCCAGCACGCCGCTCGTGGGGTTCCTTCGGGCACGGCGTCATGCTAACCGATCCCGGGTC
>CAZFSO010000107.1:0-4455 GCA_964522095.1 uncultured Phycisphaeraceae bacterium | reverse complement strand
AGGTCCGGTCCGAGCCCCCGTCAAAGGACAGGGCCGGAAACCGCGGGCCGAGACAGAACCCGGCTTACCGGCCGCGCCCAGCCGCACGACGCACCCCCGCGGGGAGAACCCGCGGGGGTGCGGCCGTATTGACTGGACGAGCCGCGACCGTAAGGGAGCGGAAAGAGGTACGCAGAGCACGCGGAGATCACGCAGAGGCCGCGGAGGAAGGAGTGGGATCTTCAACGCGAACAACGCGGGCCGGTCAAAGAGCGTGACGCAAAAGTTCGATTCCGACTCCCACGAGGAGCAGGATCATGCCCGGGGCGCTGAGCCAGAAGCCGAGGCGGGCGATGGTCATGCTGCCGGGCGCGTACCTGACGGGCCATCGCTTGATCGAGCGGCGAGCGAGCACGGCGAGCACCACGCCGACGCAGCTCAGGCCGAAGGACGCGAACACCATCAGGAGCGCGGTCAGCGTGTCGTCTGCCAAAAAACAGGCGAAGAGCGCGAGCAGCGCAAGCACGCCGCAGAACAGGGACGAGCCGGCAGGAGACGAGAGATCGGGGTCCTGCTGCGGGGTGATCCGTTGTCCGCACTCCGGACAGGTCCCGCCGATCGAGAATCCGGTCAGGTCGTAGCCGCAGTGGGCGCACCGGGGCGGAAGCCGGGGTTCGAATGTCGGGGTGTCGGGGTGGGCCTCCATTGCTCGGTGGATCATTCGCGAGATCGTGCTCTGGGGTTCGGGTGGGGCTTCGTGGCTTTGCGCGTTTGCTGCGTTTCGCGGGGCGCAGGGCGGGCGTGGCGACCGCGCGGGCTGAAGCCCGCGGCTCGGGGTTGCCCGTGCTCACCACCAGTTCAGCGCGTCGGGCCAGATCGTGTGGATCAGCATGAGTGCCCAGAACGCGGCGAGGTTCGCCCACCAGAGGTAGCGGGCGAAGCGCATGCGGCGGGCGACCTGGTGGCTGAGGCGGTATCTGGTGAGCGACTGGCGCAGGCCGCGCTGGTTGGCCCACGCGATCCACCACAGGATCAGCGACAGCAGCGCGACGAACGGTTGCGCGATCAGCGCGACCGTGAGGCAGACGAGCACGGTCGCCGAGCGCGTGCGGCTGCCGGGGGCGTTGGGGCGGGCGTCGAAGGGCGTGCCGCACTCAGGGCAGGGGTCGCCCGCGGGGCGGCCGGTCAGGTCGTAGCCGCAGGCGTGGCAGTCGGTGGTGACTGGGAGGTAGGCGTCGAGCACGGGGTCACCCCATGGCGGTCGCCACGGCCAGGCGGGCCGGGCGGAGGGCGAAGCGGCCGGAGCAGGCGACGGGCGGCTCGGGGGCCGGGTCCGCGATCGGGTTGCCGGCGGGCTCGATCAGGTGGACCTCGCCCTTGCAGTCGGCGGCGCCGTCGTCCAGGCGTTTGTGGAGGGTGACGGTCACGCGGATGGTCGCGCCCGGGCGGACGAAGCGGCCGTACTTGAGTGCGCGGACCGCGCCGAGCACGAGGGGCGGGTCGGCGCGGTCGTCGGGGTCGACCATCGCGCGGGCGGCCTGCACCATGGCCTCGAGCATCATCACGCCGGGCAGCACGGGGAAGCCCGGGAAGTGGTCGAGCAGGTACTCCTCGGCGTTGGAGACGAGTTTGATCGTCACGACGCGGTCGTCGGAGCGTTCGAGCACGCGGTCGATGAGGCAGAAGTGCATGGGCCGAGTTTAGCGATGGCGAAGGGGCCGGGAGGCGCAGGAAGGGGGGGTCAGCAGGCGTGCTCGTGGCGGAGTTGGCCGCAGGCGGCGGCGATGTCGCGCCCGCGGCTGGCGCGGATGTGGCAGTTGACGCCCGCGTCGCGCAGGATCTTCTGGAAGGTGAGCACCGAGCCGGACTCGGGGCGGATGAAGGGCAGGCCCTCGACCTCGTTGTAGCGGATGAGGTTGACGTTGGCGCGCAGTCGCTTGCACACGCCGGCGAGTTCGGCGGCGTGTTGGGGCTGGTCGTTGACGCCGGCGAGCAGGATGTATTCGAGCGTGATCTCGCGCCCGGTCTTGTCGAACCACCTGCGGCAGGCGGCGACCAGTTGCTCGATGGTGGTGAACTCTGCCCAGGGGATCAGGCGGCGGCGGAGTTCGTCGTTCGGCGCGTGCAGGGACAGGGCGAGCGTGACGGGCAGGTCGAGTTCGTCGGCGAGTTTCTCGATGGCCTTGTGCATGCCCACGGTGGACACGGTGATCTTGCGGGCGCCGATGCCCATGCCCCAGGGGGCGGCCAGCGTGCGCACGGCGTGGACGACGGGGCGGAAGTTGGCCAGCGGCTCGCCCATGCCCATGAAGACGACGTTGGAGATGCGCCCGACGCCGTCGAGGCGGGCGAGGCGCCAGACCTGCTCGACGATGCGTCCGGCGGAGAGGTTGCCGTCCAGCCCGCCGATGCCGGTCGCGCAGAACTTGCAGCCGACGGGGCAGCCGACCTGGCTGGAGATGCACGCGGTGCGGCGCGCGCGGGTGGTGTTGCCCTCGTCGTCCTCGTCGGCTTCGGCCGGGATCATCACGCACTCGGTCTGGCGCTCGGTGCGGGAGTAGGGCATCGCGCCCGGGCGGCCGTCGGCGCCGAGGATGGGCAATCGGGTGGCGTGGTCGACGGCCGCCTCGGTGGCGGAAACGCCCGCGCCTACGAGGGCGTCGGTCCACTCGATGAGCAGTTTCTGCGTGCCGTCGGTGGCGACCTGGTGGGCAACTGCGGGGCCGCTGAGGAAGGTCATCTCGCGCGCGAGCGTCTCGCGGTCGCGTGCGGCCAGGTTGGTCATCAGGGCGGGGTCGGCGACGCCCTTGCCGTAGACCCACTCGAGGATCTGCGTGGCGCGGAAGCGCGGCATGCCCCGCTCGGCGCACCACGCGGCGAGGGTGTCGGGCGTGAACTCGAAGATGTGGTGGCGTGGGTGGTCCATAGTTCTTGGAGCGGGGGGCTTCCAGCCCCCCGTTCGGGCGCGAGCCCGAAGTTGATCGTCGTCGTCTCCGAGCTTCGCTCGGACGGGGGGCTGGAAGCTCCCCGCTCCGGGAGTGTAATGGGCGGGGCCCCGGCTCCGGGTTCACGTGCCCTTCGCGCTGACCGTCAGCGCCACCGCGTTGGTTCCGTACTCCGCCTCGGTGATCACCGGCGGCTCGACCTTCACCTTCCGGTCGCCCGGGTCGATCCCCCGCGACTGCATCAGTTTCTTGAGCGACAGCGGCAGGCCGAACTCCACCGATTCCTCGAACACGTCGGCCAGGTGCAGCGTCGCCCCGTGGCGTTCGACGAAGTGGCGGCAGATGGCCGACACGAGGTCCTCCGGCGCGCTCGCGCCGGCGGTCAGCAGGATCGTCTCGTCGCCCTTGGGGTACCACGACGCATCGAGTTCGTTCACGTCGTCGATGCGCACCGCCCGCGTGCCCACGTTCTCGGCGATCTCGGTGAGCCGCACCGAGTTCGAAGAGTTGTTGCTGCCCACCACGATCACCAGGTCGCACAGCGGCGCCAGTTGACGCACGGCGTGCTGGCGGTTGGTCGTGGCGTAGCAGATGTCCTCGTCCGGCGGCTCCTTGATGTTCGGGAAGGCGGTCTTGAGTGCGTCGATGATGACCCGGGCGTCGTCGGTCGAGAGTGTGGTCTGCGTGAGGTAGACGAGTTTGTCGGGGTCCTCGATGCGAAGGTGGGGGATGTCGGCCGGCGACTCGACGACCTGCGTGCGCTCCGGGGCCTCGCCGCTGGTGCCGATGACCTCCTGGTGGTCGCGGTGGCCGATGAGGAGGATCTGGAAGCCCTGGCGCGCGTACCGGATCGCCCGGCTGTGGACCTTGGTGACCAGGGGGCAGGTCGCGTCGATGGCCGAAAGCCCCCGGACGCGGGCGGCTTCCCGGACGACCGGCGACACGCCGTGGGCGCTGAAAACCACTACGCCCCCCTCGGGCACGTCCTCGACGGCCTCGACGAACCGCACGCCCTTGCCGCGCAGGCGTTCGACGACGTGGCGGTTGTGCACGATCTCGTGGAAGACGTAGATCGTCTCGTCGGGCAGCACGTCGACGACCTGGTCGACCACGTCGATGGCCATGCGCACCCCGGCGCAGAACCCCCTCGGATTGGCCAGCACGATCCGCATCAACTGCGCTCCCCGCCGGCCCGCGCCCGGTGCGGCCGGGTTCCGCTCGGCCCGCCCCGGCCCGGGGCCGATACGAGAGGATTCTAGGGAACCACGCGAGCGACCTCCCCACGCGTCCAACATGCCCCGCAAACCCCCCAATCCCGCCCCGTGGGGCCTCGCTCGCCTGGCGCTGTGCCCGGGCCTGGTCGCGCCGGCCTTGCGGGCGGACTTCGAGGCCCTCGCCGCGTTCTGCGCCCACGCCGACCGGCTGGCCGACGGGCACGCCCACACGCCCGAGGCGCGGTCGGAGGCGGCGGCCGCGCTGGCCGAGGCGCGGGTCGAACTCCACGCGGCGGCCGATAACTTCCGGTCGCGCC
>CAZFSO010000106.1:4686-6688 GCA_964522095.1 uncultured Phycisphaeraceae bacterium | reverse complement strand
GGCCGATCTTGCCGCCGCGGACGAAGGGGCAGAGCAGGTCGATGACCTTGATGCCCGTCGCCAGGATCTCGGTCTTGGGGTTGAGTTCGCTGAACTCGGGGGGCTCGCGGTGGATCGGGCGGCGCTCGGCGCCCTCCACCGGCGGCTTGTTGTCGATCGGCTCGCCGAGCAGGTTGAACACCCGGCCGAGCACCTTCTCGCCGACGGGCACGGACACCGGCCCGCCCTGATCGACCGCGGTCATGCCCCGGGTCATGCCGTCGGTCGAGCCCAGCGCGACCGCGCGCACCTGCCCGCCGCCGAGGTGCTGCTGCACCTCGCCGACCAGTTTGCGGGCCCGCCCGTCCTGGGTCCACTCGATGACCACGGCGTTGTAGATGTCCGGCAGTTCGCCCTCCGGGAACTTCGCGTCGAAGGTCGAGCCGATGACCTGGGAGATCGTGCCTTTGGTGCCTTGCGCCATACCAGCGGTACCTCGGTGAAGTGGATCTGCGCAGTGTTCTGCGGAGAAAGATGGACCCCGGCGAGCAGCCGATCGGCCTGGCCCGCAGCCCCGCCCCGCGGGGGTTCAGAGGGAAGCGGAGGATATGCCGCCCCCCCACCACCGGCCACCCGCCCGAGCCCGGCCCGGGTGCCCGCACGCCCGCACAGACCGGCCGTGAGCGCCCCGCCGGCCCGCGTTTCGTGCCCGTCGTCGGCCGGCCCGGCCGATATCCCCCTGCCCCATGCCGCCCACCCGCGACGAGCAACCCGTGCCGGCCCCGCGCCCCCTCCGGGTGGGCATGATCTTCCTGACCGACCCGGACAGCCCCACCCAACTTTCGGGCATGCCGCACGCCATGGCCGCCGCCCTGCGCGAGCAGGGCGTCACCGTCGTCCCGCTCTGCGCCGGCGACCCCGCCCCGGCCGACCCCCGAGACCGCGACCTGGGCGCCCGCGTCCGCGGCCGCCTGCGCCGCGAACTGCTCCGCCGCACCCCGCCCGCGGCTCGCGCCGCCCTGGACGACCTCTTCCCCGCCCGGACCCGCCGCCTGGTCCTCGACCGCGCCGCCCGGCTCTCGGCCCGCGTGCAGGCCCAACTGGCCGGGCACGACCTCGACCTGCTCTTCGGGGCGTGCATCTCCTCGGCCCTCTACCAACTCAAGACCGACCTGCCCATCGTCTACTTCTCCGACGCCACCAGCCGCCTCATCAACACCACCTACCCCCGCCTGGCCGCCCGGGGCGGGGACCGACACGATGCCCTGGAGGAACTCGAACGCACCTCGCTCGCCCGCGTCACCCGGGCCGCCTTCGCGTCACCGGCCACCCACGACTCAGCGATCGAGCACCTGGGCGTGCCGCCCGAGCGGGCCGGCGTCATCCCGATGGGCGCCCACGTCGTCCCCGCGGACCCGGCCAGCGTCCGGGCCCCCGCCGACCCGCCAAGCGCCCGTGACTGCCGCCTGCTCATCATCGCCGCCGACCCCGTGCGCAAGCGCGTCGACCTGGCCGTCCGCACCGCCGAGACCCTCCGCAGCCGCGGCGTGCACGCCACGCTGACCGTCGTGGGACCGGGCACGCCCCGCGCCCGACGCTCGCCGGCCGCCGAGTCCGTCGGCCCCCTGCGCCTCTCCAGCCCCGACGACGTGCAGCGCCTCCGCGCCCTGCTCCGCGCCAGCCACCTCCAACTGCTCCCCTCCGTCGGCGAGGCCTTCGGCATCGCGCCCGCCGAGTCCGCCCACTTCGCCCGCCCAGCCGTGGTCAGCGACGCCGGCGGCCTGCCCTTCGTCGTGCAACACGACGAGACCGGCCTCGTCCTGCCCGTCGACGCCGACCACAACCGCTGGGCCGACGCCGTCGCTGCCCTCGTGCGCGACCCCGACCGCTACCGGCGCTACTCCACCGCCGCCCTGGCCCGCGCCCGCGCGGAACTGAACTGGTCCGCCTGGGCCGCCCGCACCGTCGCCCTGATGCGCGTAGCAATCGCCGCGCCCAACCACCCCGCGCTCTGAGCCGCGGA
>CAZFSO010000106.1:0-4586 GCA_964522095.1 uncultured Phycisphaeraceae bacterium | reverse complement strand
CGCCCCGATCAACTCCACCACCCGCGGCGCCACCCCGTTCGGCACCGTGAAGGTCAGCGAATAGTGCGCAATCCGCCACGCCCCCCGCCCGTCCCGACGCACCACGCCCGTGCCTCGCAGTTCGCCGTACCGCTCGTGGTCCAGCATTTCGTCGAACCACCCCGTCCGACCGTCGCGGCTGAACGCCAGATGCCGCGCTCGCGGCCGATAGGTCCAGGCCTCCACCCCATCGAAATGCGGCCGCGCGAACGCCTCGAACGCCGCACGGTCCCACCGCTCCGCCGCGTCCGTCCCCAGGAACACCGCGTCCTCGGTCATCAGCCCGAAGTACGCCTGAAAATCACCCCGCGCCGCCGCGTCGTGCCACGCGTCGATCGCCGCCGACACCCGCCCGCGCTCGTCCACCTCCACCCACGACCCGCGCTCCACCACGCACCCCGACAACATCCACGCGACAACCAACGCCACCAATCCCCGCATGCGACTTCCCTCCAACCCGACTCTGAAATCCCAGTCCCCAGTCGCCAGTCCCCAGTGGCCAGTCCCTCATGGCGATTGGCCAGCCCCCGACCCCTGCGAGTTCACCATCCACCTCGAAAAATCGTCATAGAACCGCTCCACCGCCCCCACGTGCTCGGCCGGCATCGCGTACAGCGCGGGCGCCTCCGCCAGCGTCTCGCGGAAGCACCGCATCCACTCGACCCGCCCCGCCTCGTCGATCACGAACGGGATGTGCCGCATGCGCAGACGCGGCGGGCCGTGGCGCTGCTGGTAAAGGTGCGGCCCGCCGAACAGGAACACGTTCATCGACGCGCTCCGGTCCGCCGCCGCCATCAGGTTCCGCTCGCCCTTCGGGAACATGTGCGCGATGCCCGACGCCGCCAGACGACGGTACATCGCCCGCGTGAACGCCACCACGTTCGCCTCGCCCATCGCCTCGAACACCGCCGCGGGGATCCGGTCCGTCTGCGGCGGGCCGCCCGGCGGCGTCCAGATCTCCCGGTCCGGGTTGTGGTTCAACAAATCCATGCCGAACCCTAGACCCGAGCGCCAACCCCCCCCGCCGGCGCTCGCCCCCTCAGGCCCCACGCCACGACCCGCCCCCGGAACCCCCACGGGGTTCGCACCGGTTCGACGGCGTTCCCGGACCATCGCGGCGGCGGCCCGGCCAAACGGCCCATTTGCGCGCCGCCTACGATCCGCCTGGCGGAATAATGCGTAAGGATGGATGTTCCCCCACCGACCCGATCGCCGATGAGCGTCGGGTCACCCAACCAGGTCCTGTGCGTGAGGCCCGGGAGTTTCGCTTCGGCGATGCCCGGGCCTTTCTTCTGCGCCCGCGACGCCCCCTGAGGTCCCTGGAGCGCAGGGCAACCTGCGCCCCGATCAGGCAAAGCCCGGCCTCCCCGGTGGGACGGGCATCCTGCCCGTCTTCCCCCCCTTCCCCCCTCACATCAACCGCAAGTCCCCCAGCGCCGGAAACTCCCCCCGCCACGCCGCGACCGCCCCCGGATCCAGGTCCACCGTCAGCACCCCCGCCTCGTCGCCCAACTCCCCCAGCACCTCCCCCTTGGGCCCGACCGCGATCGAGCCCCCCGCGTAGGCCAGGTGCGGGTCCCGCCCGCACCGGTTCACGCCCAGCACGAACGCCTGGTTCTCGATCGCCCGGGCGATCAGCAGCGTCCGCCAGTGGTGCTGCCTCGTCGACGGCCAGTTCGCCCCCAGCACGAACGCCTCCGCCCCCCGCTGCGCCCCGATCCGGAACAACTCCGGGAACCGCAGGTCGTAGCACACCGCCGGGCACACCCGCAGACGCTCGTCCCCGCAGACCCAGTCGTAGGCCGTCACCGCGTCGCCGCCGGTGTACCGCTCACCCTCGCGCCCGTAGGTGAACGGGTGGACCTTGGCGTACTCGAGCACGCCGTCCTCCGGGGCGCTGAGCGCCTTGAACCCCACCGCCGGGGGCGGGGCGTGCCCGGCCCCCACCACCACCGCCAGGTTCAACGCCTTCTCCGACCCCGCCCGCAGCACCGCCCGCCCCCCGTGGATCACCGCCCCCGTCTCCGCCGCCAGCCGACGCAGAAACCCGAGTGTCTCGTCCGCCGCGTCGACCGCCTTGTCGAGGTTCAGGGAGAACCCCACGTCGAACAACTCCGGCAGCACCACCAGGTCCCCCGCCCGAACCCCGCCGCGGACCGTGCCGAGCATCGACTCCACCAGCGCATGGTTCGCCGCCCGGTCCTCCCACACGATGTCCATCTGCACCAGGTGCGCCCGCATGGGGGATGCTAGGAATCAGCCATCAGCCATCCCTGATCCCTGATGGCCAATCCCCGATCCCTTCTTCCCTACCATCCCCCATGAAAGCCGAAACCCTCCTCGCCGAACTCAACCGCCTGCGCAAGGACCTGGACGAGGACCGGTCCGACGTCGAGTGGCTCACCCTGCACCACGCCTTCTGCTTCATCTCCTACAAGATGGGCGACTTCCAGAAGTACCTCGACGAGCAGGCCGCGGCCGGCGCGTTCGACGAGTTCGAGCCCTGAACAGGTGCCCCGCGGTGGCCCGGCTCGCCGAGCCGGGTCCGCAAACACCCCAAAGTTTTGTCAATCCGCCGCTACCCTCTTGCAGCCCCGGCCCGGTTCCCGCATAATCACACCATCGCGGCCACCGTCCGCGGGTCAAGGCGTGAGAACCACGGCCGGCGCCCCGAACGGACCGCGACGACCGGCGTCACGACGACGCCGGGCGATGAGCCTCGGGCGACGGCCCGGGGGCCGGACCCCCGGCGGCGGACCAGTCAATCCGCGACGGCTGGGACAGGCCCTGCACAAAGGAGGTGATCCAGTGATCGATTGTGACTGTACCAAGGGGCTGCGCCTGTAAAGCAGCTCGACGGGGTTGCCGTTGAGTGCGCAGCCCACTGCAGGAAACATGCCGCAAGGCATTCCTACGGCCGCCTTCCCACCCGGGAGGCGGCTTTTTTCATGCGCACACCTCCCACCGCCCAGCGATGAAATCGTGGGGTTCTTCTCTCCCATCCCCCGTCACCCCCCGATCCTGGCACGCTCGCGCACCAGCGCCGCCTCCGTCCCGCGTCCCAGCCGCGCCAGCTCATCCGCGAGCATCGTGTGAATCTTGTAATAGTTGGACTGCGTCCGGAACTCCTGGGCCATCCTTCCGGGCGCCCGGACCCGCCGCGCCGCGTCCTCGAGCGTCACCACGAACGCCGGGCGTTTCCCGTTCGCGTCCAGCAGCGCCCGCATCGACGCCAGCGCCTCGACGACCATGGGGCCGTCGTTGATGAACCGCCCGACCACGTCCTGATACGCCACCCAGGCCATGTCGGGGCGGCCGTGCGTGGCCCACAACCGCCCCTGCTCGAACCGCACCGCGCTGGCCAAGTCCGGGCGGGCGCGGAACCGGCTGAACGCCCACTCCCACATCGCATGCGCGGCTTCGGCGCTTTCCTCAGCACGGACCATCGCGGTCAGCACGTCAAACGTGAAGTCCTGGTGCGTGCGCCCGCACAGCCGATCGACCGCGCGTGCCCACTCGTCGAGCTGCCCCCGCGACATCTCGCCGGCGAACCCGACTGCCGCGCTCCACGCCCGCGGCACCGAGGCACAGCGCGTGAGCGCCGCGCGCAACAGCCCGAGCCGGTGATCGACCGACGCCGTGCGCGCAGCCGGACGCGTGCCCTGCATCGTCACCCCGTTCCAGGACGCGGGCGCGCTGAACCCGTCGCCCGCCGTCGCCATCCGGCGTGCCGCCCGCGCGGCCCCCATCGTCGCCCGCACGTCACCGGGCGAAGCACGCACCAGGCCGCCGAGCAGCCCGACGTCGGCGTCCGAGACCCATGTGCCCGTCTGCGGATCACGCACCAGCCCGCGCAGGTTCTGATAAGCCTCCCACCGGCCCTGGCTGAAATCCCACGCCGGACGCGGCGAACTGGCCAGAAAGCCGACCCACGCGTGCGACACGTCCGCCCCGGCCGCCCGGACGTAGCAACTCGGCACGCCGGCCGCCTTGCCGACCGACTCGGCGAAATACGCCTGGTCCGCGCACACCCCGCCGTGCCGACGGATCGACTGCAGCCGGTAGTTCCCCGCGGCCGTCACCCGCTTGACCGTACCCTTGCGGAACGCGTCGTAGTCGTAGTTGATCTCAAAGAACCGCTCGCCCGGCGACGGATTGCGCCCGTACGTCCTCAGCGCCCACTCCAACTGGTCGATCCGCTCGGTCACGTCCACCACGTGCACCAGCAGCAGCGACGCCAGCCCGGCCGGGTCGACCCGCATGGCCCCCGCGTTGGTCACGAAGTAGTCGAAGACCGCCAACGGGTCGGGCGCGTGCACCGTGTTCTCGTTGATCCGCCGGCTGTACGGCTTGTCGTGCACCACGCACAACGCCGCGGCCAGCCGCGGGTATCGTGCCACCGCGTCCCCCCGGGCGCGGACCAGCCGCTGCGCGAGTTCGATCACCCCGCGCGGGTCGTCGCGCTCGTCGACAAGCAGCCCCAGCTCGACGCAGAACTCGGCCTGTGCGCCCATCGGGCCAAGCCCGTCCACCCCGGCCAGCGCCGC
>CAZFSO010000105.1:3393-6696 GCA_964522095.1 uncultured Phycisphaeraceae bacterium | reverse complement strand
GCCCAACGCCTCAGCCCTCCGTTCGGGCGCAGCCCGAAGACGCCCCTCGCTCAACCCGCCAAGCGCTCGAACACCAGGTGCACCCGCTCGCGCCCGCCCACCGGCAGCACCTCGCGCTCGCCCGTCGGGCGCAGGCCGATCTTCTCCGCCACCCGCAGGCTGGCCGCGTTCGTTGGCTGGATCACCGCCCGTACGCGGCTCAGGCCCAGGCCCACCGGCAGGTCGTCCAGCGCGTGCGCCAGCAACGCCTCGGCCCCCTCCGTCGCGTACCCGCGCCCCGTGAACCGCCGGTCCACCCACCAGGTCGCCTCGCACGACCACTCCAGCCCGCGCTCGATCTTGATCAGGCTGAACACGCCGACAAACACCCCCGTGCCAAGAAACGCCGCCCGGCGCCAGCCCGTCCGGTCCCGGTCGTCGACGGCCGCCCGGTGCGCCCAACGCTCGAACATCGCCGCGTCCGACTCACGAGGCCCGGGGCCCTCCCGGTTCAGCGGCACGCGCCCCTCCAGCGTCTCGCGGCTGCACCGCACCGCGTCGAGCACCTGCGCCCGGTCCGACATCGCCAGCGGCCGGAACAGCAGCCGCTCGGTCGACCGCTCCACCGGCGGCAGCACCTCGACCGGCCGACGCACCCGCACGCTCGGAAGACTCATCACCCGCACCGCGGCCATCGTGACCTCCCGTCGCCCGGCAACACGCCGGCGCTCCCGGTTTCTCGGACCGTCCCGCCCGCGCCTTGAGCCCGAACCCCGATAAACCGCGCAGACCGCCCAGACCCACCCCGGCAGCGCCAAACCGGGGCGGCCGCCGCCCGGCAAACCCCGCGCGTACCCTGCCAATGGGACGAATCCACACCCCCTGAACAGGAGACCCGATGGGTACGACCGCCGCCTGGCAGCACGCCGCGTCCTTCGCCGCGAGGGCCCACGCGGGCCAACTCCGCAAGGACGGGCGCACGCCCTACGTCGCGCACGTCTTCCGCGTCGCGATGACCGTGCGCCACGTCTTCGCCTGCGACGACGAGACGGCCCTGTGCGCCGCGCTGCTGCACGACACCATCGAGGACACCGCCACCGACTACGACGACATCGAGGAGCGCTTCGGCGAGGCGGTCGCCGACTGCGTCGCCGCGCTGACCAAGAACATGCTGATGCGCGAGGACCGGCGCGAGCGCGACTACGACGCCCGCCTCGCCGAGGCCCCGTGGCAGGCACGCCTGGTCAAACTCGCCGACGTCTACGACAACGCCTGCGACCTGGCCCCGCCGATGCCCACCGCCAAGCACGTCGCACGCGCAGAGCGCGTGCTCGCCATGACCGAGCGCGACGACCACCCGGCGATCAGATCGGCCCGCCAGTCGGTGCGCACGGCGATCGAAATGCTGCGCGCGCAAACCCCTTGAGGAAACCGTGGGTTCAGGGCGCGGACGGCCCGGGCGTCTGCGACATCTCGCCGAGCATCGCCTCGATGCGGTCCTTCTCGGCGCGCACGCGCGCCAGACGCGACTCGGTGTCCGCGTCGCCCGCGCCGACCGCCCGGGCGGTCAGCGAACGCTCGAACTCCACGAGCACCGACCGCCGCCGCACGCTGCTGGTCAGGCGGCGCGACAGGTCCGCCCGCTCCTGCTCGGCCAGCGCCCGCTCCGCGTCGTCGCGGGTCATCCAGATCGAGCGCCAGTTCCCCGCGGCGTCGCGGCGCAGCCCGATCACGCCGTCGGCCACGCCCGGCCCGCGGGGCTCCCTGGGCGCGCCCGTCTCCCCGCGCCCCTCGGGGAACGCCGCCGCCAGCCACGCCGCCCCGGTCGTCGACCCGCCCACGCCGTCGACGGTCATCCCGCCAACCGCCCGGCGCCCGTGGCGCAGGCGCATGGCCCACAGCACGGTCTGCTCGTCCAGCGCCGCGGCGCCGTCCAGGCTCGTGTACGCGCCCAGCGGCAACTCCAGTTCCAGCACCGTCCGGTCACGGCGCAGCAGCACCGGCAGCGTCTCGCCCGGCGAGCGGCTGAGGATCTCGGCCCGCAGGTGGTCCTGGCCCTTGACGATGTCGTCCCCGACCGCCAGCACCGTGTCGCCCGGGCGCAGCACGCCCGCCGCCGGGAAGCCCGCCACCACGCCCTGGATCTGCACGCCCCCCTCGCCCGCCGGCCCGAAACTCACGCCCAGCGCGCCCAGCGGCGTGGCGCGGAAGCGCTCCATCGCCACGTGCGCCAGGCGGACGCGCTGCTCCTCGCTCAGGTCGTCGCGCTGCAGCGCGCGCTCGATGGCGGCGTCCGTCGCGCCCGCGTCCTCGCCGATCACGCGCAGCGCCGCCGTCGCCGCCTCGCGCTCCGACCACGACGCGTCGTCCAGCCGCGCGATCAACCCGTCCGCGTCCGGCGCCGCCGCGACCGTCTGCACCGCCAACATGACCAGCGCGGGAACAAGCATCACGCCCCGAGTATAACCCTCGACGCGCAGCGCGCCGAGCGCAAACTTGCGAACGGCGCCGCGGACACGCCACCCCGATCGGGTGCGGAACACGCGGATTTCCCGCGATGAACGCCGATTCACGCGACCTTCACCGGACCATCACCGCCGCGCCGTTTGATGAGAGTCCACGACGCGGAGTGCGTCGAACATCGGACCACACACCAACGGGAGCATCGACATGCGCCACGATCGATACGACGACCGCGACACCTACCAGGGACGCGCAGGCAGCGCCGGACGCCACGGCACCGACGAATGGAACGACTCGGGCTCGTCCGGGTACTCGTCCGGCTACCAGGGCCGCGGCTCCGAGCGCGGCAGCGAGCAGTCCGGCTACGGCTCCTACCAGCAGCGCGGCCAGATCCGCGGCGGCTGGGACAACGACTACAGCGACCACGACAGCGACCACCGCTCCTCCGGCCGCCAGACCTGGGGCTCGCCCGAACGCGAGTACGGCGAGTCGGGCTTCGGACGCTCCGGCAACCAGGGCGGCTGGAGCCGCGGGCACGACCAGGACTCCGGCCGCTCGGGCTACGGCTCCTCCGGCTACGGCCAGGGCGACCAGTCCGGCTTCGGCTCCTCCAACTACGGCCAGCGCGGCCAGTCCGGCTACGCCCAGGGCGGCCAAGGCGGCCACGGCTCCTCGGGCTACGGCCAGGGCGGCTACCAGTCCGGCTACGGCCAGGGCGGTCAGGGCGGCTACAGCCAGTCCGGCTACGGCCAGTCCGGCCACGCGCCCTCCAGTTACGGCCAGAGCAGCATGGGCGCCTACGGCCAGGTCGGCTTCGGCGGCCAGGGCGGCCAGCAGGGCGGCTGGGGCCAGAGCAGCCAG
>CAZFSO010000105.1:0-3293 GCA_964522095.1 uncultured Phycisphaeraceae bacterium | reverse complement strand
GGCGGCCAGCAGGGCGGCTGGGGCCAGAGCAGCCAGTCCGGCTACGGCCAAGGCGGCCAGTCCGGCTACGGCCAGAGCGGCCAGGGCGGTTGGGGCCAGTCCAGTTCCGGCCAGGGCGGCCAGATGGGCTACGGCTCCCAGTCCGGCTACGGGCAGTCCGGACAGTCCGGCTACGGCCAGTCCGGCCAAGGCTCACACATGAGCGGCGGGCACTCGGGCCACTCCGGCTGGGGCCAGTCCGGCGGACACGGCGGCCACGCCCAGTCCAACTTCGGCCACTCCGGCGGCCAGTCCGCCTACGGCCAGGGCCAGCACGCCTCCCAGACCGGCTGGGGACAGTCCTCCCAGTCCGGCCCCGGCGGCCACGCGCAGTCCGGCTACGGCCAGTCCGGCATCGGCGCACAGGGCTCGACCTCCTACGGCCAGTCCGGCTCGGGCTACGGCCAGTCCAGCCACGCCCAGTCCGGCCAGAGCCAGTACGCCACCGGCCAGTCCGGCTGGAACCCCCAGGGCCAGTCCGGTTCGGCCTGGGGCGGCTACGCCGGCGGGCACGGGCAGCAGGGCATCGGCGCCGACAGCGGCACCTCGTCCGGCTGGGCCCAGCAGTCCGGCGGGACCGCCACCCTGGGACGCGGCCACGCCAGCCTCTCCCAGCACATCGGCCGCGGGCCCAAGGGCTACAGCCGCTCCGACGACCGCCTGCAGGAGGAGATCGCCGAGCGCCTGATGTTCGACCCCCAGGTCGACGCCTCCGAGATCGAGGTCAAGGTCGAGAAGGGCGAGGTCACCCTCTCCGGCTCGGTCGAGTCACGCCAGGACAAGTACCGCGCCGAGGAGATCGCCGACTCCATCCTCGGCGTCAAGGACGTCACCAACAACATCAAGTGCACCCGCAGCCGCTGGGGCATGGGCGGCAAGGGCAGCCAGGACACCGAGAACTCACAGACCGGCGGCACCAACGAGGAAGCCAAGCACGGCAACGCCGCCGACACCAACTCTTCGCGGAACGCGGAGTCGGGCGCGTCGGGTCGACGGACCGCGACCACCACGCGCTGATGACACCTCCGCGTCCCCCATGCGATCCGTCGGACCACCGGTCCGGCGGGTTGCTTTTCTTTGAACGCCTCAGGCCGCGGGCAACGCCGCCTCGGGGCTGGGCATGCTCGGCAGGTGGCGCGCCACCGCCTCCAGCACCGCCCGGCGCGACGGCGCGTGCCGCGCCCGTTCCAGTTCCGCGAGCATCGCGTCGACCCGGTCGGCGTCCGGCGCCGCCTCCGCGTCCAGCCGCCAGATGCCGGGGTGCGCCGTCGAGCGCAACTCCTCCGCGTCGTACGCCAGTTGCTCGTGCAACTTCTCCCCGGGCCGCGACCCGCTGATCACGATCGGGATCGCCCCCGGCCCCTCGGCCCGATGTCCGACGACCGGATCGAACCCGCACGCCCGCACGAACCGCTTCGCCAGCGCCAGCACCGGGATCGGCTCGCCCATGTCCAGCACGAACACCTCGCCCGCGCGCCCGTCACGCCCCGCCATCGCTCCCGCCTGCAAGACCAGCGTCGCCGCCTCAGGGATCGTCATGAAGTACCGCGTCATCCGCTCGTCGGTCACCGTCAGCGGCCCGCCCCGCGCCACCTGCTCGGCCCAGATCGTCAGCACCGACCCGTTCGACCCCAGCACGTTGCCGAACCGCACCATGCTCATCCGCGTGCCGACCCGCGGCGCCAGCGCCTGCACGTACCACTCCGCCAGCCGCTTCGTCGCGCCCATCACCGACGCCGGATTGACCGCCTTGTCCGTCGAGATCAGCACGAACCGCTCCGCGCCCGCCGCCGCCGCCGCGTCCGCGATCGACTTCGTCCCGAACAGGTTGTTCGTCACCGCGTGCGCCGGGTGGTCCTCCATCAGCGGCACGTGCTTGTGCGCCGCCGCGTGGAACACCACCTGAGGCTTCCACCGCTCCAGGTGCGCCAGCGTCCGCTCCGCGTCCACCACGTCGTGCAGCAGCGCCGTCCGCGCCACCCCCGGGCAGGTCTCCGCCAACTGACGGTCGATCTCGAACAGCGCGTTCTCCGACCGCTCCATCAGCACCACCCGCTCCGGCCCGAACCGCGCGATCCGACGCACCAGTTCCGACCCGATCGAGCCACCCGCCCCCGTCACAAGCACCGTCCGGCCCCGGATCACCCCCGCCACCAGGTGCTCATCGATCTCGTGCGGCGTGCGCCCCACCAACCCCGCCAGGTCGATCCCCGCGTAACTCGTCACGCTCCCCGCCGCAACCGCCACCGCCTCCTCCAACTGCTCGTCCAGAGGCCGCACGACCCGCTCGGCCACCCCCTCGGCCCGCAACTGGCGGCTGATCTCCGCCTGCCACGCCCGATGCCGCGCCGGCAAGGTCACGATCGCCCGCTTGATCCCCCGCTGACGGCAGATCAGCCCCACCGTGTGAACGGAGCCGAGAAGAGGAACCTGGGACCGGCCGCTGGCCACCGGGGAAGAATCGGAAGGGGCCTGGTCAAGGATGACCATCCCGTCGATGGCGGGGGGGCTGGGCAGGGTCGCCAGAGCCGCGGCCAGAGCCCGGCAGGATGCGGGCGTGCCGATCAGAACGGTGCGAGGCGAGTCCATGCCCGGGATATCGGTCTTTTGACAGGCCCCGGTCGAGCGCAATGGCCATCCTCAGGCGAGCCGGCCTGGAGCCCTCTTGCGGAGCGGGGGGGGCAACCTGCCCCCCGATCGGCCGAAGGCCGACGCCCCA
Organism: uncultured Phycisphaeraceae bacterium; assembly: GCA_964522095.1. Taxonomy (GTDB): domain Bacteria; phylum Planctomycetota; class Phycisphaerae; order Phycisphaerales; family UBA1924; genus UBA6054. The sequence continues at coordinate 535 of CAZFSO010000105.1, read as the reverse complement.
CCGGTGGGGCCGGCTTCCAGCCGGCCGCTCCCCCGCACTCTTCCCCTCCTCACCCCGCCCCGACCTCAACCTCCGCCTCCACCTCCCCCGAGTGCAGCGGCTCCGGCTCGATCGTCCACGACCCGTCCCCGTGCCAGGTGATCGTCGGGCTTTCCAACCCCGCGTACAGAGCCGTCACGATCCGCGCCCGCACCCCGACCGGCCCCGGCCCGGGCATGAACGTGGCGCTGACGTCCGGCGTCTGCCCGCCCCCCGCGCGCACCCGCTCGGCCTGCGCGTCCCGCGCCGACCACCCGCCCCGCAGGTCGAGCGTGTCCCGCGCCAGATCGTCCCGCGCGACCGGCGCCCCGCCGTCGATCTCGAAGCCAGCGAAGAAATACAGAAGCGTCAGGCTCTTCGGATCCACCCGCGGCGGGTCGCCCGCCACCGCCAGTTGAACCACCGCGCCCGGATCGCCCCGCGTCAGGATGCGCAGCCCAAACCCCTCCATCACGAACCGCTCGACCACCTCCGGCGGCATGCCCCCGGCCGCGAT
>CAZFSO010000104.1:0-6704 GCA_964522095.1 uncultured Phycisphaeraceae bacterium | reverse complement strand
TCGCCCTCGTCCACCGCCGCCTGAGCATCATCGACCACGCCGGCGGCCACCAGCCGATGGTCCACGACGGATCCCGCCTCCGCCCCGACCTCACCTACGCCCCCGGCGACACGCCCATCCTCGCCCACGAGGCCGCGCCGAATCTCCCCCTCGTCGCGGTCGCCTTCAACGGCTGCATCTACAACCAACGCGAACTCCGCGCGGAACTCGAGGCGAGCGGGCACCGCTTCGAGACGGACCACTCCGACACGGAGGTGCTGGTGCACGGTTGGCGCGCGTGGGGACTGCGATTGCAGGAAGAAGTCGACGCCATGCTCGCGGCTCTGATCTGGGACCGCTCCACCGGGCAACTGGCCGCCGGACGCGACCGCGCCGGAGAGAAACCGCTTTGGAATGGAGGTGAGCCCGAGACCTCACTGATCTATTCGTCCGCTCTCACCGGATTGGCGCGCCTGTCCGCCACCGAGCAAAGCGGATGGCAACCGGTCTACACGAACTTTCTCGACTCGTGGCTTGAGAACGGATGGGATGCCAGCCCAACGCTTCCGTTCTACAACTGCTCGCACGGCGAGTGGCTCCTTTGTCCAAGCGCACCACGCCAGGGCGGAGCGCGGCCCAAGCCTCACCGGCTCACCAAACGCGTTGCGACGCGGCCGACGCACCGGCAGGACCTCTTGCCCCACAACCGGCACGGGACGGGAACACGATTCATCATCCCGCGTGACGTCGAGAACGTGATCGAGCACGCCGTCACCTCCCGCCTCGAAGCCGACGCCCCCCTCGGCCTCTTCCTCTCCGGCGGCCTCGACTCCGCCCTCATCGCCGCCATCGCCCACAAGTCCCGCCCCGACGTCAAGGCCTTCACCGTCCGCATGCCCCACCCGGACTACGACGAGTCCGCCGCCGCCGCCGACACGGCCAGATCCATCGGCATCGACCACACCGTCCTCGACTGCGATCCCAACCCCGCCGAAGACCTCATCAAACTCATCGAGCAACTCGGCCTGCCCTTCGGGGACTCCTCCCTGCTCCCCACCTACTGGGTCTGCAAGGCCGCCCGCCAGCACGTGAAGGTCGCCCTCTCCGGCGACGGCGGCGACGAACTCTTCGGCGGCTACCGACGCCACACCATCAACGCCACACTCAACCGCCGACACCGCCTGCTCCGCCTGATCCCCACCGGCCTGCTCGCCCAGCGCAGGCCGTCAAGCCGCTCGACCTACCTCGCCCGCCTCGCCACCGCCGCCCGCTACGGCGGATACTCCGAACTGCTCGCCATCTTCCCCACACCCGACCTCCGCCGCCTCATCCCCGAACTCGACGGCCAGCCGACCGGCGACGACACCTTCCGCCCCGTCGACGATCCCCTCCGCCACGACTTCGAGCACTACCTCCCCGACGACCTGCTCCGCAAGACCGACACCGCCTCCATGGCCGTCGCCCTGGAAGTCCGCGCCCCGTTCCTCGCCCGCGACCTCGTCGACGCCGCCCTCCGCACGCCGCTCGACGTCCTCATGCCGGGCGGCGAACGCAAAGGCCTCCTCAAGCAGGTCGCCCGCCAATACCTCCCCGACCACGTCATCGACCGCCCCAAGCAGGGCTTCGCCATCCCCATCGGCGAATGGTTCCGCACCGACTACGGCGGCATGCGCCAACTGCTCCACGACCACCTGCGCTCCGCCGACCCCTTCCCCGGCCTCGCCGACGCGGGCGTCAACATCAACATGCGCTTCGTCGAACAGATGCTCAACGAGCACGACGCCGCCGGCGAGAAATCCCTCAACCCCTGGCGCGGGCGAGACCACAGCCAGCGCCTGTACCTGCTCCTCGTCCTGTCCGTCTGGTCCGGGTGGCTCGCCCGCCTCCGCACCACCGCCACGGCGCCCGCCTCCGACCCGAAGGGCGAAGGCGGCGGTCCCCCTCACAACCCCGACCGATGCTCACCCTGACGCACCACACCGTCCAGATGCACGTCCATCTGCGGGAACGGGATGCCGATCCCCGCCGCGTCCAGCGCGACCTTGACCTCACGGATCAGGCGCTGCTTGACCGCGCCGAAGTCCGCCGAAGCGGCCCACAGGTGCACCGACCAGTTGACCGACGAGGCGCCCAGCTGCAGCAGGACCACGTCCGGCGCGGGGGCGCCCAGCCCGCCCTGGACCCGGGCCGCCGCCTGCTCGAGCACTCGCCTGGTCTCGTCCAGGCCCGCGTCGTACGCCGTGCCGACCGCCACCTCGACGCGCCGGCGCGGGTGGAAACTCACGTTCTCGATCGTGTTGTTGAACACCGAGTTGTTGGGCATGATGATCCGGCGGTTGTCCGGGGTGTCCAACTCGGTGTTGAACAGGTTGATCTGGTACACCCTGGCGGTCACGCCGTTCACAACCACCGTGTCGTCGACCTTGAACGGCCGGAAGAACAGCAGCATGATCCCCGCGGCCACGTTGCTCAGGGTCCCCGACAGCGCCATGCCGATCGCGAACCCGCCCGCCGCCAGCGCCGCCGCCAGGCTCGTGGTCTCCACCCCCAGCGTCCCGAGGATCGCGATCCCGCCGGCGATCAGCACCGCGTACCGCACCAGGTTCGACAGGAACCGGGTCAGCGTCGGCTCGACCCGGGCCCTGGTCAGCGCCCGCGTGCTGACGCGGAACAGCCAGCCCGCGCCCGCGAACACCAGCACGATCAGCACCAGCGCGATCAGCACCGGCCGGCCCACCGACTCCCACAGCAGCAGCCAGGTGCCCGGGCCGAAGTCGCCGTCCGCCACCCGGTGCACGAACCGGCCGAACCCGCCGAGCGTCGGCGGGATCACGTGGCCCTGGGCATCGACCACCACCGGCGCGACCGTCTCCGACTGCTCCTGCACCATCGCACGCCCTCCAGCGCGGTCAGAACTTCCAGCCCAGTGTCGCGAAGTATTCCAGGTCGCTCTTCTCCACGCCGGAGCCCGGCCGGGAGTCGTAGCGGTGCGTGACGCCCGTCTTGAAGTTCATCCCGCTCTCGGGGTCGATCACCGCCTCGTAACGCAGGTACGAGTTGGTCCGCCAGAAGTCCACGTCGGACACGTCCAGCAGGAACTCCGTGCCGGCCGTCAGTTTCTGGTTCTCCTTGATCTGGTAGGTGTAGTCCAGCCCGGCGACCGCCTCGGGCCGGAAGTCCTCCTCGTCGCCGAAGGTCTGCGACCCGCCGAGGCCCAGGCGCCCGACCAGCACGTGCTTGTCGTTCTTGACGATCTCGTAGCCCACGCCCGCCGAGGCGCTCACCCGGTGGTCCCACGCCTGGAAATCGTCGAACTCGTACGCGCCCTTGGCCCACCAGCGGATCCGCGAGCCCTCCGGCGGCAGCCAGTCGTTGAACACGTCGAACCGGAAGCGGTTCTCCGTGGTGTTGCCGTCCTCGCTCGACATGCGGTACAGCGCCGCCAGTTTCGTCTCGGTCTCCGGCGTGTTGCGCGCAGCGCCAACGTCCAGGCGCAGGCTCAGGTTCTCGGTGTTGCCCGACGCGCCCGTGATGCCGATGTCGATGCTCTTCTCCCAGGCGTCCCAGTCGAAGAACCCCCCGCCGGTGCGCTCCTCGCCCGGCAGGGCCGGGGCCGACGCGTCCGGCTGGGCCGCCACCACGCCCGCGCCCGCCGTCACGGCCGCGCCGCCCTCGACCGCCGGCGCGGGCTCCGCACCGACCCCCTCCGACCCGCCCCCCTCCGCGGCCGCCGCCTCGGCGGCCCGCAGTTCGGCGAGCGCCGCCTCGTACGCGGCGCGCGCCTCGGCCAGACGCGTCGCCGCGTCCGACCGATCCCCGCCCCACGAAGCGCCGGCGAGAACCGCAAGCCCCACGAGCGCCGCCGACGCCCTGAACACACCATCACGCAACATCATCATCGATTCGTCTCCAGACCCCGGCACGCACGGGAGGCACAGGGTAGACCGGGCGCCCCCGCGCCGGGCCGCGCGGCGTCGGAAAACCCCCGGAATCGGGACGCTTGGCGGGATCCCGGGAACGCACACCGGCGCGCGTCCGCGATCGGCGCTGGTACGATTGCACCGCGATCGCCCGCTTGACCGATGCATCGGAAGCGAAACGACACGAACCCCGTACGAGCCGAGGCCACCTCCCGATGCCCCAGGTCCCCACCCCCTCACGCCGCGACGCCATCCGTTCGATCGCACGCGCCGGGCTCGCCGGGGCCGTGCTCCCGGCCCTGCTGGCCGGGTGCGGCACGGCCGCCAAGCGCCGCGTCGACGCCAAGGGCGGCAAACTCGGCGAGCCGATCCCCGAAGACCCCATGCTCATCCGCCGCCCCTGGACGCCCGCGGACGACGTGGGCGTCGCCCGCGCGCCCGGGGCCGCCCCGATGATCGGCACCGTGCAGCGCTCCCAGTGGACCCGCAGCGCGCCCATCGTCGCCCTGGCCAGGCCCATGGTCGGGATCCGGCGGATCACCGTCCACCATGACGCCATCGGCCCCCTGAACGGCGCGAGCACCGCCGAGGTCGCCCAGCGCCTCGAGTCGATCCGGCGCGGGCACGTCCAGCGCGGCTGGGCCGACATCGGCTACCACTACGCCGTCGACCCCGCCGGCCGCGTCTGGCAGGCCCGCCCCATGTCGCTCCAGGGCGCCCACGTGGGCGAGCAGAACGAGCACAACCTCGGCATCGTGCTGCTGGGCAACTTCGAGCGCCAGTCCCCCACCGGCCCGGCCCTCGAGGCCCTCGACCGGCTCATCGCCTCGGAGATGCGCCGCTCCCGCGTGCCGCTGCACGAGATCCGCACCCACCGGGAGATGGCCCCCACCGCGTGCCCCGGCCGGCACCTCCAACGCGAGATGGACCGCACCCGCTCCCGCGGCGGGCGCCTCGCCTCGCTGGCCCAGGGCGACTACCGGGGCTGAGCCGCTCGGCCCGGGGTCAGTCGTCGACCGCCGCCGCGGCCTCGTCCTGCTCGGGCGAGCCCTCGCCGAAGATCGCCGACCCCACGCGGACCAGGTTCGCCCCCTCCTCGACCGCGACCTCGAAGTCTCCGGACATGCCCATGGACAGCAGGTCGAACCGGCCCTCGCCGTAGCCCTCGGTCCTCAGTTCCTCGAACAGTTCCCGGCAGCGGGCGAAGTGCGGCCGCACGGCCTCGGGCGACGGGCTCAGCGGGGCCATCGTCATCAGCCCGCGGGCGTGGACGTTGATCATGGTGTCGATCTGCTCGATCAGCGCGGCGGCGGCGGACAGGGGCACGCCCTCCTTGGACTCCTCGCCGGACACGTTGACCTGGACCAGCACCTCGATCTCGCGGTCGTGCTTGTTGGCGAACTGCTGGAGTTCCTCGGCCAGGCGGAGCGAGTCGACCGAGTGGACCAGGCGGCACAGGTCGGCGACCTTGCGGGCCTTGTTGCGCTGCAGGTGCCCGATCATGTGCCAGCGGACGGGCCTGGTCGCGTCGAAGGGCGCCTTGTCGGCCGCGGTGCGGGAGAGCATCCGGGCGCGGTCGAACCATTCCTCGACGACCGAGGCCCGCTGGACGAGTTGCTGGACGCGGTTCTCGCCGAAATCCCGGTGGCCGAGTTCGATCAGTTCGCGGATGTCCTCGGGCTCGGCCGTCTTGGTGACGGCGACGAGGTACACCGATTCGGGTGACCGGCCCGCCCGCGCCGCCGCGTCGGCGATGCGCTGCCTGACTTGCGTGTACCGCTCCGCGAGTACGCTCATGTCGCTCTCCTTGGCATCCTGCCGCCCGCCCCCGCCTCTAGGATACGCGCAGCCGCCCGAGCGCGGCGTGCACCGCAACCGAGGAGGAACAGATGGCCCCCACCACGACCCTGCCCAGCCGGTCCGAGCCGGTCCGCGTCGGCGACAACGCCCCCGATTTCACGCTGCTGGACCAGAACAAGCAGGAGTGGACGCTGTCCGAGGCGCTCGCGAAGGGCCCGGTCGTGCTGTGCTTCTTCCCGATGGCGTTCACCGGGGTGTGCTCGGAGGAGATGGGCTGCGTGAGCCGCGACATGGCCAAGTGGTCCGGCGCGGGGCGCGAGGTCGTGGGCGTGTCGTGCGACTCGTTCGCGACGCTGAAGGCGTGGTCGGACCAGTCGGGCTTCAAGCACCGGCTGCTGGCGGACATGCACCGGGCGGTGTGCCGGGCGTACGGGCTGTACTGGGCGGACCTGAACATCGCGCAGCGCGGCACGGTGGTGGTCGAGCGCGGCGAGGACGGGACGCCGAAGGTCGCGTGGGTGCAGGCGCGCGAGCCCGGTCAGGCGATGGACTTTGACAAGGTGCTCGAGGCGATCGCCAGTTGAGGCTCACCGCCTCGGGTCGATGCGCCGGCGGCTCGGCGCGAGCGGGTCGGCGGTCCCGGTCGGCTCGGGCTTGGTCCGCCAGCGCCCGTAGCCGGCCTCGTTGTCGCGCTCGGTCGGGTCCTGGGCGTCCGGCGTCAGGCCGAGCCGGGCGGCCTGGGCGGAGTCGACGCCATCGGGGGCGGGCTCACGCTTCTGGCGGCAGGCTGGCAGGGCGGCCAGGCAGACGATCAGACCGGCGGCCGCGAGGGTTGACGGGCGGCGACGGGCGGGCGTTGTGGGCATGGCGGACTCTACGCGGGGGCGCCCGCGCGGGTGCGTCAGAGCGGCTCGCGGGGGACGTCGGGCCCGGCGCTGTGCGGCGGGGGCACGACCGGCGGGGCGTCGGTGACGCTGTCGCGCAGTTCGGTCAGGCGCTGCTCGA
>CAZFSO010000103.1:0-6941 GCA_964522095.1 uncultured Phycisphaeraceae bacterium | reverse complement strand
AAAGCGGGCGACGCGACTCGAACGCGCAACATTCAGCTTGGAAGGCTGACGCTCTACCATTGAGCTACGCCCGCGTGGGGCCAGTATAGGACGCCGCGGGCGGGTCATCCCGGCTTGCGGGCGCGCAGGGCCAGGAACATCGGGATCTCGGCGCGGGCCACGTTCTCGGCGTCGGCGCGGGGGCCGGGGGCGCTCGTGCGGTGGGAGGACCATTCCTCCATCGCGTCGACCAGGAGGCCGGCCGCGCCGAGCGCGGACACGTAGGCGCCGATGGGGCGGTGGTGGGTGGTGGTCGTGACGGCCCGCTCGCCCGCGGCCGCGCGTCCGGGGTTCATCACGATCGGGCTGGCCCGTTCGGACAGGTAGCGGTCCACCCGGCGAAACTGAACGGGCATGCCGGTGCGGGCGTCGTCGGTCCAGCCCCAGGCGGTGGTCTGGGGGGACCGGAAGGCCGGATGCAGGATCACCACGACCAGGCGGCCGCCGGGGCGCAGGCAGGCGGCCAGGCCGCGGGTGACGGCGTCCAGGTCGTCGATGTTCATCAGGGCCAGCACGCAGGCGGCCGCGTCGAACGGGGCGAGGCTCTCGGCGTCCATCACCCCCGGCAGGTCGCGCGCGTCGCCGACGATGAGGTTGGCCTGGTCGCCCAGGTTGCGCCGGGCGGCTTCGATGAGCGCGGGCGAGGCGTCGACGCCGACCAGCGGGCCGTGGTCGGGGCGTCGGGCGAGTTGGTCGAGCAGCACGCCCTGGCCGCAGGCGACGTCGAGGAATCGCTCGCCGGGCTGGAGGTCGAGCAGGCGCTCGACGCCGGGCAGGACCGTGCGCTCGTGGTGGTCGGAGGAGCCGGAGGCGATCAGGTCGTCGTACCAGCCGGCGACCTGGTCCCACCCCAGGTTGGTGGGTGCGGGCGCGTCGTCGCCGGCGCCCGCGGGCGGCGTGGCGTTGACCGCCCGGTGGAACGCGGCCGGCGTCGGGCAGCGGTACCGCTCGGACATGCCGGTGCCGGGGTGGCGCAGGCGGATCTCCTCGGCGTGGATCGCGACCCGCCGCACGTCGTCGCGCCGGGACCCGTGCTCGGTGTCGCCCAGGACGGGGTGGCCGATGGAGGCCAGGTGGGTACGGACCTGGCCGGGCGCGTCCGGGCGGGCCCGCACGCGGAGCAGCGTCAAGCCGTTGCCGGAGGCGATCTTGCGCACGGAGGTCACAGGGGATGACGAGCGGGCCGTCAGCCCCGGCACCGGGCCGGTGATCGCCCGCTCGGGTGCGTCGCCGGTGTCCAGGTCGCCCTCGACGAGCACCATATATGTGGATGACGAGCGGATCTCGCGGATGTCGTCGTCCTCGCTGACCGGGACGAGCGCGACCACGCCGGAGGCGGTGTCGTCGAGTTCGTGGACGGGGCGGTAGCGCTCGCGCCGGGACGCGAGGTGGTCGTTGACCAGCGAGATCAGCGACATGCCGGTCCTGCCGCGGGTGGGCTGGCCGGGGTTCTTGACGACCACGAGCAGGTCGCGGTCGCGGTGCACGATGACCGGGGGCTTTCCCGGGGGCTTTCGGGGCGGTGGGCGGTCGCCGTGAGGGCCGCGCGGGCGAGGGGGGCCGGGTGGACCGGGACGGTCGAACCCGCGCGAGCCTGGGCGGTCGGGTCCGCCGAAGCGGGGGGGTCGTCCGCGGTCGCCGCCGAAGTTGCCCCGGCCGCCGGGCCCGGGTGGTCTGGAGCCGAAATCACGCTTGGCCACGGGTGCGCTCCAGGGCGGCCCGCTGGCGGGCCAGGGGGGCGAGTTGGTCGAGCAGCCAGCCGGCGAAGGCGGGCTTGGAGACGGGGCCGTCGGTCTGGACGTCGGTGGAGAGTCCCTTCGCCGGGTTGCCGATCAGGCGGGCGCGGATGGACGGGCTGTCCATGGTCTCGAGCGGGTTGGCGACGATCAGGTCGATGCTCTTTCGGGCCAGTTTCCTGCGGGCCGAGGCCAGGAGTTCGGCCTCGGGCTCGAGCGCAAAGCCGACGAGCAACTGGTCCGGTCGTGCCCGGGCGGCGCACGCGGCCAGCAGGTCCGGCGTCGGCTCGAGCCGCAGCGTCAGGCCGTCCTTGTCGCGCCGGCGCTTGCCGGCGGGGTCGATCTCGTCGGGCGCGGGGCGGAAGTCCGCCACGGCCGCGGCCATCACGAGCACGTCGTGGCCGGGCAGTTGGTCCTCAAGCAGCGATTGAAGGTCCGCGGTGGACTCGAACCGCAGCACGCGCACGCGGGCGTCGGCCGGGGCGCGGGCGTTCGGCCCAAGCATCAGGGTCACCGGCCAGGCACGCCGGGCGGCCTCGTCGGCGAGGGCCGAGCCGAGGCGTCCGGACGAACGGTTGCCGATGAAGCGCACGGCGTCGATCGGCTCGTAGGTGGGCCCGGCGGTGATCAGCAGGCTTGGTTGGTCGGCGTGTTCGGTCAATCGGGATCCCGGCTGGTGGTGGGGCTGGTTCGCGGCTGGGTGGGGGCGAGCGTGCCTGGAACAGGCGGGGCGTGCGGATCGTATGGGCGGTGACCGGGGCGACGCCGCGGCTCTCGCGCGTGACGACCCGGACCCGTCCAGAACCTACCATCGAGACCCGACAGGCCCAACGGCCGGCGCCGGGCAGATTTCAAGCCCCTGTGGAGGATCGCCCCGGATGGCGAGAACGCGGAAGAAGTTGGGCCAGATTCTCGTCAGTTCCGGCGTGCTCAACGCCGAGCAGGCGGACCGGGCCCTCAAGCACGGCAAGCAGACCGGCAAGCGGATCGGCGAGGCCGCCATGGAGCTGGGCCTGGCCTCCGAGAAGCAGATCGCCAAGGCCCTGGCCGAGCAGTACGGGCTGGAGTACGCCGACCTGGACGCGCCGGGGGTGCGCGACCAGATCGACCGGGCGTCGCTGGACGAGGGCATCATCAAGAAGTTCCTGGTGCTCCCCCTGGGCAAGTCCGGCGGCAAGATGCGCCTGATCATCCACGATCCGATGGACCTGGAACTGCTGGACAACCTGCGGTTCCGGCTGAACATGGACATCGAGCCGCGGATCGCGCCCAAGAGCCAGATCCGGGCGTTCATCGAGGGGGCCGGGCCGGGGCCGGGCGGGGCGCCCAAGGAATCGCTGGTCACCGACTCGATCGACCGCACGATCGACCGTTCGGTGGACCGGTCGATGGACAAGTCCATCGACGTGTCGAGCGAGGACTCGCCGATCGTCAAGCTGTGCAACCGCATCCTCGAGGAGGCGGTGGGCATGCGGGTCAGCGACATCCACATCGAGCCGATGGGCGACCGCGTGCGCCTGCGCTACCGCATCGACGGCGTGTGCATCGAGCGTGACAACCTGCCCAAGCGCATGCAGAACTCGATCCTGTCGCGCCTGAAACTGATGGCGGGGATGAACATCGCCGAGAAGCGCGTGCCGCAGGACGGGCGCATCAAGATCCCGGTGGGGGGTACGCAGATCGACTACCGCGTGTCGGCGTGCCCGGCGTACCACGGCGAGTCGGTGGTGCTCCGTATTCTCAGGCCGGACGCGGTGCGCATCGGCTTGGTCAACCTCGGTTTCGAGCAGGACAACCTGGACATCTTCAACCGGATCATCCGCCGGCCCAACGGCATCTTCCTCGTCACCGGGCCGACCGGCTCGGGCAAGACGACCACCCTGTACTCGGCGCTGGACGTGCTCAACCGGCCGGACCGCAAGATCATCACCGCCGAGGACCCGGTCGAGTACAACTTCGACGGGATCAACCAGTGCCAGGTGCGCGAGGGCATCGGCCTGACCTTCCCAGCGATCCTCCGCTCGATGCTGCGTCAGGCGCCCAACATCATCCTGGTGGGCGAGATCCGCGACCGCGAGGTCGGCGAGATCGCCATCCAGGCGGCGCTGACCGGCCACCTGGTGTTCTCGACCCTGCACACCAACGACGCGCCCAGCGCGATCACCCGCCTGATCGACATGGGCATCAAGCCCTTCCTGGTCGCGTCGTCGATCCAGGCGGTCATGGCCCAGCGCCTGATCCGCGTGCTGTACGACCCGTCGAAGCAACTCGCCAGCGAAGAGGAACTGGACCCCAAGTACCTGAGCCTGATCGACCTCAAGGTGCAGGACGCCCTGGGCAAGGTCTACAAGCCGGTGGGCTGCCCCGAAGCGCCGACCGGGTACAAGGGGCGCAAGGGCATCTTCGAGATGATGCTTATGAACGCGGAACTGCGCGAGTTGGCCTTCAAACTCGCGCCCGCCTCCGAACTGCGCAAGGCGGCGCTCAACTCGGGCATGCGCCCCCTCCACGAGGACGGGCGTCTCAAGGTGCTCAACGGCACCACCACACCCGAAGAGATCGCCCGCGTCAGCCAGGCCGACACCGGCGGCTGAGGACGAACCGAACCCAACTCCCGGGAGAACACCCGATGTCAACCGTGCAGATCGACCGACTGCTCGACACCGTCGTCAAGACCGGCGGCTCCGACCTCCACCTCACCGTGGGACGCCAGCCGACCATCCGCCTCCACGGCGGGCTCCGCAACCTCCAGACCAAGGTTCTGGACTCCGACGACATGGTCTCCCTCATGAAGGCCATCACCCCCGAGCGCAACCAGCAGGAACTCCAGGAGGAGGGCGGCACGGACTTCGGCTTCGCCTACGGCGAAGCCGCCCGGTTCCGGGTGTCGGTCTTCCGGCAGAAGGGCGACCTGGCGATCGTGCTCCGGCAGATCCCCAACCGTCTGCTGACATTCGAGCAGATCGGCCTGCCGGACATGTGCCGGGACCTGGTGCGTCGCCCCCGGGGACTTTTCCTCGTCACCGGACCGACGGGGTCGGGCAAGACCACCTCCTTGGCGACGATGATCGACTACGTCAACATGAACTTCGATCGGCACATCATCACGATGGAAGACCCGATCGAGTACTACCACGCCCACAAGAAGTCCGTCGTCAACCAGCGCGAGGTGGGCAACGACGTGCCGAGTTTCGCCGAGGCGCTCCGGCGGGCGCTGCGTCAGGACCCCGACGTGATCCTGGTCGGCGAGATGCGCGACCTCGAGACGATCGAGGCGGCGGTGCGGGCCGCGGAAACCGGCCACCTGGTTTTCGGGACCCTGCACACCACCGGGGCGGCCAAGACCATCGACCGCCTTGTCGATGCGTTCCCCGTCAGCCAGCAGAACCAGATCCGGGTGCAGTTGTCGACCGCCCTGATCGCGGTGCTTTCGCAGGTGCTGCTGGGCCGAATCGACACCAAGGGCATGGTCGCGGCCTACGAGTTCCTCGTGATCACCCCGGCCATCGCCAACCTCATCCGCGACAACAAGTCCTTCCGCATTGACTCGGCCATCCAGACCGGGAAGAAGTACGGCATGCAGTTGCTGGACGACCACCTGTGGTCGCTCTACAGCCGGGGGATGATCTCCGCGGAGGAGATGATCGACAAGTGCAAGAACCAGTCGGACTTGCGCACCCGGGTCCATCAGGCGGGCGGGGTGATCGGGCGTCCGGAACTGGACGACCCCGAGGCGTCGAAGGAGGTCACCTGATCCGGGTGCTGCCGCGGTACTCCGCCGTACAGGCGAGTTGGCCTGCGGCTTTTGAATGGCCGATTTTCCACATGTCGCATCGGTTCTTTTTGATCCAGACGGGGTCAGGCGAGAACCGGTAGGGCGCGTTTGCGGATAGGTTTGGGCTCCGCCCCTGACCGGGGTGTGGCCGCCAGTGTCTGGGAGTGCACATGGACGTTTCCGAACTCAAGGGCCGCAAGATCGGGCGGGTGCTGACCAAGCTGGGGGTGGTCACGCGCGAGCAGGTCCATGAGGCGCTGCAGGTGCAGAAGAGCCGCACGCAGAAGGTGCTGCTCGGGGCTCTGCTGGTCGAGTTGGGGTATTGCACGCAGCGGGACGTGGACCGGGCGCTGGCGGGTCAGGCGGGCATGGAGTTCATCGACCTGGCGAAGATGACCATCCCCGAGGAGACGCTGGCGGCCATCCCCGCGGAGAACGCCCGGGCGTACCAGGTGGTGCCGATCAAGTGGGACCCCGTCCGCAAGCAACTGCGGGTCGCGATGAAGAGCGCGAGCAACTTCCAGGCGGTGGATGACCTCCGCCTGCTTCTGGGGGCCAAGGTCGAGGCGGCGGTCGCCCCGTCGGACGCCATCGACGCGGTGATCGCCAAGCACTACGCCCGCGAGGAGTCGATGGCGGAAGTGGTGGGGGCGCTCGCCCAGAACGACCGGTTCAAGAACCTTGGGGGAAGCGACCAGTCGATCGACCTGGACGCGGTGCTGGAGGCGGCGGACGACAACCAGGTCATCCGGCTGCTGAACCTGGTGCTGCTGCAGGCGATCAAGGACCGGGCGTCGGACATCCACTTCGAGCCGTTCGAGAACGAGTTCAAGATGCGGTACCGCATCGACGGCGTGCTGTACGAGATGGTCCCCCCGCCCAAGCACCTTGGCCCGGCGATCACGAGCCGCGTGAAGGTGATGGCGAACCTGGACATCGCCGAGCGTCGCCTGCCGCAGGACGGGCGCATCGAGTTGACCGTGGGCGGGAACCCGGTGGACCTGCGCGTGGCGATCCTGCCGACGATCTACGGCGAGTCGTGCGTGATGCGCGTGCTGGACCGGGGCAACGTGGAACTGTCGCTGGACCGGGTGGGCTTCCGGCCGGACGACCTGGAGAAGTTCCGCGGGCTGATCGAGAAGCCCAACGGCATCGTGATCGTCACCGGGCCGACCGGGTCGGGCAAGACGACGACGCTGTACGCGGCGCTGTCGGAACTCAACAACATCCAGACCAAGATTTTGACCGCCGAGGACCCGGTCGAGTACGACATCGACGGGCTGTGCCAGGTGCAGGTGAACACCGAGGCGGGGCTGACCTTCGCCAAGGCGCTGCGTTCGTTCCTTCGCCAGGACCCCGACGTGATCCTGGTGGGTGAGATCCGCGACCTG
>CAZFSO010000102.1:0-7530 GCA_964522095.1 uncultured Phycisphaeraceae bacterium | reverse complement strand
CCTTCCGTGACCCCGCCGGGGTCAGGGTCATCAGTGAGCCTCCACCCCACGGGTTGCGCTGCGCTCCACCCGCGGCTACTCACGATCACCCCTCCGGGGTGAGACGCGCGACCGGCGCCGGGCGCCCTCACCCCGGTCCGACGCCGCAATATGCCCCGGTGCCGTGCTCGTCGTCTCGGAAGAGCACGCTCCTTTCATCCCAGCGCGTGCTCTTCGCGGACGAAGAGCACGGCACCTCAGGACCAGGAGCACGGCACCGCTTCGAGCGATCCGTCCCTACCGTTCCCCCGATGAAGACCCTCTACCTCATCGACGGCTACGCCCAGTTCTTCCGGGCCTACCACGCCATCCGCACGCCCATGTCGTCGCCCGTCACCGGCGAGCCGACCAACATGACCTTCGGCTTCGTCGGGATGCTCCTCAAACTGCTCCGCCGCGACGCGCCTCAACTCAAGGGCGACGGCGACCCGACTTACCTGGCCGTGGCGATCGACGCCTCGGGCGACCGCGGCACCTTCCGCAGCACGCTCTATCCCGCCTACAAGGCCACCCGCAGCGAGCCGCCGGAGGACCTGGGGCCGCAGGTGCAGCGGGCCCTGAAGATCCTCGAACTGCTCGGCGTGCCGGTCATCGGGGCCGAGGGCTTCGAGGCGGACGACGTGATCGCCACCATCGCGAGCGCCTTCTCGGAGCGGCACCCGGACGTGCGGGTCCGCATCATCAGCAAGGACAAGGACCTCAAGCAGTTGCTCGGCGAGGGCGTGCCCCCGACGGAGATGTACGACATCCACACCGACGCCCTGATCACCGAGGCCGCCCTGCGCGACGAACTCGGCATCACGCCCGCCCAGGTCGTCGACATGCTTGCGCTGATGGGCGACACGGTGGACAACGTGCCGGGCGTGCCCGGCATCGGGCCGAAGACGGCCGCCCAGTTGATCGCCGAGCACGGCACGCTGGAGGCGGTCGTGGCGGCCGCAGAGGCCGGGGCCATCAAGGGCAAGCGCCGCGAGAACATCCTGGCCGCGAAAGACAGCCTGCCGCTCTCGCGTCAACTCGTCGCGCTCCGCCACGACGTGCCGATCGACCTTGACCTGGACGCGGCCCGCACCGATACGCTCGACCTGCCCGCCCTGATGCCCGTCCTCCGCGAACTCGGCTTCAACCGCCACCAGGACGACCTCAAGGCCATGCTCGGGCAGACGCTCGACGACCCGGCGGACGGGCCGGGGCCGAGCGCCCCCAAGCCCGCGGACGCGCCGGGGTCCGGGTTCGGCACCCTGTTCGAGCAGGCGGCCCAGACCGCCGTCCGCGAGGCGGCGGGCGACTACAAGTCCGTTTGCGGCCGCGACGAACTCGCCCGCCTGGTCGAGCGCATGCGCACCGCGCCCGTGGTGGCCTTCGACACCGAGACCACCCACCTGCGCCCGATGCTCGCGCGGCTCGTCGGTGTGTGCGTCTCGGTCGAGCCGGGCGAGGGGTTCTACGTGCCCGTGCGCTCGCCCGACCCCTCGTGCCACCTGGACGAGCCCACCGTGCTGGAGGCCCTCCGCGAGGTGCTGCAGGACCCGGCCATCCCCAAGGTCGGGCACAACCTCAAGTACGACCTCAACGTCCTGCGCAACGCCGGCGTGCGCCTGGCCGGGCACGACCCCACCGCCGAGCACCCGCTGGCCGGCGACACCATGATCGCCAGTTACGTGCTCGACGCCTCACGCTCGTCGCACTCGATGGACGCCTTGGCGATGGCGCTGCTCAACCGGACCAACATCTCCATCAAGGACCTGATCGGGACCGGGCGCCACCAGCGCTGCTTCGACGAGGTGCCGCTGGACCAGGCGTGCGCGTACGCCGCCGAGGACGCGGACGTGACGCTCCAACTCGACCACGCGCTCGCCGGGCAACTGGCGGCCGTCCCGTCACTCGAACGGCTGTACCGCACGGTCGAGATGCCGCTGGTCGACGTGCTCGCCGAACTGGAATACAACGGCGTCATGGTCGACCCCGGCGAACTCGACCGCCAGCGCGAGCGCCTCCAGGTCCGCATCGACGACCTTGCCAAGGCCATCGACGACGCGGCCCTGGACGCGATCGACCGCACCTTCGACCACAACAGCCCCCGCCAACTCGGCGAGGCGCTGTTCAACAGGCCCGACCACCCCGACCGCCCCGGGCTGGGGCTCAAGCCGATCAAGAAGACCAAGACGGGCTACTCCACCGACGCCGAGGTGCTCGAGAAACTCGCCCAGGACGACTCGATCCCCACGCCCATCCCCAGGCTCATCCTCGAGTACCGCCAACTGACCAAACTCGTCAACACCTATCTGGTCGCCCTCAAGGACGAGATCCACCCCGTCACCGGGCGCATCCACGCCTCCTTCAACCAGACCGTGGCGGTCACCGGGCGCCTGAGTTCGTCGGACCCCAACCTGCAGAACATCCCCATCCGCACCGACATCGGCCGCGACATCCGCAGGGCGTTCGTCGCTCCGCCGGGGCGCGTGCTCATCACCGCGGACTACTCGCAGATCGAACTGCGCGTGCTGGCCCACCTCTCCCAGGACCCCGCGCTGATCGCGGCCTTCCACGCCGGCGAGGACATCCACACCGCCGTCGCCGCCCAGATCCACAGCGTGCCCCTGGACCAGGTCACCCGCGAGCAGCGGTCGGGCGCCAAGATGGTCAACTTCGGCATCGTCTACGGCGTGACGCCCTTCGGCCTGGCCCGGCGCCTGGGCGTGTCCAACGCCGAGGCCGCCGAGATCATCGACGGCTACAAGAAGCGCTTCGCCAACATCACCACCTTCCTCGACGAGTGCGTCGCCCAGGCCACCCGCCACGGGTTCGTCGAGACCATGCTCGGCCGGCGCCGCCCCATCCCCGAGATCCAGGCCCGCAACCCCCAGCGCCGCGCCCTGGCCGAACGCACCGCCATCAACACCGTCGTCCAGGGCTCCGCGGCGGACCTGATCAAACTCGCCATGATCGACCTGCACCGCCTGATCCAGGCCGCCGGCCCGGACGACGCCCTCCACGGCACGAAGATGATCCTCCAGATCCACGACGAACTCGTCTTCGAAACGCCCGAAGACCGGGCCGCCGATGTCATGCCGGTCATCGTCGAGCGCATGGAGGCGGCGATGAGCCTGTCCGTGCCCCTGAAGGTCGACGCCCACGCCGGGAAGAACTGGTACGAGGGCAAGTAGGCCCCCCATACACTCCCCCCCATGACCCAGGCCCCGGCCGAATCCTGGACCACCCGCAAACTCCTCGCCTGGATGACCCAGGCATTCGAGGACAAGGGCCTCGACGCGCCACGCCGCCAAGCCGAGATGCTCCTCGCCCACGTCCTTGGCACCGAGCGGCTCAAACTCTACATGGACCCCGACCGGCCCACCGCGCCCCTGGAGCGCGACACCCTCCGCGGCCTGGTGAAACGCGCCCTCGCCAACGAGCCCATCCAGTACCTCGTCGGCGAGGAGCACTTCTTCGGCATGCGCTTCAAGGTCGACAAGCGCGTCCTCATCCCGCGCCCCAGCACCCAGACCATCGTCGAGGCCGTCCTCCAGCACGCCCGCAAGAACCCCGACGCCGGCTCGGTCCGCGATTCCGACGCCGGCCACGGCATCATGATCGCCGACGTCTGCACGGGCTCGGGCTGCGTCGCCGCCGCCCTGGCCAAGCACATGCCCGGCGCCCGCGTCGTCGCGACCGACGTCTCCCCCGACGCCCTGGCCATCGCCCGCGAGAACGTCGACGCACACGCCTTGTCCGACCGGATCGACCTGCTCGAAGGCCACCTGCTCGACGCGCTGCGCCAGCACCCCGTGGCCGGGCGCAAGGCGTCTCTGCGCTACCTCTGCTCGAACCCGCCCTACATCCCCGACGACGAGTGGGGCGCGGTCGCGCCCAACGTCAAGGACCACGAGCCCACGCTCGCCCTCCGCGGCGGGCCCGACGGCCTGGACCTCGTCCGCCCGCTGATCGCCGACGGCCCCGAGTTCCTCGAATCCGGCGGCCTGATGCTCATCGAGGTCGCCACCGCCCGCGCCGAGCAGGCCCGAGCACTGGCCGAGTCGCACGACGGTCTGGAGAACGTGCGCGTCCTTAAGGATTCCGACGGTCTGGCGCGGGTCGTTGTGGCCGAGCGGGCCGGGTGACTCAGGCGCCCTTGTCGCCCGACAGCGCGTCCCGCACCTGGTTGATGAGCAACTCGATCTCGAACGGCTTGAACAGCACGCCCGACAGCCCCTCCTGGCTGGCCCGCACGATCGAGTGGTGCGGGTCGTAGCCGAACCCGGTCATCAAAATCACCGGCACGCCGGGGCAGTGACGCCGGGCCGCGGCGAAGACCTCGTAGCCGTTGCGGTCGGGCATCTGGATGTCCGAGACGATCAGGTCGAAGCCCGCCTCGCCGGCGGCGCACGCCTTGAGCCGGTCGATGGCCGGCTGCCCGCCGGAGAACACCTCCGTCTGCGCGCCCCGGTGGGTCAGCACGTCGCCGATCACCTTGCGGATCTTCGGGTGGTCGTCGGCGACCAGGATCCGACGGCCGAGCATCGCCGGGTCCTTCTCCCGCGTCCGCATCGCCTCGTCGACGCCCAGCAGCGTCTGCGGCCCGGACGCGACGGACTTGACCCGGCGCCGGATCGACTCGACGTCGGTCAGGATCCGCTCGATGTGCCGGCGCACCTCGGGGTCGGCGTCGGGCCGGGCGGTCAGCCAGTCCACCTCGTGGAGGATGTCCTCCAGGGGCTCGCGGAGTTCACCCTCGAAACGGTCCGAGACCTTCTCGTTGACCGTGCTGCGCTCGGTGACGAGCAGTTGGAGCATGTGCAGCGCCATCGCGATGTAGCGCCCGAAGATCTCGGCGAACTGGCGGTCCTGGTCGTCGAACGCGCCCGGCTGGCGCGACTCGATGTCCATGATGCCGATGACCCGGTCGTGCAGGCACAGCGGCACCGTCAGGCTCGACCGCGCCCCCGTCAGCCCGGGCAGGAACCGCTCGTCGCACGAGGTGTCGTGGCAGATGTAACTGCGCCCCGTGCTGGCCACGTAGCCCGAGATGCCCGAGCCCTCCTGCTCGGGGTACAGGTCCAGGTCCTGGATCTCCGGCGGCAGGCCGGACTGCATCACCATCTCCAGCCGGTTGCGCTTCTGGTCGATCAGAAAGATCGCGAAGTGGTCAAAGTGCAGCAACTCGCGCGAGTAGGCCACGATGCGCCGCTCGAGGAGCTGGATCCGCTCCATCGAGTTCATCCGTTTGACCTCCTCGGTGTCCATCCGGACCAGTTCGAAGCCCGCGCGGTCGATCGCGTCCATCTTCTGCTGGGCCCGACGCGCCAAGGTCACGTCGCGCACCACCGCGGCCACCCGCCGGTCGGCGTGCTCCTCGGGCGCCAGCGTGGTCACGTAGACGTCGTACACCGCGCGAGCGTCGGGCGACTCGACCTCGTGCCGCCCGGTGACCGCCCCGGAGATGCCCGCGTCCGAGCGCAGCGCGTGGGCGCACAGATCCTCGACCCGTCGCCGGGTGCCGGCGTCAAGGGCGTCGAAGTACTGGTTGGACCAGGCGCCCTCCCCGTCGCCCGCGGTGATCAGCACGCCCTCGCCCAGGGCACGCAGCACGGCCGCCAGCGTCGGCTCGTCGGGCTGGCGGACGATCTCGTACCGATCGCCGAGCAGAGCCTTCAGCTCGGCCGCCGTCCGGGCGTCGGCTCCGACAAGGACCAGCTTCGGTTGCGTTTCCACCATGCTGCCCCACGGGCGGGTCGGAAAGAACTTGCCCAACGCGGATCGACCGACCCACCGATTATTGTTCGCACCCCGCCCTCCAGCGGGTGCACGCCTCGGACCCGGGGGCCCGATGGGTGTATCGTCCATCGGCCCGAACCCCGCCCCCGCCATACATGATCCTCGTGCAAGACATCTCGAAGTCCTTCGGCGCGGTCCGCGCGGTCGACCGGGTGAGTTTCGAACTGCCCACCGGGCAGATCGCCGGCCTGCTCGGGCCCAACGGGGCCGGCAAGAGCACCACCATCCGCATGATCACCGGCTCCCTGGCCCCGGATTCCGGCTCGGTGGCCATCGCCGGGATCGACCCGCGCGAGCACCCGGCCGAAGCCCGACGCCGGATTGGGTACTTACCCGAGTCCGCGCCCCTCTATCCCGAGATGTCCGTGCTCGGCTACCTGCAGTACCGGGCCCGACTCTGGGGCATGCCCCGGGCCGAACGGCGCCGGGCGGTGTCCCGCGCCATGGACCGCACCCGCGTCAGCGACGTCGCCCGCCGGCGCATCGGGCACCTGTCCAAGGGCTACCGCCAGCGGGTGGGCCTGGCCGCCGCCCTGGTCCACGACCCCGAGGTGCTCATCCTCGACGAGCCGACCAACGGCCTGGACCCCTCTCAGATCCGCACCGCCCGCTCCCTCATCCGTGAACTGGCCGAGCAGAAGACCATGCTGCTCTGCTCGCACATCCTCCCCGAGGTCGAGCGCACCTGCGACCGCGTCCTGATCATCGCCGGCGGGCGGGTCCGCGCCGACGGCACGCCCGAGAACCTTCTGGCCTCCGCCCCGGGGCCCATCCGGTACACCGTCGAGTTCCGCACGAACCCCTCCGCCCTGCCCGACCATGCCGTGCGCGCCCTGGCCGGCGTCGCGGGGGCCGACTCGGCCCGCCTGGCCGACCCCCAGCCCGACGACCACGCCCGGGGCTGGACCCGGGCCGTCGTGCTGGCCGCGCCCGGTGCGCCGGACCTGCGCGAGTCGATCGCCGCCACCCTGGAGGACCGGGGCCTGTTCGTCCGGGAACTGACCCGCGTGACCCCCTCGCTCGAGTCGCTGTTCATCCACCTGATCGACCAGGGGGCGCCCACGCCAGGCGGTCCGACCCGGACCGGCCCAGCGCCCCAGGCGGGCGCCCGATGATCCGGGCCGTCTGGACCATCGCCGCCCGCGAGGTGCAGAGCCTCTTCCGCCTGCCGGTCGGCTGGATCGTCGTCGCGTTGTACGCCTTCCTCAGCGGGATCGTCTTCGTGCAGACGACCCTGATCCCGGGCGCGCCCGCCACGATGCGCTACTTCTTCGCCGCCGCGGTGTGGATGATGGTCCCCGTCGCGCCGGCCATCTCCATGCGCCTGCTGTCGGAAGAGGCCCGCAGCGGCACGATCGAGATGCTGCGCACCGCGCCGGTCGGCGACTTCACGGTCGCCCTGGGCAAGCACCTGGGGGCGTGGCTGTTCCTGGGCGTCACGCTGGCGCCCACGCTCGTCCTGCCGCTGACGCTCGCGCTGACCAGCGACCCCCGGCCCGACGCGGGCCCGATCCTGACCGGCTACCTGACGCTGTTCCTCGTGGGCGGCCTGTACCTGGGCGTCGGGCTGGTCGCCTCCGCCCTGACCGCGTCGCAGACGCTCGCGTTCCTCGGCACGCTGACCGCCATCGTGCTGATGCTGATGCTCACCAGCCTCGCGGGGCCCCTGCAGGTGCTCGCCGGCCCGCGCGTGCAGGAACTGGCCGCGGCCTTCTC
>CAZFSO010000101.1:0-7541 GCA_964522095.1 uncultured Phycisphaeraceae bacterium | reverse complement strand
CGCGTCCTCATCAACGACGGCGCCATCCGCATGCTCGCCGTCGACCGCGCCGACGGCTCCTGGCTGCGATGCCGCGTCACCATCGGGGGCCGCGTCACGTCCTCCAAGGGCATCAACCTGCCCGAGTCCGACCTCAAGATGCCCTCGATCACCCCGCGCGACTGGGAGTGCGTCGACTGGGCCGTCCGCAACCGCCTGGACTACCTCGCCCTCTCCTTCGTCCGCTCCGCCAGGGAGGTCATCGAACTCCGCGACCGGCTCGAGACCCTCTGCACCCAGGCCGGCATCGCCGACAAGCCCGGCGTGCCCCACCGCATCCCCATCGTCTCCAAGATCGAGAAGCCCCAGGCCCTCGTCAACCTCAAGGAGATCATCGACGCCTCCGACGCCATCATGGTCGCCCGCGGCGACCTGGGCGTCGAGATGGACGTTGCCCGTGTCCCCGTCGCCCAGAAGTACATCCTCGCCACCTGCACCGAGAAGGCCAAGCCCTGCATCGTCGCCACGCAGATGCTCGAGACGATGATCGACAACGCCTCGCCCACCCGCGCCGAGGCCTCCGACGTCGCCAACGCCATCTTCGACGAGGCCGACGCCGTCATGCTCTCCGGCGAGACCGCCATGGGCCGACACCCAGCCCTCGTCGTCGAGACCATGCGACGCATCATCCAGGTCACCGAGGCCCGCATCGACGAGATCGCCCGCGGCCTGCCCGTCTCCCACCGCCTCGACGAGTACCCCTACCGCTCGGCCGCCCTCGCCCACGGCGCCCGCCACATCGCAAACGAACTCGGCGCCAAGTGCGTCGCCGTCTGGTCGCAGATCGGCGGCATGGCCCGCTATCTCAGCCAGCACAACTTCCGCGTGCCCATCTACGCGTACACCTCGTCCCCCGTGGCCGCCCGGCGCATGGCCCTCTACGGCGGCGTCACGCCCATCTGCACCGAGCCGCCCGGCACCGGACGCCTGCGCGAATGGACCGACGAGGTCGAAGCCCGCCTCCTCGCCGACGCCCTCGTCCACCAGGGCGACACCGTCGTCATGATCGCGGGCAAGCCCCTCGGCGAGGTCCAGGCCCAGAGCACCCTGGCCATCCTCCGCATCGGTGACCCCGCGTCCGGATTCCGGGCCCCCGACACGGACTGACGCTCAGCCCCCGCCCACCAGCGTCACGACCTCGACCCGCTCGCCCGGCCGCAGCACCCGCTCGGCCCGCTCGCGCTTGGGAACCAGCACCCGGTCGATCTCCGCCGCACAGATCGCGCTCGCCAGGCCCAGCCGCTCGATCAGGTGCGCAACCGTCGTATGCTCAGGCAGTTCCATCGGTTGTCCGTTCACGACGCACAGCATGCCAGATCCTACGCGAGACGCCGCCATGACGGAGCCGCACCCCGACCGCGAACCCCTGCCCCTGGGCATCCTCATCGGCGTGCGGGGCCTCTCCGCCGCCCTGCTGCTCTCCGCCGTCGTCTGGGCCGCCGTCCGCGTGTGGCCCGAAAAAACCTACCCGACCGACACCCCCCAGGCCGTCATCGAGACCGCCGGGCGCATGCTCGCCGACCGCCGGGCCGACCGCCTCGTCGAACTCCTCGAGCCCGTCCCCCCGGACGAGGCCGCCACCGAACGACACGCCCGCACCGAAGACCTCTACCGCCGCCTCGGACGCGTCCTCGCGGCCGCCCAGGACCTGCACCGCGCCGTCGAACGCCGCATGCCCGACGAACTCGAACGCCTCAACACCGAGATCCAGGCCGCCCAGGCCCGCGGCGAGGCCTCCTCACTCCTCGCGGCCTTCATGCCCGACCGCCGCCGCGGCCGCACGCCGGACGACCCCCAGCGCGACGCCGCCCGCGAACGCGCCCTGGCCCAGGTCCTGGCCGACCCCTTCGGCCGCCTGAACCGTGCCGTCACCGAGCACGCCGACCGCCTCGGCGTCGCCGAACTCGGTGCCGACACCGTCGCGATCACCTTCGACGACCGCCCCGTCCTGCCCCCCTTCGGCCTGACCATGCGCCGCCACCCCGACGGCTGGCGCGTCGTCCCCCCCACCAGCCTGCCGATCATCCGCCGCTACGCCCCCGACACGCAGGCCGAGTTCCAGGTCTGGGGCAGCCTGCTCGCCACCGTCGAGGCCCTCCTCGACGACCTCCGCCGCGACGTCGAGTCCGGCCGCGTCGACTCACTCCAGCAACTCAGCCGCAAGGCGATCGAGGACGCCGTGATCCCGATCGGGATGGTGATGGTGGCGCTCGGGCGGGCCGAGGACTGAACCCGTCCCGCAGACTCGCACCGGCAATAGACCCTCGCCGACGCCGTTCGTCCCAGGAACAGTCTTGCGGACAACAGCCCAAGGGGGTACCCTGCCCTGATGCGCCACGCACAGTCCATTCGAGCCGTCCTTGTCGCCCTGACGCTCGCCGCCGCTCCGGCCCTGGCCGAGCCGCTCGACAACGAGCAACTCCTGGCCCTCCGCACCGCTGAGCACGTCGCCGAGACCGCCAGCCCCGGCCCGCAGGCAAACTTCAGGAACCCGCTGAATGACGTCTTCGGTCTCATCGCACCCGTGCTGGACCGTCCCCTGCCGGCGACCCGTCCCGTGTGGCACGCGCTCGGAAAGTGGGCCGCCGCGAGCCGCAACCAGGCGGCCGGAGCGGTCACCCTTGCTGGCCTGCGTCGCGAGATCCCCGACTTCATGGCCGACGAGGCCCTGGCGGACATCGCCGCTCGCTTGAACGCGAACCGCCGTATGCGAGACCTCGCCCCCATCGCCGCGGAACGCCTCGAAGTGGGCGACACGCCGCTCGCGGCCATCCGTCACCTTGAAGCCCACCTCGCTTGGCGGCAGATCGAGTCAGACGCGACCACCATCAAAGCACCGGGCCCCGCCTATGCCACCTGGGCCACGCTCGAGGCCGCGTTCAATCTGGCCGGCCTGGCCGAACTCCGTGACGTCGCGAAGGATCGCGCCGAACAGCGCTTCACTGAGATCCCCGACGACGGCGACCGAACCAGGGCGCTGATCGCCGCCGCCGAGGGCCGGGCACGTTTCGGTGATCGTGAGGGCGCGGTCCGTTTGCTCGACGAAACCGTCGCGACCGCCGGATCACTCAGCGTCGGCGAAGGCCGTGTTCGCCTCATCGCCGACGCGGGGTGCGCCTTTGCCCGCATCGGCGAGTTCGACCGCGCCGCGGAGATCATGAACAGCCTGCCCCAGCCCATCGCATCAGAGGTTGCCCTCGAGATCGCACGCACACACGCGAAGGCCGGAAACGTGCCCGCCACCGAGACCGCGTCCGGCGCGATCGCCAGCCCCGAACTCCACGGCTTGTCCCGCGTGGCCCTTGCCGAAGCCTTGGCGCTTGCCGGTCGGCTTGATGAAGCCCAGAGCGTGGCGCACCAAATCCAGGACGTGCCGGTCCGGGCCGAGGCCTACGCCGTGCTCGGTTTCTTGGCGCTCGATCCGGGATTCGATTCGGGCGCATCCCACCGACTGCTCGAAGCAGCACCCGAGACAGCCGTCGCTGCTGCGCGCCTGCGGATTGCAGCCCACGCCGCGCGACTCGTCAGCGATCCTGCCGACCGTGCCCGAGTGGTCATCGACGCACAGTCAGCGGTCCACATGGTTCGTGAAGACCCGAATCTCCAGCGCCAACTCCGCGACACAGCCCGTGCCTACGCCTTCGCCGGCCTGCAGGAAGAACTGCATCGTTTCATCGGTCCATCAACGCAGCGTGGCGACTCTTTCCACTACTTCATCATCGCGAGGACCGTCGACATCCTGAAGAGCCTGTTGAAGTGACCCCTACCGCTTCCCCACCCGCTCCATCTCCGCCGCCGACTTCGGGATCGCCGCCGACAGGTTGCGGTTGCCGTCCTTGGTCACCAGGACGTCGTCCTCGATCCGCACGCCGATGCCACGGTCCGGCAGGTACACGCCCGGCTCGATCGTGACCACCATCCCCGGCTTGAGTTCCTCGTGGGCCAGGCCCGGGTCGTGCGTCTCCAGGCCCAGGTGGTGCCCGATCCCGTGGGGCATGAAGTCGCCGTAGCCCGCCTTCTCGAGCACTGCCCGCGCCGCCTTGTCCGCGTCGACCATCCGGGCGCCGGGCTTGACCGCCCTGATCGCGGCCTCCTGCGCCTTGAGCACCGCGTTGAACACCGACCGCTGCTCGTCCGTGAACTTGCCCCCCACCGGGAAGGTCCGCGTCACGTCGGCCGCGTAGCCGTTGATCGACGCGCCGCAGTCCAGCACGATCAGGTCGCCGTCCTGCGCCACCTGGTCGTTGCGCTTGTAATGCAGCACCACGCCGTTGGCGCCCGAGCCGACGATCGGATCGAACGCGACCCGCGCCGATCCCGCCTCCTCGAACCCCCGCACCAGTTCCTGGTGCAGCGTCCGCTCCGAGACACCGGGACGCAGCGACTTCCACAGCCGTTCAATGCCCGCTTTCGTCGCCGCGACCGCGGCCTCGATCTGCCGGATCTCCGCCGGGCTCTTGACCTGGCGCATCCCGATCAGCGTGTCCGCCCGGTCGTCGATCGCGCAGCCCGGGATCCGCGCCGCGACCTTCTGGAACAGCTCGAAGTCCGGCCCGATCGGCGCGTTGTACGACGCGATCGGGTGCAGCAGCGACAGACGCCGCGCGCGACGGGCCCCCTCGGTCAGCAGGCGCGGCAGCATCGTCGTCCGCAGCACCGTCTTGAAGCCCGTCTGCTCGCGCAGCGCCTTGCCCAACGGCTCGCGGAAACCGTCCCAGATGTCGTGCTCGGGGTTCGACGGACGCAGCAGCAGCACGATCCGCCGGTCCGGGTCGGGCGCGGTCGGGTCGAAGTAGACCATCGCCCCGACCTCGTCCACGATCCCCGTCAGGTACAGGAAGTTGAAGTCCGGGTCCCAGTCTCCTCGCAGCGGCGGCCCGTGCTCGCCCGCCATCACGATCCCGATCGAGCCCTTCAGCGACTTGAGCACCGCCTCGCGACGCTTGGCGTACTCGCCCAGCGCCACCCCTTCAAGCATCCGCATGCGCATCCCTCTCCGTCTGCAGGGCGGCGCGGATCGCCCGCGTCGCCTTCTCCGCCCTTGCCTCGCTCTTGCCAAAGCCCGGCGCCGCCCCCGCCTCGACCGCCGCCGCCTGCGCGTCGGCGTAGTTGCTGATGAGCATCGCGGGCACTCCCCGCGCGACCGCCTCGGCGATCAGCCGCAGGCCCGACCCGTCCTTGTACCAGCCGTCCAGCACGCGGTTGACCAGCAGCAGGTCCGCCGGCGCCGACCACAGCGACGACTCGTCCGAGTTGACCACCACCCTGGCCGACGGGTCGGCGTCGCGCACCGCACGGGTCAGCAGCGACGCGTCCGGCCCGCAGTGCCCCACCAGAACCACGCGTTTCTCAGGCATCCGCGCTCCCGACCGCCTCGACGGACACCTCGTGCGCCCGCACAGAAACTACGATAGTCCCCACCCGGAACGTCCGCGGCTCCGTCCCCCGGTCCCCGATCGCCCGCGCCGCCGGCCCGAGCACGCGCCACCCCGCCCGGTCGGCCCCCGTCCCCCCCGCATCCTTGAGCACCATCCGCAAGGCCTCGCACCGCACCGCCATCGGCGCCGCCGCCAGCCCGGCCCGCGCCAGCACCAGTCCCCCCTCCCCCCCTTCCGCCGCCCGGCGGGTCGCGGCGTTGAGCACCAGCCGTGCCTCCCGCTCCACCGCGTCGGCCGTCAGGCGGCACACGGTCGCCGTCACCGCCGCCCGCTCCGCCGCGTCCGGGCGGATCGCCCGGATCTCCGGGATCACCCGCGCCCTGATCGCGTTGCGCACCATCGACTCATCCCGGTTGGACGCGTCCTCGCGCCACGCCCACCCGGCGTCGAGGCACAGCCTGACCGCCTCGGACCGGGCCATCGCCAGCATCGGCCGCACGACGCTCACCGGGCCCAGTGACCGCACCGGCCGGATCCCCCCCAGCCCGCGCGGCCCCGCCCCGCGGATCAGGCGCATCAGCACCGTCTCCAACTGGTCGTCCGCGTGGTGCGCCGTCGCGACGAACCCGCACCCCTGCGCCGCCGCCATCCTGGCCAGCGCGTCGTACCGCGCCCGCCGCGCCCGCGCCTCCGCGTTGCCCGGCCCGTCCCGGACGAACACCTCGGCCTCCGCGAACGCCAGCCCGAGCCGCTCGGCCAGCGCCCGGGCGGCGTCCCGGTCCGCCGCCGTCTCCGAAGGCTCGCGCAGGTCGTGGACCACGTGCCCCACGACCGGCGCCGGACGCACCCCGGACAGCGCGATCGCCAGCGCGCTCGAATCGACCCCCCCCGAGCACGCGACCAGCGTCGCACGCTCGCTGTCGCGCCGGGCAGACCCGCCGGTCAGCGAGCGCCAGGCGCGCACGATCCGCCGGCTGACCGGGTGATCCCGCGCCACAGGGCCGCGATCACCGCCCCCATCCGGGGTGCCTCCCGACGCCGTCCGTCCGTGATCGCGTGCAGCCGACACGCTCGGATGATACTGTGTAGGCCCCGGCGCCCGCCCGCCGCAACAGGACCGCCCACCCGGAGCAAGGACCGCCCCGATGACGTCCACCCCATTCGGCCCGCTGCCCCCGCCCGACCAGCCCGAGCCCGCACAGCCCGCGGCCCAACCCGACGCGAACCCGGCCCCGGAAACCGGCACGGACACGCCGCGCGAGTGGCGCTCCATTACCGACACCCCCCCCGCCCCCACCTCAGCCCCCGCGTCCCCCCGCGATGCCGGCCTGGACGACCCGTCCGTCATCCTCGATCCCGT
Source organism: uncultured Phycisphaeraceae bacterium (assembly GCA_964522095.1). Classification (GTDB taxonomy): domain Bacteria; phylum Planctomycetota; class Phycisphaerae; order Phycisphaerales; family UBA1924; genus UBA6054. The sequence goes on along the minus strand of CAZFSO010000101.1, from coordinate 764 downwards.
CCCGTGGGAGCCGGAGGCCGAGGCCGTTCTGGAGCACGAGCCCTCGGGCTGGTCGCTCTCCCGGTTCACGACCAGCAGCGACAGCGCGCTGCCGAGCATGCTCATGGCCGCGGGCGTGCTCGTCGCCATGTTCGTCATGATGCGCCTGCTCGCGCGGCGTCACAAGGGCCACGCCCACGAGCCGGCCGGCGAGAACCGGATCGCGTCCATCCACGAGCGGGCGGCGGGCTCGATCGCGCCGGTCGACCGGGCCATGGCCCAGGCCGAGGAGGTCACCCGCCGCCTCGCCGCCACGATGGAGAACAAGGCCGCCCGGCTCGAACTGCTCATCGAGGAGGCCGACCGCAAACTCGAGGAACTCAACCGCGCCGTCGCCCAGGCCTCCCGGGCGCCCGCCGCGCAGGACCGCCCCCGCCCGCGCACCATCGACCCCGCCCTGCTCGACCTCGCCCGCGTCGAGCAGGACATGGCCGAACGCAACGGCCGCCACGAGGCCGACGAGCGTCCCCGCGCCCAGCCCGAACCCGGCCCCGCCGAGCAGCCCTCCCAGCCCGCCGACCCGGTCCACCGACGCGTCTGGGCCTTGGCCGACGACGGCGTCACACCGCTCGACATCGCCCGCTCGCTGAACCAGCCCGTCGGACAGGTCGAACTGATCCTCAACCTCCGCCGGTCGGGCTAAACTCGCCCCCAACTCCCCCCCCCCCCCGGCCTCGGCACCCACAGCATTACCGATGGAAACCGACCCCGCGACACCGCTCGCC
>CAZFSO010000100.1:6616-7739 GCA_964522095.1 uncultured Phycisphaeraceae bacterium | reverse complement strand
TGCCACCTCCCCCGTCGGGGACGGGGGAGGATGGGAAGTCGGTGAGGACGCGGGCTTTGGTGAGGGTTTCCTGCCATTCGGCGTCGGGGTCGGAGTCGGCGACGATGCCGGCGCCGACGGGGAAGTCGAGGGTGGCGTCGAGGAAGGCGTGCGGGTTGGCGGGGTCGGGCGTGCCGTGGACGTGGGCGGTGCGGATGAGGACGGAGGCGGTGAAGGAGCCGTCCGGTTGGACGCGGACGAGCGAGCCGCAGTAGGGGCCCCGGGGTCTGGGCTCGAGTTGACGGATGATCTGGCAGGCCCGGACCTTGGGGGCGCCGGTGACCGAGCCGGGCGGGAAGCAGGCGCGGATCAGGTCGGCGGGGGTCCGGTCGTCGCGGAGGGTGGCTTCGACGGTGGCGGTGGCCTGCCAGACGGTGCCGGCGTGGGGCGCGATCTCGCGGGGGCGGGTGACGCGGACCGAGCCGGGCACGGCGACGCGGCCGAGGTCGTTGCGCATCAGATCGACGATCATGTTCAGTTCGGCGCGGTCCTTCTCGGCGGCGTCGAGTTCGGCGGGGTCGGCCGCGATCGGGCGGGTGCCCTTCATGGGCTGGGTGCGGATGCGCCGGGTGGCCGGGTCGTAGTCGAGGAAGAGTTCGGGCGAGAGCGAGAGCACGGCGTGGCGGACGCCGGCCGCGTCGTCCCAGCAGAGGAACCCGGGGTGGAGGGGGTTGGCGGCGTGCGCGAGGGCATCGAAGAGCGCCCGGGCGTCGCCGCGGAAGCGGGCGGTGAGGTGGTGGGCGAGGTTGACCTGGTAGACGTCGCCGGCGGCGATGAGGTTCAAGGCGTCACGCACGGCGGCGGCGTAGCGCTCGCGGGGCCAGGTGGGGGCGATCGGGCCGAGGTGGAAGGGGGCGTCGCAGGAGGGGGTCGGCGTCGGGAGGGTCGGGTCGGCCTGGGTTTGGACGACGAGGGGAAGGGCGGGCTTCCGACACCCGGCTCGGCGAGCCGGGCCGCCGCGGGCGACGGCGGGCTCGAAGACGGCGGCGAGGTCGTAGGGGATCAGGACGAGGCGGCGGCTGCCGGGCGACAGGGCGGCGGCGAGGTCGGCGGGGGTGGGGTCGCGGAGGAGGCGCGTGAAGGC
>CAZFSO010000100.1:0-6516 GCA_964522095.1 uncultured Phycisphaeraceae bacterium | reverse complement strand
TGGGGGGTTCCTAGGATCCGGCCCGTTGGCCGGGCGTGTCGCGTCCGGCGATCGGCGGAGAGGACGCGGACCATGGCGAAGAAGAAGTCGGGCAAGAAGGCTGGCAAGCGGGCGGCGAAGAAGACCGCCAAGAAGGCCGCGGCTTCGGGCAAGAACGGGGTCAAGAAGACGAAGGTGCACGCCGCCGGGTCGCGGGGCAAGACGGCCGGCAAGAAGAAGGTGGCGCGCAAGGCGGGCCCGCGCCGCGTCGACCCGAACAAGATGGTCTACGCCTTCGGGCGCCGGACCGAGGGTGACGGTTCGATGCGGGCGCTGCTGGGGGGCAAGGGCGCGAACCTGGCGGACATGACGGCGCTTGGGCTGCCGGTGCCGCCGGGGTTCACGATCACGACGGACGCGTGCGCGCGGTACAACTCGGGCGGGAAACGGCTGCCGCAGGGGCTGATGCACGAGGTCGGCCGGCACATGGTCGAGTTGGAGGCCCAGCGCGGCAAGCGCTTCGGCGACCGCGACGACCCGCTGCTGGTCTCGGTGCGGTCGGGGGCGGCGGTGTCGATGCCGGGGATGATGGACACGATCCTGAACCTGGGCCTGACGGACGCGTCGGTGGAGGGCCTGGCGCGGGCGACGGGCAACGAGCGGTTCGCGTTCGACGCGTACCGGCGCCTGATCAACATGTTCGGCGACGTGGTGATGGGCATCGCGCACGAGCGGTTCGAGCGGGCCTTCGACGAGGTGAAGCGCCGCCACGGCGCGAAGAGCGACACCGAGGTGCCGGCCGCCGGGCTGCGGGAGTTGTGCGAGCGGTACAAGGACGTGTACCGCGAGGCGGTGGGCGAGGACTTCCCGCAGAACCCGTTCAAGCAGCTGGAACTGGCCATCGAGGCGGTGTTCAGGAGTTGGATGAACGAGAAGGCGGTGACCTTCCGGCGGATCGAGCAGGTGACCGGCCTGAACGGCACGGCGGTCACGGTGCAGTCCATGGTGTTCGGCAACATGGGCGACGACAGCGGGACCGGGGTGGCGTTTACGCGCAACCCGTCGACGGGCGAGAACAGTTTTTACGGCGAGTTCCTGGTCAACGCGCAGGGCGAGGACGTGGTGGCGGGCATCCGCACGCCGCGGGACGTGTCGGAGATGGGCGCGTGGAACCGGGCGGTGTACCGGCGTCTGATCGAGATCAAGGACCGGCTCGAGCAGCACCACCGGGACATGCAGGACGTCGAGTTCACCGTCGAGCGCGGCGAGTTGTTCATGCTGCAGACGCGGACCGGAAAAAGGACCGGCGCGGCCGCGGTGAACATCGCCTGCGACATGGTGCGCGAGAAACTGATCACCGAGACCGAGGCGCTGCTGCGGATCCCGGCGGGCGACCTGGTGCAGTTGCTCCTGCCGAGTTTCGACCCCGTGGCCCGGGCCAGAGCCGACGTCCTGACGACGGGCCTGCCGGCGTCGCCCGGGGCGGCGGTCGGGCACCCCGCGTTCAGCGCCGAGGAGGCGGTCGACCGGGCCAACGCGGGCGAGCGCGTGATCCTGGTGCGCAAGGAGACCAGCCCCGAGGACGTCGAGGGCATGCACCGGGCGGCGGGCATCCTGACGAGCACCGGCGGCATGACCAGCCACGCGGCGGTCGTCGCGCGGGGGTGGGGCAAGTGCTGCGTTGCCGGGGCGGGGGCGCTGCACATCGACGAGGCCCGGGGCGAGTTCTCGGTCGACGGGCGCCTGTTCGGGCGCGGCGACCTGATCTCCATCGACGGGGCGACGGGCGAGGTCATGGCCGGGGCGGTGCCCACCGTCACGCCCGAACTGAGCGGCAACTTCGCCAGGGTCATGCGCTGGGCCGACAGGCACCGCACGCTGGGCGTGCGCGCCAACGCGGACACCCCGGCGGACGCCGAGCGGGCCCGGGCGTTCGGGGCCGAGGGCATCGGCCTGACGCGGACCGAGCACATGTTCTTCGAGGGCGAGCGCATCGTGGCGGTGCGCGAGATGATCCTGGCCGAGACGCGGGCCGACCGCGAGCGGGCGCTGGCGCGCCTGCTGCCGTTCCAACGCGAGGACTTCGTCGGCATCTTCACCGCCATGAAGGGCCTGCCGGTGACGGTGCGCCTGCTCGACCCGCCGCTGCACGAGTTCCTCCCCCACGAGGACGAGGCGGTGCGCGAGGTGGCGGCGAGCATGGGGGTCGACGCCGACCTGGTCCGCCGCCGGGTGACGATGCTGCGCGAGGCCAACCCGATGATGGGACACCGCGGCTGCCGCCTGGCCGTCACGTTCCCCGAGATCCTGGAGATGCAGGTGCGGGCGATCGTGGAAGCCGCCATCGAGTGCGCCTCGAACCGGGTGCGGGTCAAGCCCGAGATCATGATCCCGCTGGTCGGGACCGACGCGGAACTGGCGATGCTGCGGGCCCGGGTCGAGGAAACAATCGCGTCGGTGCGCAAGGAGCGGGGCCACCGGGGGAAACTGGACATCTCGATCGGGACGATGATCGAGGTGCCCCGTGCCGCGGTGACGAGCGAGGCGATCGCCCGGCACGCGGACTTTTTCAGTTACGGCACGAACGACCTGACGCAACTGACCTTCGGCTACTCGCGCGACGACGTGAACACCTTCCTGCCCGCCTACCTCAAGCAGGACCTGCTGCCCTGCGACCCGTTCCAGTCGATCGACCGGGCCGGCGTGGGGGCGCTGGTCAAGGCCAGCGTGGCGGCGGGCCGCAAGTCCAGCCCGGGCATCAAACTCGGCGTGTGCGGCGAGCACGGCGGCGACCCGCGCAGCGTCCAGTTCTTCCACGAGATCGGGCTGGACTACGTCAGTTGCTCGCCCTTCCGCGTGCCCATCGCAAGGCTGGCCGCGGCGCAGGCGGCGATCCGGGCGAAGGGCTGACCGACAGCCCGGCGGGTCAGCGCCGGCGGCGCACGCCCATCAAGCCGAACACGCCCAGGGTGGCGATGGGGCCCGGGCTCGGGACGCGCAAGGTGAAAGCGACCTGGCCGAGGTGGTCGGTGATGGTCCCCACGACGGTCATGCCGTCGTCGGAGAGAAGGGTGAAGTTCAGGAACTGGGTCTCGGTGATGGTGTGGCCGGTATCGAGGAACAGTTGCGTCAGGTCCGTGGCGCCGCCGTCTTCGTGAAGGAGCAGGTGGTGTCGCACGCCGTCGTCGTCGACGCCGTTGGCGAGGATGGCCGAAGCGTCGGCGCTGATGTCGAAGACGGTGATGTTTGACAGTCCAGGCACGGTGAGCACGCTGGTGACGCCGTCGCGGTGGATCCACGCGGCTTGCTGCTCGGTCGGCTCGAACAGGTCGGCGGTCTGCATGCCAACGATGATGGATCCGTCCGCGCTCGTCGCGACGGCCTCGGACCGGACGTTCGTGCCGCTGACGATCAGGCCGACCTCGGTGTACGCCCCGTCGTTGAGAATGAGCGTCCGACCGGACGTGCTGAACCCGTTCTGTCGGGGATGGTGGGCGGTCAGGATAAGGCTGCCGGTGGAAGTGGTCAGCATCCGCTCGACGGACGCGTAGACCTGGGGAAGCACGCCGAGCGAGGCGACCGCGCCGCCGTTCCAGTGAAGGATCTCGGTTCGCCCGGGCTGCGACTCGGCCTCGTCCGCGTAGAAGACGTTCAAGCCGTCGCTGCTCAGTGCGGCGCCGCGGAGCGTCGGGATGTCGGCGACGACGGATTGCACGCCTCCCAGGGTGTGCATGAGCACGCCTTGACCACCGGACGTCGACGACCGCACCAGCCGGGCCGAGCCGCCGCCCGAGAGGCCGAGCATCGAGTTCCAGTTGCCCGCGCCCGGCACGGATTCCCACCCGCCCGAGGACCACACGAAGCCGTCCATTCCGGTCACGTCGTCGCGGAGCAGGTCGAAGGCGACGCTCCGGCCGTCCGCGGAGACATGCGTGGCCCAGAAAAACTCGTAGCCCGTCGGCAGGTCGATCAGGGTCAGTTGCGCGCACGCCGTGGTGGCGGCGGCGGCGACGATCAGGGCGGCGGTGGTTCTGTGCATGCCCGGGGTATCGACCGGCAGGGCGTCGGGCCGCCAGAACAGGGGCGATCGGCGGGTCAGCAGAGCGGCGGGGGGGCCGAAGGAGAGGGGCCGGGCGGATCGGGCGGTGCTCAGGCGTCGTCGGCCTGTGCGCCTCGCCGGTTGCGGGGCGTGACGCGCTGCGGGTGGATGGCGGTGGACAGCCCTCGCACGTGGTCGAAGGCGCGGACCGGGCCGGAGGCGATGCGTTCGCAGGCGGTCTTCGCGTTCGCGGGCGAGAACTCGGTGCCGATGAAGCGGCGGCCGAGGTGGTGGGCGATCACGCCGGTGGTGCCCGAGCCGAGGAACGGGTCGAGGACGAGGTCGCCGGGGTTGGAGGTGCTGGCGATCACGCGGTGCAGGTAGGTCTCGGGCAACTGGTTGTCGTGCTTGTCGCGCCGTTCCTTGTTGTTCCCCTGGATGCGTCCCCAGTAGGGCCCGTACCAGACGTCCATGGGCACGCGGTGGCCGGCGGGCATGCCGTCCTTCTTGGACTCGGTGCGGGCGTCGCCGTAGATGGCGCGGCGGTCGGAGGTCTCGAGGACGGGGTCGGGGTTCCAGGTGCGCCGGTCCTCGTCCTTGCAGAAGTACAGGGCGTGGACCTTGGAGTTGATGAACCGGCTGGTGGTGTTCTGGCCGAAGCGGTAGTGCCACACGCACCAGTTGACCATCGACAGGCCCCGGGCCTTGCAGTGCACCACGATCTCGGCGGCCCAGTCGTCGGGGATGTTGATCCACAGCGACCCGGTGTCCTTGAGCCCGCCGATGCACAGGTCGATCCACTGGAAGGTGAAGGACTTCGACTGGCCGATGGGCCGGTCGGCGTCGTGGCGGTCGCAGTACTCGTCGTCGCGGAGTTTCTTGTCGTCCCAGGCGTGGCCGGCGCGGTGGCGGTCGTAGTCGCGGGCCCAGTTGAAGGGGGGGTCGGCGAAGACCAGGTCGAGTTCCCGGTTGCGCACCTGGGGGAGGTTGGCCAGCACGTCGCGGCAGTCGCCCACGAAGACGGTCGAGGCGGTCCCTGCCTCGGGGTTCTGGATGACGCGGAACGGCTTGCGGGCCTTGGGCGCGGGCGTGGCCGCGCCCCGGGCGCGCTTGGCCGCCGTCGTGGGCTGGATGGGGGCGTCGGTGGGCATGGCGGGGGTGGTGGGTGGCCGGTGCGAGTGTACGCGCGAGGGCAGGATAGCGCAAGGGCCCCGGTGGCGCAAGTTGTGGATGGTTGCGGGTTCAGCCGGGCGGCTGGGTGATGAGCAGGCGGGCGGGCCGCGCGTCCATGCGGGCGGAGAGCAGCGCGAGCGGCCGGCCCAGGCCCGCGTCCCGCCGCGCGGCCTTCGAGCGGTACAGCCGGTCGGAATCCGAGCGGCCCAAGGCGGCCCGGATGCGCGCCGGCAGCGTGTCGAGCCGCTCCACGCGGACCACCACGTCCACAGCCCGGGCCTTGGTGATCTGCACGCCCACGCGCACGGTCGCGCCGTCGGGGGTGGCCGGGTCGATCCGGGCCTCGGCGACCGCCCTGGCCCACTCGCGGGGGCTGTGCCCGCCGTCGAGGGCGTAGCGGGTCACGCGCAGGTCGGCGACGGGCTGCTTGGACGGGCGCGGGGTCACGGGGTCACCTCGGTATCAGTGTACAATGCGGCCCGCGCGACCGGGCGCGCGGCGGGGTTGAAGATGACGAGCGACGCCGCAGAGCACGATCCCCGCCCCGCCCTCGGCGTGGCCGTGTGCACCAGGGACAACATCGACACGATCGAGCGCTGCCTGGCCAGCGTGCTGGGCGTCGCCGACGAGGTGCTGGTGGTCGACAGCGGCTCGACCGACGGCACGCCCGAGCGGGCGGCCGAGATGGGCGCGCGCGTCGTCCACCACGACTGGGAAGGCATGGTCGGCCAGCGCAAGTTCGCCATGTCGCTTGTCAACCACTGCCGCTGGGTGCTGTTCCTTGACTCGGACGAGTCGATCGACGACGCGATGGCGGCGTCCATCCGCCGGGCGGTGCTCGACGAAACCTCGCCCGTCGCGGGCTACGAGATGCGCCGGATGGTGTTCTTCCTGGGCGACTGGCTGCGCCACACCTTCCAGCCCGAGTGGCGCATGCGCCTGGTCCGGCCCGAGCGGTTCTCCATCACCGGCATCGGCCCGAACGGCGCCGGCGGGCACGACCGCATCACCGTTGACGGCCCGTCGTCGCGCCTGGAGGGCATCTGCCGCCACGACAGTTGGCGCGACCTCGGGCACATGTTCGAACGCCAGATCTTTTTCGCCGCCCGGGCGGCGAAATACACCGACCGCGGTGGACGCCTCGTCGACGTGCTCTTCCGCCCCGCGCTGGCAGTGTTCAAGCAACTGGTGATGAAGGGCGGCTGGCGCGACGGCGCACGGGGCGTGATCGTCTGCTTCGGCGTCGGCACGGGCGTGGCGATCAAGCACCTGTTCATCATGAAGAAGAAGCGCCTGGGCGAGGCCTGACGCAATCCTCCCCCGTC
>CAZFSO010000099.1:4261-7786 GCA_964522095.1 uncultured Phycisphaeraceae bacterium | reverse complement strand
CTCACCGCTTGGACTTCAGCCACGCGTGCAGGCGGTCGGCGGGCCAGGTGTTGATGCACTGTTCCGGCGTGACCCAGCCGCGTTGGCCGGTCAGGACGCCGTAGCGGATCGAGTCGTAGTCCTCGGCGTGGTGCACGTCGCAGTCGATGGCGATTTTGCAGCCCGCCTCGACCGCGGCTCGCACGTGGGTGTCGCGCAGGTCCAGGCGCATCCAGTGGGCGTTGATCTCCAGCGCCACGTCGTGCTCCAGCGCGGCGGCGACGATCTCGTCGATCGCCGGCTCCAGGCCCGGGCGCCGCTCGATCAGGCGTCCGGTGGGGTGGCCGATGATGTGGACGAACGGGTTGGCGATGGCCTTGAGCAGGCGCTTGGTGGCCTGGGCGGGCTTGGCCTTCAGGCCGGCGTGGGGCGAGGCGACGACCACGTCGAGCCCGGCCAGCACGTCGTCGGGGTAGTCCAGCGAGCCGTCGACGAGGATGTCCACCTCGCTGCCCGCCAAGAGGGTGATGCCCTCGATCGCGTCGTTGGCCGCCCGCACCGCCGCGGCGTGCTCTTGCAGGCGTTCGATGCTCAGCCCGTTGGCGATGGCCGACGATCGCGAGTGGTCGGTGATGGCCAGCGTGTGGTAGCCCCTGGCCTTGGCGAGGGCCGCGGACTGTTCGATGGTCAGGTCGCCGTCGCTGGCGATGGTGTGCGAGTGCAGTTCGGCGCGGACGTCGCCGACCTCGACGAGGCGGGGCGTGGCGGACAGGTCGAGTTCGCCGCGGTCCTCGCGGATCGTGGGGGGGATGAAGGGCAGCCCGAGGGCGGCGTAGACCGATTCCTCGGTGTCGGACGCGACGGGCGCCACGCCGCGCTGCTGGGGGGGGGTTGGGTCGTCGCGGTCGTTGGGGAACAGGCCGTACTCGTTGAGGGTCAGTCCCTTGGCCAGGGCCCGCTCGCGCAGGCGGACGTTGTGCTCCTTGGAGCCGGTGAAATACATCAGGGCCGCGCCCCAGGAGGTGGCGGGCACGAGGCGCATGTCGGCCTGGATGGCGGTGCGGGCGCCGCTGCCGAAGCGCCCGCCCAGGCCGTCGAGGGCCAGGCGGACCGAGCACTTGGTCTCGCCCCGGGCGAGGACCTGGGTGACCGAGTCGTGCTCGCAGAACGCGGCCCGGGCGGCCTCGGGGTCGGTGGTGGTCACGAGGAAGTCCAGGTCGCCGACGGTCTCGCGCCCGCGTCGCAGCGAGCCGGCGTAGGCGCAGGCCGTCACGCCGGGGGCCTTGGTCATGCGCCCGGCGATGGCCTCGGCGATGGGCAGGGCGACGCCCAGGTGCAGGCGCTGGCCGGCGGTCTCGAGGAAGGCCAGCGAGGCGCGGATGTTCTCGACGGTTTTGGCGCCCATGCGGGGCAGGGTCAGGATCGAGCCGTCGTCGATGACGCGCTTCAGGTCGGCGATGGAGCAGACGTTGCGCTCCTCCCACAGGGCCTTGACGGTCTTGGGGCCCAGGCCCGGGATCAGCAGCAGTTCCAGGACGCCCGGCGGCACCTGGGCGGCCAACTGGTCGTGCTCGGCGATGCTGCCGGTCGCGGCGAACTCGGCGATCTTGGCGGCCGTCCCCTTGCCGATGCCGTCGATGGCCGTCAGGGCCTTGGGGTCCCGGGCGATCGGGCCGAGGTCGGCCGGGTGGTCGCGCAGGACGCGGGCGGCCTTGGCGTGGGCGTTGACGCGGAAGCGGTCGGCGCCGGTCAGTTCGAGCATGGCGGCCATGCGGTCAAAGACGCCGGCGATTCGCGCGTTGAAACCCATGGGGCATGCTAGGGGCGGGCGGTTTTACCAGTCCGAGCGCATGCCGGCGACGATGTCGCGGGCCAGTTCGTCGATCGCGTCGCGCTGGCCGACCTCCAGGCGCTCGCCCACGCCCCGGGCCGGGGCGAACACGCCGACGGCGCTGAAGTTCTCGCGCACGACGCGGGTCTGCCCGGTGCGGTTGTCGCGCCAGGCGAAGCGCACGGTCAGGGTGTAGGCCTGCTCCTCGACCAGGCCGGAGCGGCGCGAGGTGGAGAGGGTGTCGATCTGCGCGTCGGTGATGGCCCCCTCGAGCACCGTGTCGGCCCGGTCGGCCGCCACCACGCGCCAGGGGGTCTGCTGCTGGATCTGCTTGATGACCGCCTCGGTCAGGGCCAGTTCCGTGCCCCGGGCGAAGGTGCGGTTCTCGAAGATGGGCACGCCCACGGTGCGCACGCCCGCGTCGTACGGCTCGGCGAAGGCGTAGCCCCGCGCGGGGTCGGACGAACAGCCCGCGGCGAGCATCGCGCCCAGCAGGCACAGGGCCAGCGCGCCCGCCCGGATCATTCCGGGACCCCCTGGGTCCGGGGGGCGGCGGGGGTCGCGGGCAGGGCGGACTCGGTGTCCAGGCCGGCGTCGGGGTCCGGCGTGCGGCGTTCGGCGGGCTGGGGGTTGGCCAGTTCGTCGGCGTCCTGCGGGCGCGGCTCGATCGGGGCGGCGGCCTCGGTCAGCCAGCCACGCTCGCGCATCAGCGCCACCGCCTCGTACGCCGCGTCCGACCCGGCGTGCCGGTTGACCAGGCGGGCCAGCACGAAGCGCCCGCTCGGCTCGTCGCCCGTGCGGATGTACCACCGGGCGGTCTCCAGCGCCTGCTGGGCGGCCGACTCGTCGATCCAGGTCTCCAGCCCGTCCAGCACGCCCACCCGGGCCGACTCGCCGGGGTACACCTGGCGGTACTGCTCGACCAGGATCTTCGCGTCGATCAGGCCCGACCCGTCGTACCTGGGGCCCTTGAACCGGGCCACGCTGCACTCGATCTCCCGCAGCATCGCGAAGCGCGTGTGCTCGGACTGGGGGTAGTTGACCCGGAAGATCGAGTACATCTCGGCCGCCAGTTTCAACTCCCGCCGGTCGTAGTAGTGCTGGGCCAGGTCCAGCGCCGCCCGCTCGGCCAGGGCCGACCCCGGCAGGCGCTCCTGCACGCGGATGAGCAGTTCCTCGCCCGTCGCCCGGGCGTTCTCGATGCGCACGCCGAACAGGCGCCGGCGCAGCCCGTCGAGGTAGGCCTTGCCGATCTCGTACTCGCGCTGCACGGCCCGGGCGTAGAACGGCGTGGCCGAGAAGTCGCGGATCACCGTCTCGTAGTCGAACAGGGCGCTGTACTCGCGGTCGTTGGCCAGCCGCGCCTCGCCGCGCAGGAAGTAGGCCTCGGCCAGGTGCGGGTTGCGGGTCCGCCCGTGCTCGTCGAGCCAGTCGCCCAGGACGTCGGCGGCCTTCCCGTGCCGGCCCTCGGCCATCAGGCGCCGGGCCTCCCACATGGTGTGCTCGTCCGTGCCGGGCTCCGGGGCGGCGGTCTGCGTCCACCCGCCGTCGTCGTCGAGGGTGAACTCCGTGGCCTGGGCGAACGCCGGGCCCGCCCACAGGGCGGCCAGGAGCACGGCGGCAAGGGTCGGTCGGCGGAACATGGTCGGATCATAACGAGCCGCGACCGTCAGGGAGCGGTCCTCTCCAGGAGGTACGCGGAGGTGCAGCGGTCG
>CAZFSO010000099.1:1914-4161 GCA_964522095.1 uncultured Phycisphaeraceae bacterium | reverse complement strand
GGGCTGGTCGCCCACGGCTCCAGGATCGCGGGTGCTCCCTCCGTCGCTGCGCTGGATACCCTAAAGATGACCACATCCAAGGCCTATCACGCGGCCCGCGACCCCTGTTCGGCGGGCGAGCCGCCGCAGGGAGCGCACCATGACCACCGATCCCCTCAACGCCCAGTCCACCCTGACCGTCGACGGCCAGGAGTACCGCTTCGTCCGGCTCGCCGCCCTGCAGGAGAAAGGCCTGGGCAACATCGAGCGGATGCCCTTCTCGATCCGGGTGCTGCTCGAATCGATGGTCCGCAACCTCGACGGGTTCATCGTCACCAGCGACGACATCGCCCGGATCGCGGCCTACGACGCGACGGCGGTCGAGTCGGTGGAGATGCCCTTCCTGCCCGGGCGGGTGGTGCTGCAGGACTTCACGGGCGTGCCGTGCGTGGTGGATTTGGCGGCGATGCGTGACGCGATGCGGAAACTGGGGGGCGATCCCGCCCAGATCAACCCGGCGGTGGCCTGCGACCTGGTCATCGACCACTCGGTGCAGGTGGACGACTTCGCGACCCGCGTGGCGCTGACGATCAACGCCGAGCGCGAGTTCGAGCGCAACAGCGAGCGGTACACCTTCCTGAAGTGGGGCCAGGAGAGCCTGGACAACTTCCGGGCCGTGCCCCCGGCGACGGGCATCGTCCACCAGGTGAACCTCGAGTACCTGGCGCGGGGCTGCCTGAGCAAACTGGCGTCCGACGCGCCGACGCCGTGGGTGTATCCCGACTCGCTGGTCGGCACCGACAGCCACACGACGATGATCAACGGCCTGGGGGTGCTGGGCTGGGGCGTGGGCGGCATCGAGGCCGAGGCGGTCATGCTCGGGCAGCCCGTGTACATGCTCACCCCCGAGGTGGTCGGCTTCAAACTCGTCGGCAAGATGCCCGAGGGGGCCACCGCCACCGACCTGGTGCTGACCATCACCCAGATGCTCCGCGCCCACGGCGTGGTCGAGAAGTTCGTCGAGTTCTTCGGCCCGGGCCTGGCCGAACTGAGCGTGCCCGACCGCGCCACCATCGCCAACATGGCCCCCGAGTACGGCGCGACCTGCGGCTTCTTCCCGATCGACGCCAAAACGCTCGACTACTTCCGCCTGACCGCCAAGACCGAGCACGAACTGCGCCTGACCGAGGCGTGGGCCCGCGAGGCCGGCTTCTTCTGGGAGCCATCCACGCCCGACCCGGTGTTCAGTTCGGTGGTCGAACTGGACCTGTCCAAGGTGGTCCCCTCGCTGGCCGGGCCCAAGCGCCCGCAGGACCGCGTCGACCTGCGCAGCATGAAGGCCCAGTGGCACAAGGAACTGACCGACACCTTCGACAAGCCCGTCCCCGCCCAGTCCGTGGGCGTCAACCGCTGGGCCGGCGAGGGCGGCGAGAGCGCCACCGGCATGACCGAGGCGGTCAACACCGCCAGCGACACCTGCCCGCCCAGCGGCTGCGGGTGCGAGGAGGTCGGCGTCGGCGCCCGGGCCCAGGACGTCGTCCCGGTCGAACTCGACGGGACGCGCTTCCCCCTGACCCACGGGTCCGTCGTCATCGCGGCCATCACCAGTTGCACCAACACCTCGAACCCCGACGTGATGATCGCCGCCGGGCTGGTGGCGCGCAAGGCCCGGGCCCTGGGCCTGACCCGCAAGCCCTGGGTCAAGACCTCGCTCGCCCCGGGCTCCAAGGTCGTCACCGAGTACTACGACAAGGCCAACCTCACCGAGGACCTCGAGGCCCTGGGCTTCCACACCGTCGGCTACGGCTGCACCACCTGCATCGGCAACTCCGGCCCCCTGCCCGAGGCCATCGAGCAGGCCATCGAGGCCAACGACCTGGTCGTCTGCTCGGTCCTCAGCGGGAACCGCAACTTCGAGGGGCGCATCCACCCGGCGGTCAAGGCCAACTGGCTGGCCAGCCCGCCCCTGGTCGTCGCCTACGCCATCGCCGGCACGACCGACGTCGACATGCTCAACGAGCCCCTGGCCACCACGCCCGACGGACGCGAGGTGTTCCTCAAGGACGTCTGGCCCACCAACGCCGAGATCCAGGAGGTCAAGGCCCGGTGCGTCACCGCCGACCAGTTCGAGCGCAAGTACGCCAAGGTCTACGACGAGAACGAGACCTGGAACCGCGTGCCCGTCTCCAAGTCCGAACTCTTCCCCTGGGACGACGACAGCACCTACATCCAGAACCCCCCGTTCTTCGAGGGCATGACCGAGGAGGC
>CAZFSO010000099.1:0-1814 GCA_964522095.1 uncultured Phycisphaeraceae bacterium | reverse complement strand
TGGACCCGAAACTTCACCAAGGGCGCCACCGTCGCCGACGCCCCCGTCGAGTACATCTACGACGCCGCCATGGACTACAAGCAGGCCGGCGTGCCGCTGGTCGTCGTCGCGGGCAAGGACTACGGCATGGGTTCCAGCCGCGACTGGGCGGCCAAGGGCGTCATGCTCCTGGGCGTCAAGGCCGTCATCGCCGAGAGTTTCGAGCGCATCCACCGCAGCAACCTGGTCTTCATGGGCGTCCTGCCCCTGGTCTTCCAGAACGGCCAGACCGCCCGCGCCCTCGACCTGCGCGGCGACGAGGTCTTCGACGTGATCCTCCCCGACCCCATCACCCCGCGCTGCAACGTCACCGTCCGGGCCACACGCCCGAACGGCGAGGCCGTCGAGTTCACCTGCACCTGCCGCGTCGACACACCCGTCGAGATCGAGTACTTCCGCAACGGCGGCATCCTCCAGACCGTCATCCGCAAGAAACTCAACGAGTCCCACCAGCCGGCCTGACCCCGAACGCCCACAACAACCCCAACACCCACGATGGGCCCTCAGACCGCGGGGTCCCGTGATCGCCGCGGCGCTCAGCCGGTGAGACGCGCTTCCCCTCACCCCAAGGCGTTCGAACGCGCCCTGCGCCCCCCGCCGGGATGAGCCGTGGGTGTCCAGCCCCCGGGCCGCAACCCCATTCCCCGGCCCGTCCCGGGCGTGGGGTCAACCCGGGCGTGCGTTTGACCGATCCAGGCCCCGGCCGCGCGTGCGCGCCCCGGAGGCCGAGCGTCATGAGCAGGGACTGGTCGTTGACCGGCAACGAGCGCCGGTTCGAGCCGGACGAGATCATCGTCTCGAAGACCGACCTGAAGGGGCGCATCACCTACGCCAACCGGGTGTTCCAGCGCGTCTCGCTCTACGACGAGGCCGAACTGCTCGGCAAGGCCCACAACGTCGTCCGCCACCCCGACATGCCCCGTTGCGTCTTCCGCTTCGTGTGGGAGCGCCTGCAGGCCGGGCACGAGGTGTTCGGCTACGTCCTCAACCGCTGCAAGAACGGCGACCACTACTGGGTCTTCGCCCACATGACGCCCACCTTCTCGGCCTCCCGGCGCATCACCGGCTACCACTCCAGCCGGCGCGTCGCGTCCGAGCGCGCCCTGGCCCGCGTCCGCCCCTTCTACGCCGACCTGCTGGCCATCGAACAGCCCCGGCGCCTGCCGGGCGAGCAGTGGCAGGCCTCCCTGCCCGTCTTCCACGAGCGCCTCGCGGCGCTCGGCCTGACCTACGACGAATGGATCTTCCGGCTGTGCGCCGCCGGAGCAACCGAGGAACCGCCATGCCCGTCCCCGACACGCCCCGGCCCGAATGCCGCACCGCGGACGACGACCGCCGCTGGATCGCCGACGCGGCCCGGGTCTGCGAGCGCGCCGCCCGCGGCGACCTGGAGGCCCGCGTCCTCCACATCGACGACGCCTCGCCCGCCGCGCCCATGCTCCACGCCCTGAACCACCTGCTCGACATGACCGACGCCTTCGTGCGCGAGGCCTCCGCGGCGCTCGCCTTCGCCGCCGAGGGCAGGCACTTCCGCCGCGTCCTCCCCGAGGGCCTGCTCGGCGCCTTCGGCGCCGCCGGCGCGCTCATCAACCAGGCCGCCGAACGCATGGGACGCGAGGCGACCGAACTCCAAAGCGCCCGGTCCGAACGCGCCGACCTCTTCGCCGACGTCTCCAGCGCCAAGGCGGTGTGCGACACGCTCAGCCGCTCGACCCATGACATCGAGCGCATGTCCGACGTGATCCGCACCATCGCCGACAGGACCAACCTGCTCG
>CAZFSO010000098.1:0-7984 GCA_964522095.1 uncultured Phycisphaeraceae bacterium | reverse complement strand
GGTGTCAGGGCTTCGTGCCCACCGTGCACACGCAGATGCCCAGCGACAGCACCCTGTGCCGCACGCCCTCGAACCCCGCGTCCCGCAGGCGGTCGCCCAGTTCGTCGTGCGACATGAAGCCTTCGACGGACTTGGGCAGGTAGCGGTAGGCCCCCGACCGGTCGCGGCTGATCCAGGTCGCCGTCCGCGGCATGACCCGGCCGCAGTACAGGTCGTTGAACCACCGCATCGGCCCGAACGCCGGGCGGTCGAACTCCAGGATCACCACGCGGCCCCCCGGTTTGAGCACCCGAAAGAACTCCGCGATCGCCCGCTCGGGGCTCTGCACGTTGCGGATGCCGAAGGCGATGGACACCACGTCCGCGCTCGCGTCCCCGAACGGCAGGGCCATCGCGTCGGCCTCGGCGTACTCGATGCGCCGGGCCAGGCGCGGGTCGAGGCGCGAACGCTTGTGCTCGGCCAGGTCGAGCATGGCGCGGGTGAAGTCGGAGCCGATGACACGGGACGCCGGGCTGCGCCGGGCGAAGGCGTGGGTCAGGTCGCCCGTGCCGCAGGCGACGTCCAGGACGGTCTCGCCCGGTCGGACGCCCGCCATGCGGACCGCGGTGCGTCGCCAGGCCTCGTCCTGCCAGAGCGAGTGCAGCCGGTTGTTGAGGTCGTAGGACCGCGCGATGGCCCCGAACATGTCGCGGACCTTGGCGGACTTGTCGGCGTGCTGGTGCAGGCCGTCGAGTTCGTCGTCCCGCCAGGCGGGCGAAGGGAGGGGCGGGGGGGGCAATCCCTCCCGGGGACCGGGGCCGGTGATAACCTCTGTGTGTTCGGCGGCGCCGGGCATGGGCGGATGGTATTCGCGCCCGCCCGACGCACGGAAGGAGCCCGTCATGACCCCCACGCCCGCTCGCGCCCGCGTCGCCCGGTGGCTCGCCCTGCTGCCCGTGGTGGCCGCCCTGTCCGGCTGCTCGACCAACCCCGCCACCGGCGCCCGCTCGCTGACGCTGATGTCGTGGGACTGGGAGCGCCAGACCGGCGCCGAGGCGGCCCCCCAGTTCACCGCCGAGTTCGGCGGCCCCGTGCCCGACGAGCAACTCCAGGCCTACGTCGACCGCGTCGGCCAGCGCCTCGTCGCCCAGATCGAGCCGGGCGTGCCCAGCCTGGACTGGGAGTTCACGCTGCTCGACTCCGAGGTCATCAACGCCTTCGCGCTGCCCGGCGGCAAGGTGTTCATCACCCGCGGCCTGGCCTCGCGCTTCACCAGCGAGGCACAACTCGCCGGCGTGCTCGGCCACGAGATCGGCCACGTCACCGCCCGCCACGGCAACCAGCGCATCAGCAAGCAACTGGGCTTCAACATCCTCCTCGGGGCCGCCGCCGTGGGCGTGGGCGTCGCCGACGAGGACTCCGACGTGCGCCGCTACGGGCAGTACGCCGTGCCCGCGCTGGCGGTGGGGGGCAACGTGGTGATGCTCAAGTACGGGCGCGACGAGGAGTCCGAGGCCGACGAACTCGGCGTGCGCTACATGGCCCGCGCCGGCTACCACCCCGTCGGCCAGCGCGAGGTGATGGAGATCCTCGCGGCCGCGGACTCGGGCGCCGGACGCCCGCCCGAGTGGCTCTCGACCCACCCCTTCCCAGAGACCCGCATCGAGCGGCTCAACAGGCTCATCGCCGAGCAGCACCCCGAGGCCAACAACCTCCAGCGCGGCGAGGAGGCATACCGGCGCGAGTTCCTCGACCGCCTGCGCCGCCTGCCCCCGCCCACGCACACCGGCGCGTCCGCCGCCGGTCCCGCCGACACCGTCGCCGTCGCCGCGGCCTGCCCCTGCGCCGGGCGCCGCTGAACGGGCCGTACACTCAGCCATGGCCGACGCCCTGACCAGACGGAACCTGCGCATCGGCGTGATCGCCGTGTCGGTGATCGTCGTGCTGATCGTGATCCTGCAGAACACCGACCCCGTGCAGACCCGCATCCTCTTCGCCACCGTGACCATGCCCCGGGCGGTGCTGCTGGTGGTGATGCTGGCGCTGGGCTTTGTCGTCGGGCTCTTGACCCGCATCCGGCCGCGCAGGCAGGGCGAGGCCGAGCCGTGAGCCCACGCGGGCCCGTGCTCCTGGCGACCGGGTTGATGGCGGCGGCGGTCCTCATGACCGGCTGCGCCGCCGCGGTGCCGATCGTCTCGGCCGCCTCCGCCGGGGCGGCGGCCGGGGAGGCCGGCTTCTCGTTCTGGAGTTCGGGCCGGCTGACCTACGTCGACGAGGGCACCGTGGACGAGATGAACCGGGCCGTCGCCGTCATGCTGCCGCGCCTGGGCCTGACGATCCACGACGAGCGGGACTCGTTCAGGAACGGCCAACTCGATCACCGGTGGTGGTCGGTCCGCAGCGACCGCGGGCACCTGGTGACCATCAAGGTCGAGCCGCTCACCGACGCCCTGATCCAGGTCGAGATCAACGCCGGGCCGTTCGGCAACCGCGCCGCGGCCGAACTGATCGCCGACCGCATCAAGGACGAACTCGACCAGATCCAGCAGCCCGACCGCACCGGCCGGCGTCAGCCGGTATCCTGACGCCCACGCCCGTCGACGCACGCCGGGCCGCTCGAAGGGGACCAGACCGTGACCACGCAACCCGAACTCGCGTCGCCGCGCGCGCCAGCGGCCCACCGCCCCTTCCCGGGATGGATCACCGCCGTCACGACCGCCCTGACCGCGCTCCTGCTGGTCTTCCCCGTCATCGGCCTGACGGACCACGACCTCTACGAGACCCTCAGCAGCAAGGACGGCTTCGACCACACCGGCGTGATCGAGCACCTGACCGTCCTCGTGCTGCTGCCCGGCATCGCGGCGGGCTTCTACGCCCTGGTCCGCTACCGGCGCCGGTTCGGCCCGAAGTGGCGGTTCGTCTGGCTGCTGGCATGGACCGCCGCCTGCGTCTATTTCGCGGGCGAGGAGTGCAGTTGGGGCCAGTGGTACCTCGGCTTCGAGACGCCCGCGCCGATCGCCGAGGTGAACAAGCAGGACGAGTTCAACCTGCACAACACCTCGTCCTGGCTGAACGAAAAGCCCCGGGCGTTGGTGGAGATCTTCATCTTCCTGGCCGGCCTGGTGCTGCCCGTGTTCGTGCGGGTCCGTCCCGAGTCGAAACTGGCCGGCAGGCACTGGTCCCCCTGGGTGCTGGCGCTGCCGATGTGCTGGGCCGCCGCGGGGTACTTCGCCCTGGTGTGGGTGCTCGACCGCTTCGACTCGCCGTCGTTCCGCACCGTGGATTCCGAGTTGCGCGAGTTGGCGGTGGCCTGGTTCCTGTCGCTGTACCTGATCTCCTACGCCGTCCGTCTCGCCCGGACGCCCGCGCTGGCCGGTCGTGAACCGGCCGCGTCGCCCGCGTGAACCGCGCATCCCGACCCCCCGGATCGAAGAAAAGTCAACCCGCGCGCGTCGATCGGGGTGCGCATGTCCCGGTGATACGCCCCAGGGTTGGCCCGCGCAGCCCATTCTCGGACCGAGTGTTTCTCCCCGCGGTCCGCGTTGGGCGTCCGGTAATAACGCGGACCCCGACTTGTGGCGGCGGATCTGCGCGATTCTCGCGCGGCGGGATGAAAGCGGGCTTCACGAACCTCGCCCCCGAACGCGTGTGCGCTCGATACCTGTGCCGCCCCGGCCAGCGTGTGTCGGAGCCAGCAGGGCCGCCCGCGTGGGGGCGGCAGACGAACGAACCGGAGCCTCCCCATGTCCGCCGAGATCCTGACCGAGCGCCTCTTCGAAGCCCTCATCGAGGGCAACCGCGACCAGGCCCGCCGCATCATCGACGAGCAGCGCAAGAGCGGCGCCAGCCCCGAACTGGTCATCACCGACCTGTGCTGGCCCGCCTACGAACTCATCGAGACCATGCACCGCCAGGACCGCCTGACGACCCTCGCCTACAACCTCGCCACCCGCATGCTCCGCACCGTCGTCGACCAGGCCAGCCGCGAACTGCTCGCATGGTCCGGCGCCGCCCGGACCGGCCGCACCGTCTTCGCCTGCTGCGGCCCGTCCGAGGGCTCCGAACTCGGCGCCCAGATGGCCGTCGACCTGCTCGAAGCCGCCGGCTTCCGCGTCCGCTTCGCCGGCGGCGCCGTCCCCACCGACGAGATCCAGGAGACCGTCCAGTCCACCCGCCCGGACGTCCTGCTCATGTTCTGCTCCGAGCCCCGCGACCTGCCCGAGATCCGCCGCCTCATCGACACCCTCCACGAGGTCGGCGCCTGCCCGCACACCCAGATCGCCGTCGGCGGCGGCGTCTTCAACCGCGCCGAAGGCCTCGCCGAGGAGATCGGCGCCGACCTCTGGGCCACCCACCCCCTCGAGATGGTCGAGATCCTCACCGAGGACGCCGACATCCGCGCCACCCCCGAGCAGCGCACCGTCGGCCAGATCCGCCCCCGCATGAAGCGCGCCGCCTGATCGGCACGCCCCCCGATCGCTCTCTCCTCAGTGGGGCCGGCTCCCAGCCGGCCTCATTCTTTTGGTGGGGCCGGCTCCCAGCCGGCCACCAACCTCCCCCGATGATCGGACCTGTCAACCCCGGCGACCTGTGCCGGTCCTGACGCGGGGTCCGGCTGGGCGCGGGCCCCCGGGCCCCGGCGGCCCAACCCCGGGTGTCGCCGCCCGCCCGGGCTTTCGATACTCAGCCCCATGACCATGCGCCACACCGCCGCCGCCGTCTGCTCCGCCGGCCTGCTCGCCCTCCTGGCCGGGTGCGCCTCCGGCCCCGCCTCGTTCGCCGAGGCCCGGGCCGAGACCCACGCAGGCGCCCCGGACCCCGCCGACGAGGTGGTGGTGGGGGTGGTCTACGACGACCGCGGCGTGCCCGCCTACCGCACCCCCGTGGCCTCGATGACCCTCACCGAGATCGCCGCCGAACTGACCGCCATGCTCCGCCTCGACGAGGAACTCGTCCGCGAGACCACCGGGGGCGTCCCGCTGAGCCACGCCGAGGCGACCCGCGTCCGCGCCATCGACCGCGCCCACGCCGCCCGCCTGTCCGAGATCGTCGACTTCATCGGCTGGCCCACCCGCGACCTCGTCGGCGTCGAGGCCGCCCAGGGCGCCTTCGTCGTCGTCCAGCACGCCGGCCACGACCCCGAACTCCAGAACCGCTGCCTGGCCCTGATGATCGACCAGGTCGCCCACGGCCGCCTGCCCGCCCCCTACGTCGCCCTCCTGACCGACCGCGTCCGCCTCTTCGCCGGACAGCCCCAGGTCTTCGGCACCCAGATGACCTTCGAGACGGGCGCCGACGGCGTGGCCCGCTGCGTCCCCGCCATCGCCATCGAGGACGAACCCAACCTCAACGCCCGCCGAGCCCTCATGGGCCTGCCCAACCACGACGACTTCATCGCGCAGTTGGAGACGGCCTACGAAACCCAGCACGGCGGCGCCTTCGCGAGCGTGCTGGTGGAGTGAGGGATCGGAGGAAGGGATCAGGGATTGGCCATCAGGGATCAGGGGAAGAGCGCCCTTCGGGCGGTCCTTTTAGAATCGGACGGCTGAAGGGCTGATCCCTAGTGGCTAGTGGCTAGTGGCTGATCCCTTCCTACCCTCCCCCATGCCCTCCCCGCGCCCCAAGCCCACCCTGGAAACGGTCGAGCCCATCGGCCTGCGCGTCCTGATCCGCAAGGACGAGGACAAGAAGCAGACCAAGAGCGGCCTGCACCTGCCCGACAAGATCGAGATCCCCACCCTCACCGGCCGCGTGGTCGCCGTCGGCGCCAAGGTCGTCGCCGAGGGCGACTACCCCATCGAGCAGTACGACCGCGTCCTCTTCAACCCCAAGCACGCCATCCCCGTCGACTTCGAGGGCGACAACCGCCTGTTCGTGGTGCCGGTGGAGGACGTGGTCGCGGTGTTCAGGCGGGGGGAGTGAGCCCGGACGACCCGCGAGCAAGCACCCGCAGCGGCGCTTATCCTGAACGCATGCCGCCCGCCGCCCCCCGCGACACCACCGCCGTCTACGCCGGATCCTTCGACCCGCCGACCACCGGGCACGTGTGGATGATCGAGCACGCGGCTCGGCTGTTCTCGCGCCTCATCGTCGCCGTGGCGCGCAACCCCGAGAAGACCTATACCTACCCGCTCGACCAGCGCCTCGGCTGGCTGCGCGAGGTCTCCGCCGGGCTGCCCAACGTCGAGGTCACCAGCCTGGAGAACGAGTTCCTCGCCCGCTACACCGCCCGCGTCGGCGCCCAGTACATCGTCCGCGGCATCCGCAACGAGGACGACTACCAGTACGAACGCGCCATGCGCTACGTCAACCAGGACCTCTCCCCCGGCGTCAGCACCGTCTTCCTCCTGCCCCCACGCGAACTCTGCGAGATCTCGTCGTCCTTCGTCAAGGGCATGATCGGCCCCGACGGCTGGGAGGACGTGGTCAAGGGCATCGTCCCCGGACCCGTCTTCCGCGACCTGGTGGCGGATCAGGAGCCGGGGGAGCTTTGAACGCAGAGTTCGCGGAGATCACGCAGAGGCCGCGAAGAAAGACGAAGATCTTGATCACGAAGATCGCAAAGCGGCTTCCGTCGCCGGAACGGTGCCTGGTTGCGTTTTTATGGGTGGGCCAGATCGGAGACGGCATGCCTCCGGGGCGATGCTTCGCGTCTTCGCGGGCTTCGCGTTAATAAATCCCTCTCAGCGTCCTCTGCGTGATCTCGGCGAACTCTGCGTTCAAAGAATCTTCCGACCTCAGAACACCAGCACCGAATGCACGGGCGCAAACCGTCCCAGCCGCTCGCGGCCTTTCAGCGCCTCCAACTCGATCAGCACGCTGATCCCCGCGATCTCGGCCCCGGTCTTCTCGACCAGCTCGCACGACGCCTGCATCGTGCCGCCGGTGGCGAGCAGGTCGTCGACCATCAGCACCCGCTGGCCCCTGCCCACCGCGTCGGCGTGCATCTCCAGGCGGTCCGAGCCGTACTCGAGCGCGTAGTCCACCCCGTGCACCGTCCGCGGCAGCTTCCCCGGCTTGCGCACCGGCACGAACCCGGCCGAGAGCGACTGCGCGATCGCGATCCCGAAGATGAACCCGCGGCTCTCCGCCCCCAGCACCATGTCAATCTTCTTGCCCCGGAACGGGTTGCACATCAACTCAACGGCCAGCGCCAACGCCCCCGGGTCCGCCAGCAGCGGCGTGAAATCCTTGAACAGGATCCCCGGCTTGGGAAAGTCCGGCACGTCGGCGATCAACGAGCGGAGACGGTCAACGGCGCGCGTGTCCATGGCCGTCACGATAGGACCAGATTCTCCCCCGTCGCCGACGGGGGAGATGCCGGAGCGCAGCGCAGGCAGAGGGGGAAGGCCTGCGGCGCTTACGCGGGTTCCGTGTCCGATCCCGCGCCCGACGCGGCCCTCATGGCCACGCACCGCTCGATCTCGCGCCCGATCTCCCGGGCCCCGCGGACCCAGCCCCGCAGCATGACCGAACGCGCACGGGGCAGCACCAGCCACATGTCGCTGTGACGCGTGCGAACGGCGCCGAGTTGCCCGATGATTGCGGCGCCTGCGAGCCCGCCCGTCAGAACTGCCCGTTCTCTCCCGAACACGGCGAACACGATCAGCGTGATGCCCAGGACCCACGCCAGGCACATGCCAAACCGCCACCACGAAAACACGCCTCCGAAGGTGCGCACCTCCTGGACCTCGTCGAAGCGAACTCGCGCCATCCCGGTAAACGGCGACCTGATCTCGATCCACCCGTCGCCGACGAGGACCGACTCTTCCCGGATCCGCCAGTACGTGGCCAACGCAATGACCGCGAACACCAAGCCGCAAAGACCGTAAAGAACCCCGTCCTCGGGCCAGACCATCCAGCAGATCACGCACGTCAGCGCGAGCGCCAGAAAAAAGCCCGGGCCCAACCAGGCAAAGCTCGCCGCCCGCAGCACCCGTTGGCCATCTTCCATGGGCCCCAGTATAACCAAAGGGCCCGCGCAACCCGATACCATCGCCCCGTG
>CAZFSO010000097.1:0-7997 GCA_964522095.1 uncultured Phycisphaeraceae bacterium | reverse complement strand
AGAAGACGTGCTCTTCGAAGCGAAGAGCACGGCACCGTTCGGAAATCCGAATCCGTCACACCACCTGCGGCACGCGTCCGCACTCGGGGCAGCCTTGCAGCAGTTCGAGGCCGCTGCGGTCGTAGCCGCAGCCGCGGCAGTTGCCGCGCACCAGTTTGGCGAACTCCGACTCCGGCACGCCCACCAGGCCGACGCGCACCCCCGCCGCCTTCAGCACGCTGTTGGCCTGCCCGTTGACCGTGAGCAGCACCAGCAGGTTGACCAGCGGGATGAACAGCAGGACGACGTACGCGATCCGGAGGACGACGGAAGTCTGCAAGGCCGCGGCCAGACGCACGACCTGAACAAGGCCGGCCAACTGGAACAGCAGATACAGGCCCAGGCCGGCGAGGGCCACGACGGGCGACACGTCGCTGGAAACGAACGCGCCGATGTTGGCCACGATGCCGAGCAGGATGATCCAGATGAGGCCCCGCTGGCGCTTGGCCACCGCGGTGAGGTCCATGTCGCCGGGTCGGGTCGCCATCGGGGTCTCCTTGGGTGAGATCGGGCCCGAGTGTACCAACTCTTTTCAGGCCACGCCCCCGAATGTGGTGCCGTGCTTACCGGTCCTCGGTGCTGTGCCCGCCGGCCCTCGGTGCCGTGCTCTTCGTCCTCGAAGAGCACGCTTTGGGCGTTGCGGTCGGGGAAGGCGTGCTCTTCGAAGACGAAGAGCACGGCACCGGACGCATGACGCACGGCGCCGAATCATGGGCCAAACGGCCTCATGTTGGCGCGCAACTGTCGCCGCCGTGGGGGTTTCCATAGGATTCTCCCCGTGCCCGACGACCCCGATCCCATCCCGGTGGACCAGGACGGCTTCCAGGCTTCCGACGCCCCGCCCGGCTGGGGGACGGAGACGCGGGAGGCCCGGCTGGCGCGCCTGCTCAAGGCGGCCCGGGCCCTGCCGCCGTCGCCGGGCGTCTACCTGATGAAGGACCACAAGGGGGTGGTGCTCTACGTCGGCAAGGCCGCCAGCCTGCCCGACCGGGTGGCCTCGTACTTCGTGCCCAGCGCGGACCTGGGGCCGAAGAAGGGGCGGATGCTCGACGCCGTCCACACGTTCGATTACCTGCTCACCGAGACCGAGTGGGAGGCGCTGCTCACCGAGAACCGGCTGATCAAGGACATCCGTCCCAGGCACAACGAACGCCTGACAGACGACAAGAGTTTTCCCTACCTGGTCGTCACGCGCAACGAGGACTACCCGCGCGTGTTCGTCACGCGCAACCCGACGGGCATCGACGAGCGCACCGGCGAGCAGGCCCCCGAGATGCGCAACGCTCGGGTCTTCGGCCCCTTCGCCAACGCCGGCGCGCTGCGCGAGGCGGTTCAAACCCTCCAGCGGGTCTTCAAGTACCGCACCTGCAAACTCGACATCGTCAAGGGCGACCCGAAGAACCGCTACTTCCGCCCGTGCCTGCTGCACGCCATCGGCCAGTGCACCGCGCCGTGCAACGAGTCGGTCTCGGTCACCGTCTACGGCCAGGACGTGGACCGGTTCGTCAAGTTCCTGGGCACCAAGCGGTCCACCATGCTCCGCGAGATGCGGGCCGAGATGGACGACGCCTCGGCCCGCCTGGAGTTCGAGAAGGCCGCCGCCCTGCGCGACCAGATCGTCGCCATCGAGAAACTCTCCGACCGCGGCGACCGCTCCGACCGCTGGCAGCCCGAGACCGAGATCGGCTACGTCGACCCCCAGAAGGGCACCGCCGCGCTCCAGAAGGCCCTGGGCCTGGACCGGCCCATCCGCGCGATTGAGGGCTTCGACATCGCCCACCTCCAGGGCGGCGAGACCGTGGGCAGCAAGGTCTGCTTCATCGACGGCAAGCCGTTCAAGGACGAGTACCGGCGCTACCGCATCAAGACCTTTGCCAACCTGCCCGGCGGGCGGGCCAACGACGACTACATGGCGCTCAGCGAGGTCGTCTCGCGCCGCTACCGCGAGGCCGGCGCCGGCCACGAGCTGTACCCCGACGTGATCCTCATCGACGGCGGGCTGGGCCAACTCCACGCCGCCCTGGCCGCGTTCGACACCCTCGACGTCCGCCCGCCCATGGTCATCTCGATCGCCAAGAAGGAGGAACTGGTCTACGTGCAGCGCGAGAAGGAGCCCATCCGCATGAGCCGCAACAACCCCGGCCTGCGCCTGCTCCAGCAGGTCCGCGACGAGGCCCACCGCTTCGCCCAGCACTACCACCACATCCTGCGCCGCAAGAAGACGCTGGGGGAGTGACGCTCGACCGCGGCCCACACAAAGAGCCCCGAACGCGAGTGAGGGGATGGAAGGATGACGAGCACGGCAACGCATCCCGGGCGTGGTTGGCTCGGTGGTTGTTCTCTCGCCCGTTCGCGCCGCGCGGATCCCATCCCCTCACTCGCGTTCGGGGCTACCTGGTAGTTCGCAACCCGCCTCACCGCGTCCAGCGCTGGGCCACCGGCATGCGCCGCCCCGTGCCGAACGCCGTCGACGTGATCTTCAGCCCGACCGCCAACTGCCGCCGCTTGTACTCGTTCAGGTCGATCAGCCGGCACACCCGCCGCACGACCGCCTCGTCGAAGCCGGTCTCCGCGACGACCCGCGCCGCGCGCTCACCGCCCTCGACCACACGCTCGACGATCTCGTCGAGCACCTCGTACGCCGGCAGGCTGTCGGCGTCGAGTTGCCCGGGCGCGAGTTCCGCGCTGGGGGGTTTGGTGATCGTCGCCTCGGGAATCGGCGGCGTGCGGAAGCCCAGTTCCGCGTGGTGCGCGTTCATCCAGCGGGCCAGGCGGTAGACCAAGGTCTTCGGCACGTCGCTGAGCACGGCCAGCCCGCCGTTCATGTCGCCGTAGAGCGTGCAGTAGCCCACGGCCAGTTCGCTCTTGTTGCCCGTCGCCAGCAGGATCGCCCCGGTGCGGTTGGACAGGGCCATCATGACCGCCCCCCGCACGCGGCTCTGCAGGTTCTCCTGCGCCAGGTCCGGCAGGGTCGCGCCCAGCACGGGCTGTCCGAGCGCCCCGAACGCACCGTCGATCACCTCCCGGTGCCCGTCGAAGGCCGGGGCGATGGGCACGGTCAGGCAGCGCATGCCCAGGTTCACCGCCAGCGCGTGGGCGTCGGTGACCGACCCCTCGGAACTGAACGGGCCGGGCAGCGTCAGGCCCGTCACCGCGTTCGGCCCGAGCGCCCGGACCGCGATGGCCGCCACCACGGCGCTGTCCAGCCCGCCGGAGAGGCCCAGGCACGCGCTCTTGAACCCGCACTTGCCCAGGTAGTCGCGCACGCCGACGGTCAGCGCGTCGAGCGCGAGGCGCTCGGGCGGGATCTCTGCAGGCTCGCGTGCGTCCGGCTCGTCGAGGTCCACGACGACGAGGTCCTCCTCGAACGCCTTGCACGCCCCGAGCGTCGCGCCGTCCGGGCCGATCACGCCCGAGCGGCCGTCGAAGACCAGGTCGTCGTTTGCGCCGCACTGGTTGACCGACGCGACCGGCACGCCCAGCCGGGCGGCCCGGCGCGCCAGGATGGCCCGGTGGCGCTCGTGCTTGCCCAGCACGAACGGGCTGGCCGACGGCACCGCCAGCAGGTCGATGCCGGCGCGGGCCAGGCCGTCCACCGGGTCGGCCGACCCGGCGTACCGCGCGCCCACCCCGGCGTCCTCGCCGCGCCAGAGGTCCTCGCAGACCGCCAGGCCCACGCGCCGACCGGCGACCTCGACGACACCCGGCCGGTCGCCCGGCTCGAAGTAGCGGTCCTCGTCGAACACGTCGTAGGACGGCAGCAGGCGCTTGGCGTAGGTCGCCACCCGCTCGCCGTCGCGGTACACCGCCAGCCCGTTGTGCACACGACCCTCCGCCTCCAGCGGCGTGCCGATCACGGCCGTCAGCCCGCGCGTGCGCTCCCGC
The DNA here is from genome assembly GCA_964522095.1 of uncultured Phycisphaeraceae bacterium. Classification (GTDB taxonomy): domain Bacteria; phylum Planctomycetota; class Phycisphaerae; order Phycisphaerales; family UBA1924; genus UBA6054. Next base: position 4,073 of record CAZFSO010000097.1, on the reverse strand, counting down.
CCGACGGCGTCCGCGGCGTCGGCGCAAGCCCGGACGAAGCCCTCCGCGCCGAGCAGGTCGCGCGGGGGATAGCCGCACACGACCAGTTCGGGAAAGACCACCAGGTCCGCGCCCCGGGCGCGGGCGTCGTCGATGGCCCGCGCGATGCGGGCGGCGTTGCCGGGCAGGTCGCCGACGGTGGGGTTGAGTTGGGCGAGCGCGATCTTCATGAGGGGATGCCGTCGATGGGTTGTGGTGCGGCTGGGGCCGGGGTGGCAGGGTCGGCAGGCTCGGCCGGCTCAGCCGGATCCACGGGGACGAGCAGCCGGTCGGTGCGCAGCCACGCCGCCCCAACGCCCGCGCCGACGAGGCTGGTCACCGCCTCGGTCACGGACACGAGCAGGATGGCGGTCAGCAGCGGCTCGGTCTCCGCGTCGGCCTGGATCACCCCGGCGACCGCCGCCATCCCCAGCGCGCCCGCCTCGCGCAGGCCCACCGTCCCGAACGGGCTGACCACCCCCGCCACGAAGTACGCCAGCCCGATGATGACCGCCTCGGTCGGCGTGATCGCCACGCCCACCACCCCCGCGGCCACCCAGAAGCGCAGCCCGAAGGTCACCACGTCCAGCACGCGCAGCACGGTCGTGACGACCACCGCGCGCAGGTCGGCCGCCATGTCGGCCCCGGCGTGCAACGCGGCGAACCACTCCGACCCCAGCCACCGCTCCGGCACCCAGACCCGGCGCAGGCGTCCCACGCCGCGCTCGCCTTGGATGAACCGCGCCGCCCACCACCCCAGGGCGTGGGCGGCCACGACGCCGAGCACCACCGGCAGCCACCAGAGGAACCGCATGCCCTCCCAGCGCGCCGGGCGCAGGAAGACCAGGCCCATCGGGGCCACGGTCAGCACCATCATGCCCAGCACGACGACGAACCACGAGCCGACCATCAGCACCGGCACGCCGTCGCGGCGCACGTGGATCACCCAGCGGGTGAACATGCCGATCTTGAACGGCAGGTAGCCCAGGAAGGTCGCCAGGGCGTTGGTGGCCACCACGTCGCCCACGGGCAGCGGGCGCACGGGGCGCAGGGTGGCGCGGAAGATGCCGCCGTTGATCACCAGGCTGGTCGCCCCCATCGCCAGCAGTGCGCCGATCTCCCAGGGCCTGGCGTCCTTGAGGTTCTCCAGCGCCGCCCGGTTCTCCTCGGACATCACGACCCGCACGCACCAGACGAACAGCGCGACGCCCGCGCCGAAGCCGAGCAGTTGCACCGCGGTGCGGATGGCGCCCCGCGATCCGGCGGGGCGTCTTGGCGGGTTCATCGAGGGCTCCCGAGGCGGTACAGCGCGCGGCCCTGACCGGGCCAGATCCGGACGGGGTGGCCGAGCGCGGCGGTCCAGTCCGCGACGCGCTCCGGCGTGAGCACCGGGTCCGCCCAGCCCGACGAGGCCAGGCGGTCGATCTCGCCGAACGATACGAGCGCCCAGGCGTGCCCATCGGCCGCGAGCGCCCGGGTCCAGGCCCGGGGGTCGTCCGGCTCGGCCCGCATCGCCGCCGCCAAGGGGTGCGCGTCCCACACGGTCGCGTACGACAGCGGGCGGCGCAGGTACAAGGGCGTGGCGTCGCCTACGAGCAGCAGGCCCTCGCCGGGCGGCAGGGTCTCGTTCACCCCCGCCCAGACCACCCCGTCGCCGATGCCGGGCACGCCCAGCGAGCCCGTGAGCACGCCCGGGCCCAGTGTCAACAGCGCGTTCGGCTCGCCGTCGCGCTGGGCCGCGAAGTTGACCAGCGACCACGCCCCGCCCACCGCCAGCACGCCGACCGCCAAAGGCGTGCGCACACGCCCGGGCAGCGCGCCCAGGCCGGCCCCGAAGCCCGCGCCGAACACCGGCAGCAGCGGCAGCAGGAAGCGGCTCTGCAGGTGGGTGAAGACCAGCCACGCCGCCAACGCCAGCCCCGTCCCCGCCAGCAGCACGCCCCCCGCCCGCGTCCGCACCCGGAGCAGGACCAGCATCCCCGCCAGGCCCGCCCAGGGCGTGAGCGCCCACTGCGGGTTGGTCAGCCCGCGCCAGCGCTCCACGCTCGGCGACCCGGGCGGGGCGGCCGGCAGCACGGCCGTCGCCAGACGGTCACCCACGCCGCCCGCGAAGTGGTGCCCCCCGGCGTACCGGGCGGCCTGGTCGGGCGTCCAGTGCGCGTGCCCGAACAGCCCCCCGGCATAAGGAAACACCGGGTTGCCGCCCGCGCCGGCGTTGCGCGCCATCCACGGCGCCAGCGTTAGCAGCCCCACCGCCACCCCCACCGCGAACATCGACGGCCAGCGACGGGCCGGCTCCGACGCCGCCATCAGCACGCCCGCGCACGGCGCCAGGAACAGCACGGCCGTCGGCTTGCACCCCGTCGCCGACCCGACCAGGAACGCCACCAGCATCCCGCGCCGGACCGGCGTCAACCCCGGCGTGCACGCCGCGAGCAGCCCCGCCGCACCCAACGCCAGCACGCCCGGCTCGTTGTACGCGAGCGACCCGACCACCTGCGTCCACGGCGTGACGAGGACGAGCCCGCCGGCCGCGAACGCCGCGAGCGCGGCCGCCTGCTCGTCAAGCCCCGCCCGTGCCGCCACCGCGCGGGCGAACAGCCCGGTCAACGCCGCACCCAGCACGCTCATCCCCGCGGCCAGCAGGTGCGCGCTCATCACGCCCGCCCCGTCGCCGGCCACCAACCCGCTCAGGCCCGTCGGGGTCAGCCCGGGTGTCGCCCGCAGGTGGGCCAAGTGCACCACCGCGGCCTCGTAATAACCGGGCAGGTACGAGTACACGTTGTGGGCGGCCGGCTCGATGCGCCCCGAGGCCAGCCACTCGGCGGGCAGTTGCAGGTGGTAACTCAGCGCGTCGTAGCCGCCGAACTCCGAGTCCCACAGCGCCCCCGGCGGCGACGCGGCCGCGACCAGCAGCACGCCCAGCCCGACCGACGCCAGCGCGAGCAGCACGCGGGGCGTCGCCGGACGAGCCGCGGGCGCCCGGCGCGTCATCGCGAGCGCGAGCATCGCCAGCCCGGCCCCGGTCCACAGCCACGCGGCGGCCGGCCCGAGCACCCCCATCGCCCCCAGCCCGTGCGACACCGCCAGTGTCAATCCAACGCCGACGCCCGCCTCGATCCCCCACGCCGCCCACGCGTCGGGGATCGTCCGCGTCCACCCCCGCGCCACGCGACCCCAGCCGAGCGCGCCGAGGAGGTACGCCGCCGGCGTCCAACCCGCGCCCAGCCACACGCTCAGCAGCGCGGCCAGCCGCCCCGACAGCGGCTCGGCGCGTCCGAACGACACAGCCACCAGCACCGTCGCGACGAACACGCCCGGGACGACCCACCGGCCCACGCGGCGCGCAGGCCGGGCGTTGACGGGTCCGGCGCGTGCTGCGGCGTTCGGCGGTGGCACGCGCGATTCTAATCGGGGCGGGGACCCACGGGGGCCGTCACGGGCCGGGCCGTACAATGCGGCCATGGCACTGCTCCCGTCCGACCCTGGTGCGCACGACGACATCATCGAGCCGCTGTGCGCGGTCTTCCGGCGGTCGCTCAAGGACGTCGGCCTCAAGTACACGCCCGAGCGGGCCCAGATCCTCGACACGATCATCGAACTCGACGCCCTGTTCGAGGCCGACCAGTTGCTCGAGCAGGTCAAGGCCAAGGGCTTCCGCGTCTCCAAGGCCACGGTCTACCGCACGCTCAAACTCCTCGAGGACGCGGGCATCATCCAGCGCGTCCTGTTCGACCGCGACCAGTCGCACTACCAACTCGCCTACGGGCGCAAGGGCAACACCCTGCTCGTCCGCATGGACACCGGCGAGGTCGAGGTCCTCGACATGCCCGAACTCGTCGCCCTGCGCGACCGCATCTGCCACGCCCGCGGCCTGCGCCCCGAGGGCCACCGGCTCCAGATCTTCGCGACCCGCGCGTGAAAAACGCCCGCGCGGGGCGGGCGTTGCGTGAAGTTGAGCCGTGCCTTCACGGGCAGCCGGCGGCGTAGGCGTCGGTGAACGCGAACAGGTCGAAGATGTCGATCCAGCCGAACGGCTCGGCGAGGTCCGCCGC
>CAZFSO010000096.1:0-8104 GCA_964522095.1 uncultured Phycisphaeraceae bacterium | reverse complement strand
AGAGCACGCCCTCACCCCAACGCGTGCTCTTCGAGGACGAAGAGCACGGTACCGGATATGGGATGAGACACACCCCCCGCCCGCCCAGGGGAAACTCCCCCCGGCCGCCCCGCAAAAAACCGCTGGGAATCCCCGGCGGTTTCGGGTACCCTGTCCCTTCGCGGCCGTTCGTGCCGCCGGAGGTTCCTGACACGATGCCCCAGACAAGACCCGGACTGTCCCTGCCCGTCGGCCTGGCGTCGGTGGCCGTGCCCGCCGCCCTGGGTCTTGGTTTGTTCGCCGCGACCGGGTCGCAGCGGGGGGCCTCGCTGCTGCCCGACGTGCCGTTCCCGACCGGGAACCAGTTGACCGAGGAGAAGCGGGTTCTCGGCAAGATCCTCTTTTACGAAGAGCAACTCAGCGCCGACAACACCGTCTCCTGCGCCACCTGCCACGTCCAGACCTCCGGCGGGGCCGACCCTCGCCTTGCGCGGCACCCCGGGCTCGACGGCCAGTTGTTCACGGACGACGACGTGTTCGGCTCTCCGGGCGTGATCAACACCGACGCCAACGGCGACTACCTGGCCCACCCGGTCTTCGGGCTGGACGTCCAGGTCTCGCGCCGGGCCGCCCCGCCCGTCATCAACGCCGGGCACGCGCTGGAGATCTTCTGGGACGGGCGGGCGCCGGACGTGTTCGTCGACCCGGACACCGGCGAGGTGGACCTGATCGGGTTCGCCGCGTTCGAGTCCCAGGCGGTCAACCCGCCGCTGGACGCGAGTGAGATGGCCCACCACGGCCGGTCCTGGCCGCAGATCACCGAGAAACTCGCCCACGCCCGCCCGCTGGCCCTGACGGCCGACGTGCCGCCCGACATGGCCGACGCGGTGCTCGACGCGAGGACCTACCCCGAACTGTTCCGGCGCGCCTTCGGCGATTCGGAGATCACGGCCGCCCGCATCGCCAAGGCCATCGCCACCTACGAGCGGACGCTCGTCGCGGACCAGTCGCCGTGGGACGACTACATCAACGGCGACGCCGAGGCGATCTCGGCCGCCGCCAAGCGCGGCTGGGACGCGTTCGACGCCGTGCGATGCACCGTCTGCCACGTGCCGCCCCTGTTCACCGACCAGAGTTTCCGCAACATCGGCGTGCGCCCGATCGTCGAGGACCGCGGGCGCCAGAACGTGACCGGTCAGCACGCCGACCGCGGCAAGTTCAAGACCCCCGGCCTGCGCAACCTGGGCTTGCGGGCCACCTTCATGCACAACGGCGGGTTCCACTCCCTCGCCGAGGTCGTCGACTTCTACGCGTCCAACAACAAGTTCCCCGAGAACATGGACGGCTTCGCGAACGTCAACCTCAACGCCCAGCAGCGTGCCGACATGACGGTGTTCCTCGAAGAGACGCTGACCGACCCCCGCGTGGCCGCCGGCGTGTTCCCCTTCGACTCGCCCCGTCTCCACGGCGACGCCGCCAACGACCCCAACCCCTTCGTCCTCACCGGCACCGCCCGCCCCGGCCCCGGCGGCCAGACCCCCGAGGTCATCGCCGTCACGCCGCCCCTGGTCGGCGCCGACGACTTCAAACTCGGCGTGACCGGCGTGCCCGAGGGCGCCCAAGCGTTGCTGGTCATCTCGTCCAGCCCGCCCGTGGACGGCCAGGTGCCCGCCGACCAGGTCCTCGGCCCGTTCACCGCCACCCACCCCGACGGGCTGGCCCCGGCGGCCACCGCCCACTGGCCCATCCCCTTCTCCCCCGCGCTGGACGGCCAGGTCCGCTACATGCAGTGGCGGGTCGAGACACCCGGGTCCGACGAGCCGGCGCTGTCCGACGCGGTGCGCGTCACGCTCTTCTGCGGCTTCGGCGACTGCGCCACCGGCTGCCTGGCCGACCTCAACCGCGACCAGAGCGTCGACCTGACCGACCTGCTCGCCTTCATCGACGCCTACGCCAGCCTCGACCCGGCCGCCGACCTCGCCGCCCCGGCCGGGGAGTTCGACGTGTTCGACCTGCTGGCCTACCTGGACGCCTATAACCGCGGCTGCCCGTGATTTGCTCGGTTTTCCCGGCCGATCCGGGGAAGCACGCAATACAATCCTTTCCGGTCCGCAATACCCGGAGGGGTCCATGCCCGTGTCCCGTGCGATCTCGGCGGCAGCGCTCGTCTCGCCCTTCGCGGCTGGCGCGGTGCTCTTCCAGGCCACCGGGGCCGGCCTCCGCGGCGGGTCGCCGATGCCGCCCGTCCCCGTCCCGCTGGCCAACCCCGTCGACGAGCCCAAGCGCGTGCTGGGCAAGATCCTCTTCTTTGAAGAGCAACTCAGTTCGGACAACACGGTGGCCTGCGCCACCTGCCACCAGCACGCCGCGGGCGGCGCCGACCCGCGCCTGGGCGTCCACCCCGGCCTGGACACCCTGTTCGGCACCGAGGACGACGCCATCGGCTCGCCGGGCCTGATCGCCCAGGACGAGCGGGGCGACTACGTGGCCGACCCGGTCTTCGGCCTGTCGCCGCGCGTCACGCCCCGGGCGGCGGGGAGCGTCATCAACGCCGCCTTCCACGCCGAACTCTTCTGGGACGGGCGTGCGCCGGAGGTGTTCACCGACCCGGTCTCCGGCCAGACGCTGCTCACCGAGCACGCGGCCCTGGAGAGCCAGGCGGTGCACCCCCCGATGAACGACGTCGAGATGTCTTACCACGGGCGCGACTGGGCGCAGGCCACGGCCAAACTCGCGCACGCCCGCCCGCTGGCGCTCGCGTCGAACGTGCCGCCCGACGCCGCCGACGCCGTGCTCGACGCGCGCACCTACCCCGAACTCTTCCGCCGCGCCTTCGGCGACGCCGAGATCACCCCCGCCCGCGTCGGCATGGCCCTGGCCACCTACCAGCGCACGCTCGTCTCCGACCAGACCCCCTTTGACCTCTTCCTGACCAGCGATCCCGACGCCCTGACCCCCGCGCAGATGCGCGGCTGGGACGTCTTCCAGATCAGCCTGTGCATGCTCTGCCACGCCACGCCGCTGCTCTCCGACGACAGCATGCGCAACATCGGCGTCCGCCCGCCCGGCGAGGACCCCGGCCGACAACTCGTCACCGGCAACCCCAACGACCGCGGCAAGTTCAAGACGCCGGGCATCCGCAACACCGGGCTGAAGAGCACCTGGATGCACAACGGCTCGATGACCAGCCTCGGAGAGGTCGTCGAGTTCTACGCCGACCCCGACCTGCGATTCGCCGACAACCTCGACCCGGTCATGGACTTCGTCAGCATCGCACCGCAGAACCGCGCCGACCTGGTCGTGTTCCTCGAAGAGGCGCTGACCGACCCGCGCGTCGCCGCCGGCCTCTTCCCCTTCGACGAGCCCGCCCTGCACGCCCGACCGGAGAACCCCGCGAACCCCGAAACCCTCGCCGGCACCGGACGCCCCGACGCGCTCGGACGCGTGCCGGCGGTCCTGGCCGTCACCCCGCCCCTGATCGGCGCAGACGACTTCAAGATCGGCCTGCACAACGTGGCCGAGGGGGCGGTCGCCACGCTCGTCGCTTCCGCCAGCCCGCCCGTCGGCGGCGTGGTCGCGCCGGACAGCGTGATCGCCGAGGTCGTCGCCTCGTCCGGCGCGGGCGTGGAGCCAGTCGCCACCGCGCACTGGCCGATCCCGTTCGCGCCCGGTCTCGACGGCGTCGTCCGCTACGCCCAGTGGCGCGTCGAGGACCCGGGCCTCGCCGAGCCGGCGCTGTCGCCCGCGGTGCGCATCGTCTTCTTCTGCGGCTTCGGCGACTGCGACACCGGCTGCCTGGCCGACCTCGACCGCAGCGGGAGTGTCGACGTCTTCGACCTGATCGCATTCCTCAACGCGTTCGCCGCCGGAGCGCCGGCCGCCGACGTCGCCGCGCCGGTCGGCTCGGTCGACGTGTTCGACCTGCTCGACTTCATCGAGGCGTACAACCGGGGCTGCCCGTAATCCGCGACCCGCGTCCGGCGCGCGGGCGTAGGTTGCAAAAGCACCAGCAGCCCTGGGACATACCTCTCTCCACGAACGAGTCCCAAGGCTGCCGGTGTTGGTGGACGTCCAACCTAACGGATCGTCGCGCCCGATGCAACAGCCGACACGCAACTCGCGCGAGTTCTTCGCGCACCGGCGCGTCAACACGGGTGAACCCCGATCACCGATCCGGGCGGAGGCGCCACTCGAACACGAAGCGTCCCGCCTCGCCCGTGTGCTGAACACCCCACGACGCGAACGCGCCGGTCTCGTCCATGCCCGCGTCGCGCCGCAGCACGACGAGCGCAACATCCGGGTGCGTGATGTCAAACTGGGTAATCTGCGCAAGATCGGTGATCCACCGCACCTCGACCTGAGCGCCCAGTTCCCGCGCCGCTTCTTGGAAGGCGAGCAGTGTTTCCGGCCGGGCGCCGATCACGCCGTCCGCGGCGATCACGACGGGGCCCGTGGCGGCCCGCATCGCGTCGGCGCAGGCCGCGGCCGCCGCCCGGCCCACGGGCTCGCCGGACCCCGCCCGGCGGCGAGGCTCGATCACCTGCGAGAACAGCAGCGCACCCGCGAGCAGCACGCACGCCATCGCCGCCGGCGATCCCAGCAGCATCGCCCGGCCGATGCGCCGGCGCAGCGGGCCGAACACGCCCGTCCGCCCGGCGCCGGCAACCGCCCACCCCGCCAGCGGCCCCAGGGTCGCGACCACCGGCTGGGCGTAGCGCGGGTTGCTCACGCCGACGGCCAGCAGCAGCACCACGCCCGCCGCGGCGCCCAGGCCAAGCGTGCGCGCCACGCCCAGACGCCGCACGGCTTCCCGGCCACCCTCGTCCGCCTCCTCCCGGGCGTCCGGGCCCCACGGGAACAGCGCCGCCAGCGACAGCGGCAGCGCGGCCACAAAGACCGACGGGACGAACAGCGCCATCGCCCCCAGCCGCCCCGGCTCGAACAGGAACGCCGTGGGCAACTGACGCACCGCGTCGGCTTCGACCGACCGCTCGATCGCCCACCACACCGCCGCGAACGCCGCGCTCCCCGCCGCCAGCCCGGCCCACACGCGGGGCGTGCCGAGCACCCGCCACGACCGGCCCGCCCACGCGGCGCCGACGAGCATCCCGAGCGGCGCCGGCCACCCCGCCGGCCCCTTGACGAGCATCATGCCGGCCGTGCACGCGCCGAGGGCCAGGGCCGCCAGCGCCGGCCGGCAGGCCCGGCGCGTCACCAGTTCCACGACGATCCACGCGGCCAGCGCGGCGAAGAGGTTGTTGAGCATCTCCAACTCGGCCGCCCGGGCGTACTCGAAGAACATGGGCGTCAGCGCGGTCGCCAGGCCGGCCGCCAGCCCCGCGCCGGGCCCGAACCACCGCCGCCCGAACCACCACGAGCCCATCGACAGCCCCAGCAGCGCCCCCGCGCTGACCAGACGCGGCCCGAGCACCCGGTCCCCGGTGGCCCCCGTCGCCCCCGCGAACGCCCACGCCCCCCCCGGCGGCTTGCGCAGGTACGCCCGCCCGAACATCCTGGGCGCCAGCCACCCGTCCCCCTCCAGCATCCCCACCGCCGGCACCACCCGGTGCCCCTCGGTCCGCACCAGGCCCCCAGCGCCCAGCCCGGGCAGCGTCACCGCCGCCCACGCGAGAACGATCAGCACGAGGTGGCGGAGGCGGACGGGCTGCACGCCCGACGATACCCGCGGTCCGGACCCCGGTGTGTCAAGCCCCCGGCTTGGCACAGCGGGTCTGGCACGCCGTTCGCATAGACTTGCTTCGTGCCGCCGCGTCCCGCCAAATCGCCTTTGCAGGGCCAGATCGGCCCGTCGGCCTACCCCGAGCCCGTGCGGGTGCTGATCGATGAACTGGCGAAGTTGCCCGGGATCGGGCGGCGCAGCGCCGAGCGGCTGGCGTTCCACGTCCTCAAGGCCGAGGGCGACGACGCGCGGCGGCTGGCCGAGGCGGTGCTGGAGGTCAAGCGGTCTGTGCGCCACTGCCGCTCGTGCTTCAACCTGGGCGACTCGGACCGCTGCTCGGTGTGCTCGGACCCCCGCCGCGACCGCTCGCGCATCCTCGTGGTCGAGCAGCCCAAGGACCTGATCGCCCTCGAGCAGACCGGGATGTACAAGGGCCTGTACCATGTGCTCATGGGGCGGATCAGCCCCCTCGACCACGTCGGCCCGGGCGACCTGACCGTCGCCGCCCTGTTCGACCGCGTCCAGCACCCCGAGCGGCACGCGCCCGAGGGCGTCGACCCGGTGCCCGTCGCCGAGGTCGTGCTGGGCCTGAACCCGACGATCGAGGGCGACGGCACGGCCCTGTACCTGGCCGACCGCCTGCGGGGGGCGGGAAACGGCGGCGCCGGTACGGGTCCGTCTGTGCGGGTCAGCCGGCTTGCGCGGGGGCTGCCGGCGGGGGGCTCGCTGGAGTTCGCCAACAAGGCGGTCCTGGCCGACGCCATCGCGGGCCGACAAGAGATGATGTAGCGCCGGCGCGGGCCGCCGCGTCGAACGGATCGGAGACTTCTGGGCGGTGCGATTCGAGCATTCACAACAGATGAGGCTCGGCCAGCAGATGAAGCTGGCGCCCCGGATGATCCAGTCCATGGAGATCCTGCAGATGCCCCTCGCCGAGTTGCGCGAGCGCATCGAGCAGGAACTCGAGTCCAACCCCACGCTCGAACTGGCCGAGTTCACCGCCGACGGCCCGACCGACCCCGACCTTGGCACGCGCGACGGCGCGATGGAGGCCGGGGACGGGTCCGAGGGCTTCGACCGCCTGGACGAGTTCACGGCGTCCAACCCCGACGCCGCGGAGAACGCCTTCGACGGGCGGATGCGCGACGACTACGAGCCGCGCGGCCGCGTGCGCGACACGGGCGAGCGTGACGGCAAGATGGACGCCATGGCCCAGGCCCCGGCGCGTGCGGGGTCGCTGGGCGAGCAGATGATGGACCAGTGGGCGTTGTGCGACGTGACGGGCCGCGTCCGCGCCATGGGCGAGGCGATCATCAATCAACTCGACGAGGACGGCTACCTCCGCGCCTCGTTCGACGAGATCGCCCTGCGCGAGTCACGCCTCGTGCGCGACCTCGAACCCACCGAGGCCGACTGGGAACTGGCCCTGCAGGCCGTGCAACTGATGCTCGACCCCCCCGGCGTGGCGGCCCGCGACGCGCGCGAGTGCCTGCTGATCCAGATCGACGCGCTCGCCGAGCGCAGCGCCGAAGACCCCGACGCGCCGCCCTTCGACCCGGCCGCCCTCAACGCGGCCCGCAGGCTCGTGTCCGAGTTCTTCGAGGAACTGATGAAAAACCGCCTGCCGAAGATCGCCGCGCGGTCCGGCCTGAGCCTCGACGAGATCAACGCCGGCATCGAGCAACTCCGCCGCCTGAGCCTGGCCCCCGCCCGCGGCCTGACCGAGTCGGCGCCCGAGGCGATCATCCCCGACGCGACCGTCGAGTACGACGACGAGAACGACCGCTACTTCGCCTACCTCAACGACGGCCGCCTGCCCCACGTGCGCGTCAGCACCGAGTACGAGTCGCTCGCCAAGGACCGCGGCACGGAGAAGCGCGACCGCGAGTTCCTGCGCAAGAACCTGTCCAACGCCAACTGGCTCATCGACGCCGTCGAGCAACGCCGGCGCACGCTGCTCCGCGTGATCAACGCGGTCATCGACGAGCAGCGCGACTTCTTCGACTACGGCCCCGAGGCGCTCAAGCCCCTGCCGATGAAGACCATCGCCGACCGCCTGGGCATCCACGTGGCCACCGTGTCGCGTGCCGTCAGCGAGAAGTACCTGATGACCCCCCGCGGCATCGTGCCCCTCCGCGGGTTCTTCTCGGGCGGCCTGGCCACCGAGTCCGGCGAGGACGTCAGCGCCAACGCCGTGCGCGCCACCATCGAGGAACTGGTCAACACCGAGGACAAGTCCAAGCCCCTCAGCGACGAGGCCATGGTCAAGATCCTCAACGAGAAGGGCATCGACATCGCCCGCCGCACGGTGGCCAAGTACCGCGACCAGCTGGGCATCCCGACCGCGCGGATGCGCAAGCAGTTCTGACCCACCCGCATGGCTCCCCCCTCCGAGCCCGGGGTCCGAGCCGCGGGGATCCGAGCCGCGGGCTTCAGCCCGCGCGG
>CAZFSO010000095.1:3064-8515 GCA_964522095.1 uncultured Phycisphaeraceae bacterium | reverse complement strand
GCGCTCTCTGCGTGACTCTGCGGCCTCAGCGACTCTCTGCGGTGAGGCGTCCAGGGCCACGGTTGTGGTAGAAGCAGGAAGAAGGGGTAGAAGAAGGAGCCCTCACCCCAGCCCTCTCCCGCCGGGGGCGGGAGAGGGGGCAGGAGGCTCACAGCAATCCCAGCGCCTTGAGATCCTCCACCGGCTCGTCGATCGAGCAACTGCCGTAGGCGGTGGCGAAGGCTTCGCGCACGCGGGCGAGTTCGAGGAGGTTGATGGTCAGGTCGCGCCAGCCGGCGTCGGTGTCGGTCAGGACAAAGGCGGCGGGGTCGGTCTCTTCGAGGATGCGGGTGGTCGTCGCCTCGTCGGTCCCGGCGACCTTGACGAGGGCGGCGGCGATGAAGAGGTTGAGGAAGCCGTGCATGACGGCGCGCGGCGGGCTGTCCTCGTAGGTCAGGTTGTGCTCGGCGCGGACGGGGTGGTGCAGGCCGGCGGTGGCCTTGAAGGGGACCTCGGCGTTGTGGCAGGCGATAAGAAAGCGGGCGAGGTCGGCGGGTGCGGGGAAGAGGTCGGGGGTGACGCCGCCGCAGCGGACCTTGGCCAGGGCGTCGTTGCCGGCGAGCGCGGCGACGAAGCCGCGGGGGTCGCCGCTGATGACGGCGGCGCGGGGCAGTTCAAAGGCGGGCGAGAGGTCGTCTGGGATCAGGTCGAGGGCGTCGTCGACGTCGCCGGGGCTGTCGACGCGGAGTTCGATCGCGTCCACGCGGGCCAGGCCGTGCTCCTCGAAGCGGTGGTGCTCGTTGAACTCGGCGATGACGTCGATGCACTCGTCGAGGTCGGCGTCAATGATGGCGGAGACGGACCAGGCGGGCAGGTCGTCGGCCATCTCGCGGTAGCCGCTGGTGGCGTAGGTGCCGGGCATGAGCACCGCGCCGTGCTCGGTCAGGTCCATGAGGCGGGTGACCGGGCAGATGAAGCGCGAGACGAAGCCGGCGTGCTCGGCGCGGGTGGCGCCGGCGTAGATCTCGACGGCCTTGGGCATGGGCAGTTTGCTGGGCGGGAAGAGCCCGGCGTAGTCGATCAGGCCGTCCATGAGGGTCTCGACGGCTTTGTTGGTTTTCATGCGCGCCTCCGCGGGGAGGATAGCGATCACTTGGCCAGGCGGGCGATCAGGCGCCAGAGGTCGTGGGGGTTGATCGCCGAGGCGGTGCGGGCGTTGAAGGCCTCCAGCACGCGGTCGAACCCGGGGGTGTAGGGCAGGCGGTCGCGCTGCCCGAGGCTGCCGGCGTGCTCGGCGACGAGTTCGGTCAGCACGGCCTCGTGGGCGCCGTCGATCTTCGGCGGACGCTCCGGGGCGCGTCCCAGGCGCGGCAGGCGCCCCGACTTGCGCAGGCGCTGGAGCGTGTGCAGGGCGGCCCGCCGGTCGGTCACGCCCGCCTGCTCGCACAGGCGCTCGAAGTCGTCGGTGTACGGGAGGGCGTCGAGCGTGCGGCCGACCGATTCGTACGCGCGGACGAGCGCCGCCTCGTTCGTCTCCAGGCCAGCGTCGAAGAGCGCGGGCGGCTCGGCGGGAGCGGGCGCGTCCGACGCCGGCGCGTCGTCCCCGGCGTGCAGCGCGGGCTCCCAGCCCTCCATCAGGTCGATGGGGCGGCGGGCGGGATCGAAGTAGTCCGCCAGGCAGCGCTCGAACAGGGCGTGGCGCCGGGCGTTGGTGATGCCGCCGTCGATGTGGCCGTAGGGCACGAGGAAGCGCCACTTGCGGGCGGGGTCGGCGTCGATGGCGTTGAAGACCGCCGCGGCGGTGGGGGCGGGCACGATCTCGTCGCGGGCGGCGAGTTTGGCGAGCGTGGGCCGGCGCACGCGGGCGGCGTGGACGACCGCGTCGCAGAGGCGGACGCGTTGGAGCAGGGTGTCGCGCCGGTCGGCGTGGTGGTCGAGGACCCTCGCGACGTCGGCGCCGGCGCCCTGCGAGGGGTGGGCCAGGCGCCAGGGCCAGTCGCCAAGGCTGGGCAGGCCGAGGGCGAGGCGGTCGATGAAGTGGGCGCGGGGCAGGCGTCCTGCGAGTTGGGAGGCGGCGATGACCGCCAGCCCGCCGCCGAGCGACTCGCCGTAGAGGAAGACGACCGGGTCGTCGGTCGGTTCCGGCTCGGCGTCGACGCCGTCGCCCCGCCGGCCGAGCAGCCAGTTGCGCACGGCGCGGCAGGCCTGGAAGACGTCGGCGACGGCGTGGGGCACGACCCAGTCGTCGTGCGCAGCGGCGTCGAGGCCGCGCCCGATCCAGCCCGCGCCGGCGCGGTCGGGCGTGCGCAGGTCGCCGGTTTCCAGTTGCGAGCCGGGGAAGCCGCGCAGGCGGACGGCGAGCACCATCACGCCGCGGGCGGCCGTGGCGGCCCAGCGCTGGTCCTCGACCCCGCACTCGCGCGGGCCGGTGCCGTGGACGACGACCAGCCCGGCGCGGACCTTCGCGCCGCCGGGCGGCAGCACGACGCGGGCGCCGATGCGGACGCCGCCCGCCGAGTCGAACTCGTGCGTCGCGGTGGGGTCGGAGGGATCGGGCGTGGTGCGGCGGCGCAGGGCGGGGTGCTCGGCGGTGACGGCGGCGTACCAGTGGTTCCAGAAGACGGAGTGGTCCGGCGCGGGCGTGGGGTCGCCCACGTGGGCGAAGGTCCGCACGCCGGGGAGGCCGAAATCGCTCGGTTCGATCATGCGGTCATCCGCCGGGCGTGAAGCCTTCGAAGTCCGATTCCAGGCGCGCGTCGTCGAGCCGCCGGCGTTCGGCGTCGAGGCGCTCGCGCACGGCGTCGAGGTCGACGCGCGCCGCCCACAGTTGGCTGCTGGGCCGGGTCTCCCCTTCGACCTGCCGGCCGCGCTGGGCGGTCCACATCATCCAGGTCCCGTCGGGGGTGAAGACGGGCAGGCCGTCGAAGCCGCGGGCCTCGGTGATGCGGACGCGCGGGCGTCGGTCGGCGGGCTCGTCGCCGGTCGCGTCGATCGCGAAGACCTCGTAGTTGGCGTGGCTGACGGCGCTGGTGGCGTAGAAGATCGTCGAGCCGTCGGGCGTGAAGAACGGCGCCCAGTTGACGTTGGCGTCGTCTGTCAGCGGGATCTCGCGGCTGACTCCGGTGACCTTGCCCGTCTCGTCGAAGGCGAGTTCGGCCACGAAGAGTTGCAGCGCCTTGTCGCCCCGGCGGTCGGAGCGGTAGCAGATGCGCGCGCCGTCGGGCGAGAAGAACGGCCCGCCGTCGTAGCCGGGCTCGGTGACGAGCGGGGTGTGCGTTGCGGTCTGCGTGTCGAAGATCCAGACGTCGCCGTCGTCCGAGCCGGGCGCCAGGCGGGTGTAGAGGACGTGGCGCCCGTCGGGCGACCACGAGGCCTCGGCGTCGTAGCCGTCGCGGGTCCAGAGGGGCGTGGCGACGGTGTGCATGAACCCGCGCGAGATGCGGCCCGAGCCGTCGTCCTCGTCCATCCACAGGGTGCCGCCGCCAATTTTCTTGACCACGACCTCCATCTCGTTGGGGAACTGCCACGTGTAGCGCGCCGTGCCGCGCTGGTACCCCGAGGCCGCGTCGTCGTCGGGCGGCGTGGTGGTCGTGCCGAACAGGACGGTGTACCGCCCGCCGGCGTGGTCGGTGGGGTGGAACCAGCCGCAGGTGTTGGCGCTGCCCGGTTCCGAGAGCAGGTAGGCCCGGTCGAGCCCCGCGATGCGGGCGCCCTCCCAGACCACGGCCGCGGCGTACATGCCGTAATGCCGGTCGGGGGTCTGGTCGTCGCCGGGCCGGGGCACGCCCTGGAAGATGACCATGTTCGCGTCGGGCGAGAAGTACGACTCGCCGGCCTTGAGGAACTCGTCGGCGCTGGTCAGTTGAACGTGGTCGGTCAGACACCACGCTTCGGCGGCCGGCCACTGCGCGTCCCAGTCGGGGTTCGGCGCGTCCGGGGCCAGGGCGGCGACGGCGATGAGGGCGGCGGTCACGAGCGTGGGCATCGGGCTAGGGCTCCTTCGGCGCGGCCGGGGGCCTTGAACGGGGCCGGGGTACAGTCCTGCGTGAGCGATCCTAGCGCCAGACGACGCAAGCCCAAGCCCGTCGACAACGGGCCGCACCCCGTGCGCCGCGTGCAGTTCGGGCCGGTGCCGACCTTCCGGTACGCCCCGCCCCCGGACGGCCCGCGCGTGATCCACGCCGAGGAGCACTTCGTGGTGGTCGACAAGCCCGCCGGCCTGCTGGCCGTGCCGGGCATCGCCCCGGAGAAGCAGGACTGCGTGCGGTCCCGGGTCGCGTCGATGTTTCCCAAGGCGACCGGCCCGATGACCTGCCACCGCCTGGACCTGTCGACCTCGGGCGTGATGATCCTGGGCCTGGACGCGAAGACGCACCGCAACCTGTCCAAGCAGTTCGAGTTCCGCAAGACGCGCAAGCGGTACGTGGCGCTGGTCGAGGGGCATCTCGAAGCGGAGTCCGGGCGGATCTTCACGCCCATGCGCAAGGACGTGGAGGTGCGCCCCCTGATGCTCGTGGACTACTTCGAGGGCCTGCCCAGCGAGACGCGGTGGCGTGTGCTGGCCCGCGAGACGCTCGACGGCAAGCCCGTGACGCGGGTGGAGTTGGAGCCCTACACGGGGAGAACCCACCAGTTGCGCGTCCACGCGGCCCACCCGCGCGTCACGACCATCGGCGAGCCCGGCCCCGAGCACGCGCCGGGCCTGGGGGCGCCGATCGTCGGCGACGAGTTGTACGGCGGGCTGCCGGCGCCCCGCCTGATGCTGCACGCGTCGATGCTGACCATCTTCCATCCCAAGACGGGCCGGAGCATGACCTTCCGGGCGAACGACCCATTCTGACGCGCGGGGGACACCGGTCGCGAAACCACATTCGCGGGTTTGCGGATACACTGCTCGGGGGCCGGCACTGGACGCGGGCCCCAAGGAGCCGATGTCGATGTGCCCTTCCTCTACGTCTTGTCCGTGCCGGGTGGCGGCCACCGCCGACGCCACCCTCGCCCAGTGCGACGCGTTCCTGTCGGCGGTCCCCGCCGAGCGGTACGCCGAGCCGTCCGCCTCGATGGGCGGCGGGACGATCGGCCAGCACGTCCGCCACGCCCTGGACCACTTCTGCGCCGCCCTGACCACCCCGGCCAGCGATCCCATCAACTACGACCAGCGCCAGCGCGGCGGCAGCGTCGAGACCGACCTGGGCGCCGCCCGGGCCGAGGTCCGACGCCTGCGGGAGATCGTCCAGGCGCTCGACGAGGGCGCGATGAACACCCCCGTCACCGCCCGCGTGATGCTGACCGGGGCCGGGGAGACCGCCGACCTGCGCTCCACGCTCGGGCGCGAACTGTTCTTCGCCACGCACCACGCCATCCACCACCACGCGATGATGAAGTCGATCGGCCGCGAGTTCGGCCTGGACGCCCCGGCGGGCTTCGGCACCGCGCCGTCGACGATCAACTACGCGAAGGCGGCGTCCTGAA
>CAZFSO010000095.1:0-2964 GCA_964522095.1 uncultured Phycisphaeraceae bacterium | reverse complement strand
GTGTGCACCGTCACGGTCATCCCGACGCCCGCGGGGCCGCGGCTGGTCCATTCGCGGGACGAGTTGCGCAGCCGGTCGGCCGCGCTGGACCCGGCCTGGCGTGACCTGCCGGGCGGCCTGCGGGGCGTCTGGCCCACCGACCCGGACGCGGGGGGAACCTGGATCGCGGCCCGCTCCGACGGGCTGGTGCTCGCGATCCTCAACCGCAACATCCCCCCCAACGGACGCCCGGCCGCGACGCGCTCACGCGGCGGGGTGATCCCCGCGCTGATGGCGGCGCCCAACGCGCGCACCGCGAACGCGGTGATGAAACTGCTGTCCGCCCAGCCGCTTGGCGGCACGGCCCCGTTCCGCCTGCTGGCGATCGACGCCGCCGGGGGGGCGATGGTGGCGACCTGGGACGGGCTGACGCTGGGCGAGCCCGAGCGGCTGGGCGCGGCGTTCTGCCTCGCGTCGTCCGGGCTGGGGGACGAACGCGTGCGGGAGCGGGCGCCGCTGTTCGGGTCGATGGTGGCGGGGGCCGGGGGAGGGGACGGCGGGCCGACGCCCGCGCGCCAGGACGCCTTCCACCGGCATCGGTGGGACGACCGACCGGAGGTTTCCGTGCTGATGAGCCGTCGCGACGCGCGGACCGTGAGCATCACCACGGTCGACCCCGGGGCGGGCCCGGACGCCCCGGCCATGCGCGTCGAGGCGCTGCCCGCGGGCGCCGCGTGGTGCGACCCCGTCGGCGCGGCGGCGGGGGGCGGCGACTGAGCCCCGCTTCGTCGCCCGCGGTCTTCTTTCCGCGGGGCGAGGCCCATAGACTCCGGCCGCCATGCCCGACTTCATCCGCGAACACATGACCGGCCAACTCCTCGTCAACCTGGTCGTGATGGCCATCGTGATCCACCTGATCCTCGGGATGGTGACGATGTGCATCTACGGCGAGCGCAAGATCTCGGCGTACATCCAGGACCGGATCGGCCCCAACCGCACGGGCCTGGACTTCGGCCTGCCCTTCCTGGGCTTCCTGCGGGGGTTCCTGGGCCTGGGCCAGGCGCTGGCCGACGGGCTGAAGTTCTTCCTCAAGGAGGACTACCGCCCGACCAACGTCGACAAGGTGCTCTTCACCCTCGCGCCGATGATCACCATCGTGCCGGCGTTCATCGGGTTCCTGATCCTGCCCTGGGGCGGGGTGTGGGACATGCCGGTGTTCGACGTGCCCCTGATCGGCGAGGTCGGCGGCGAGCGCGTCTTCGTCACCGGGGCATACGTCAACGTGGGCGTGATCTACCTGGTCGCGGTGGCCTCGCTGGGCGCCTACGGCATCACGCTGGGCGGGTGGGCGAGCAACAACAAGTTCTCGTTCCTCGGCGGCATGCGCGCCACCGCCCAGATGATCTCCTACGAGATCCCCATGGGCCTGGCCTTGCTGGGCGTCCTGCTGGTCGCCGGCACCTTCATGCCCGAGGGCATCGTGCGGTGGCAGGTGGAGAACGCCTGGACCATCGTCGCGATGCCGCTCGCGGCGGTCCTGTTCTACGTCTGCTCGCTGGCCGAGGCCAACCGCGCCCCCTTCGACAACGCCGAGGCCGAGCAGGAACTCGTGGGCGGCTACCACACCGAGTACTCCTCGATGCGCTTCGCCCTGTTCTTCCTGGCCGAGTACGCCCACCTGATCACCGGCAGCGCGTTCTTCGCGCTGTTCTTCCTGGGCGGCTACCACCTGCCCGGCCCGGGCGTCGGCCACCTGACCGACCCAGGCACCACGACCTTCGTGGCGGTGCTGGTCAAGTTCCTCGTGCTGTTCACCAAGGCGATCCTGCTGGTGGTGCTGGCGATGGTGGTCCGCTGGACCCTGCCCCGCATGCGCTACGACCAGATCATGCACCTGGGCTGGCAGAGCCTGATCCCGATGGGCCTGGCGCTGGTGGTGGTGGTGTCGTGGATGATCCACAAGGGCTGGACCAGCGTGCCGGCGCTGTTCCTGGCCAACGTCGGCGTCTTCATGGCGGCGGTCCTGATCCAGCCGCTGGTCGCCAGGGCCTTCGGCCGCTCGACCGCGAACCGTCGCATCCCGATGTACGGCTCGCGCTTCATGCCCGTGCCGGGCACCCCCGCCCTGACCCGCCCGACCAACCCCCTGGCCATCGAGGACCGCCCGGTCCAGAGCACCGAGCCGGTGACGGCGTAATGGGCGCGGCGTGACGCGGGCGGAACTGCAGCGTGGGGCAGGCTTCCAGCAGTGGGACGGGCTTCCAGCGGTGGGACGGGCTTCCAGCCCGTCTTCTGTTGACACTGACGGCCACTCCGTCCGGCCAGCGCGCGGGATCGGGCCGAATCCCATAAGATCACTCCATGTTCTACACGCTGGCAGTATGCGTCCTGACCGGACTGCTTTTGTGCGACAAGGACCCTGGCCCCGGGCTTGCCGAAGAGAGCTGCGTCGTGCCGAGCCTTGAGGAGGTCGCAACGGCGCACTACCGCCGCCTGCTCGCGCAACTGGACCGGCAGTTTGCCGAGTTCGCCGAGGCCGAGGACGCGGACGCCGCGGTCGAGTCCATCAGGAAATCGATCCGTGCGCTCTCCTCCAAGGACGTGTTCGACGATTGGACGGCGTACCGGGCCATAGGCGCCCATCGGGGCGAAGTCGCGCTCGACCCGCTCACCACGCTCGCGCAGTGGCAGGTGATGAATGCCCGGCTCAAAGCCATGGACGATTCGCTGGTTCGCATCAGGGAAGTCGAGGTGCGGACCCGGCGTGGGCTCGTCGCCATCGACGCCCCGGCGGAGTTCCGCGAGCCGCTCGTGTCCACTCGGAGGGAGAACGAGTTCAGACTCAGAGTCTATGAAGTAAGAAACTACGTGGGGTACTTCGGGTCAAGCATGATCCGGGCCGTCGTCCTTGGTGAGCCCCCATTCGACATCGACTCACCAGCCATCGATCGCTTCTTCGATCCGGAGTTTCTCGCGATGGCCCGG
>CAZFSO010000094.1:0-8808 GCA_964522095.1 uncultured Phycisphaeraceae bacterium | reverse complement strand
CGGCTACACCGGCGACCCCGACGCCTACGTCGCCCCCGGCATCCCCCAGACCGCCGACATCGACGCCCCGGTCATCACGCTGTCGGGCGAGGGCGCGATACTGCCGACCCCCCAAGGCCTGGAGCGGGGGGCTTCCAGCCCCCCGATCGGGCGCAGCCCGATGCCCGCATCCACCAGCGAAGACGAGCGGCTGGAAGCCCGCTCCAAAGTCAGGGGCGGCTACTACCAGACCATCATCCCCCTCCCCTTCTTCCCCGACGGCTCCGACCTCGAGCACCTCCCAGGCCCCACCGGCCTCGAAAACCTCCGCACCATCGCCGTCGCCCGGCTCATGCTCGACAACTTCCCCCACGTCAAGGCCTTCTGGATCATGCAGACCCTCCCGATGGCCCAACTCATGCTCGAGGCCGGCGCCGACGACATCGACGGCACCGTCGTCTGGTACGACATCACCAAGGTTCCTCAGGGGGGGGTCGGCGGCTCCTCTACCCACCAGGAAAAGTCCGTCACCGACCTCGTCCGGGCCATCCGCGAAGCCGGCTTCCAACCCGTCGAGCGGGACACGCTGTACCGCCGCGTCATCCGCAACGGGAAGGACTGGCGGGTGGAGTAGCGGTGCACTACGGGCTGTTCTTCGTGATGCTCATCGTGCTCGGCCTCGCACTTGCCGCAACGCATGCCGCGCTGCGAACCTACAGCAAGCAACGGTTTACTTCGCGCCACCGCGCGTTCACGGTCTGGTGCGTGATCTACCCGGCGACGATCATGCTCTGCATCGCACTGGCGATCGTCGCCTTCACTGTGCTGGCCGACTTCAACAACACACTTGCGAATCTCGCGGCGCTCGCCGTGATCGTGATGTTGCCAGCCCTCTGCACCGGTGCGCTTGGCGCCTGGGTCTGGCGTTCGTGCTGGCCGGCAATCGTCCTCACCAGCCTGTCGCCGTTGATCGCATGGCTGGTGACTGGTTCTGAAGACCTGCTGCTCAACATGATCGCCTCCGGCGTCCTGTGGAACGCTGGCTACGCATCCGCATGCCTTCCGGCGGCACGCCGAATCCGCAGCGGAAACTTCCGGATCGCCCGCTGCGAGTGCGTGAGTTGCGGGTATCCGCTCGCGGGCCTCGGTCCAGGTGCGCCGTGCCCTGAGTGCGGTCCGGGTTTCGAACCCATGCCCGACGCCGCCTCGTAGGCCGCGGAGTTGATCGTGCCCAAGCCCCTCTACATCGCCATCACGATCCGCACCGACCTCGACACCCTCTGGCGTCACACCCAGTCGCCCGAACTCCACGAACGCTGGGACCTGCGCTTCTCGACCATCGAGTACCTCCCCAAACCCGACCCCGCCCTCCCGCAGCGCTTCCGCTACGCCACCCGCATCGGGTTCGGCCTGACGGTGGAAGGCTGGGGCGAGTCCGTCGCCACCCGCGACGCAGAGACCGCCCGCACCAGCTCGCTCCGCTTCGGCAGCGACAGCCCGATCAGCCTGATCCGCGAGGGCTCGGGCTACTGGAAATACAGCCGCCAGGGCGGCCGCGTCGACTTCGAGACCGGCTACGACTACCGCACCCGCTTCGGTCCCGCCGGCCGCCTGTTCGACCGCCTCGTCTTCCGCCCGCTGATGGGCTGGGCCACCGCCTGGAGTTTCGACCGCCTCCGCCTCTGGACCGAACGCGGCGTCGACCCGGCGCTCTCGGCCTCTCGCGCCCTGACCCACGCCGCCACCCGCGCCACGCTCGCCGCCGCCTTCGCCTTCCACGGCCTCGTGCCCAAACTGCTCGCACGCCACCCCGAGGAGCGCCGCCTGATCGAGGCCGTTGGCGTGCCCCCCGAATGGTCCGGCCACGCGCTCACCGCCGCCGGCGTGCTCGAACTCGCCTACGCCGGCGCGCTCCTCGCGCTCTTCAACGCCCGGTGGATGTACGCCCTGACCGCCGCGCTGCTCGTCGTCCTGTTCACCAGCGCCGTCGTCGCCGACCCGCGCGTCACGACCGACCCGTTCAGCCCCGTCAGCCTCTCGCTCGCGCTGCTGGCCCTGTGCGCCATCGGCCACGCCGCGTGCCGCGACCTGCCCTCCGCCCGGCGCTGCCGGCGGACAAAGGAGACCGCGTGACCTCCATCTACCAGCGGGCCCTCGGCGAGCGCTTCAACGACCTGCACCCGCAGATCCAGCGTCGCTTCGGCTTCTCCAGCGCCGACGCCGTGTGCAGCATCGGAACCGGCGTCATGGACCGCGTCTGGCACGGCGCGCCCTACACGCTGCCCTTCCTCTGGCTCGGGTCGTGGCGCAGCATCATGTTCCCCGAGTCCGGGCGCGACGTCCCCTTCCGCATCCATAACTATGCCTACAAGGACCGCTTCGGCCGCGAGACCGTCACCTGGATCCGCGAGTTCGACGGCCGCCGCCCGCGACGCTTCGACGCCACCATGATCCACAGCGAAGAGCGTGGGCTGATCGTCGACTACCTCGGCACCCACCAGCACCTCGCCGTCGACATCCACCTCGACGTCGCCGACAACGGCGGCCTCCGCCTCCGCTCCGGCGAGCAGCGCTTCTACGAGGGCCCCGTCGGCTTCCGGTTCCCGCTGCTCTTCAGCGGCGTCGCCGAGGTCTGCGAGTGGTTCGACGAAACCAGCGGCCGCTTCCACATCGACGTCCACGTCCGCAACGACGTCTGGGGGCCGCTGTTCGGATACACCGGCTCGTTCACCTGCGAGTGGCGCGCCGCCGCGCCCGACTCGGTCCCGCCCACCTTCCGCCCGGTGCGCGAAGAACGCCGGGAGTGAGCCAACGGCCCACCCCCGGCGCTCCCGCGTTGACTTCTCCAGGCGCCGATGGCCGCCTCACCCCGCGGGCGGCGTGCCGAACAGCCAGATCGCCAGCACCGTGATGCCGATCAGGCCAAGCGTCGCCAGCGAAAGGGTCAGGCAGCCCTTGCCCGTCTCGTACTGCACGGGCGCTCCGACGCCCGCGTCCACCGCGCCCGGGCCGTGCCCGGCTGGGTCCGCGTGATCGCTCATGTCGTGTTCCGTTCCCGGCGCGCACGCCGGCTGAGGACGTGGTCATCACCGCGGCCGCCGGGCAGACGCCGACGCCGCGCACCGCCGGGGGCAAGCCCCGGCCGATCGCATGACTGAAAACCCGTCTCAGGCCCGCGGCGGGTCGCGGGCGCGTTCGGTCCTCGGGCCGGCGTCGCGCCAGCCCGTCCCGTCACCGACACCGGTCCCCGCCCGGAACGCGCCCACGCGCGGCGTGACCGTCTCGCTCACGATCGCGGGGGTGTGCCCGTCCGAGCCCCCGGCCAGGCGCCGGCCGCGCGAGGCGCCGGCCGCCAGCGGCCGGGGCGTGCCCTCGAGCCACACGGGCGTGGCGGGCCCGCCCGGCGGGGCGATCTGGAAGCGCCCCGGCCGATCGACCGTGGATGCGCCCGGGCCGGCCGCCGCCCAGGTGGACAGCAGCACCGCCAGCAACAGCATCACGCGAGCACACACCACCGCCGAACACCGCCTCCGATCGACCGGAACTCTACCGCCCCCGCGCCGCGAAGCGAATCGCCCCCCCCCCGCCTCCAGCCGGGCGGTTAGACGATCCCCGCGCCGAGCGTGCGGACTGCGGCATTCATCGTCGCCACGTCGTCGCCGCTCAGTTCGATCGCCCCGGCCGCGGCGTTCTCACGCGCCTGCTCGGGATTGCGCGCCCCCACCAGCGCGTGCGTCAGGCCCGGCTGGTGCGTCGTCCACGCGATGACCAGTTGCCCGGTCGTGCAGGCGTGCTTCTCTGCGATGGGCGTGAACGATTCGAGCAACTCCATCACCCGCACCCGGTTCTCCACGCTGAACCGCTCTCGCCCGGCGCGCAAATCGCCCAGCGGGAACCGGCGTTCCGGGCCCACTGTGCCGGTCAGCAGCCCCAGCGCCAAGGGCGAGTAGGCCAGCACCGCCACGCCGTGCTCATGGCAGTAGTTCAACTGCCCCGCCTCCATCTTCGTCCGGTCGATCATGGAGTACTTCTCCTGATCGCTGTCCAGGGGCCCCACCGCCCGGTACCGGTCCATCTGCTCGATCGTCGCGTTGCACACCCCGATCGCGCGGACCTTGCCCTCCTCCTTCAGACGCATCAGCGCGCCCATCGTGTCCTCGATGGGCGTGGTCTCCTCCTGCCAGTGCGTCTGGATCAGGTCGATGCGGTCGGTGCCCAGGCGCAGCAGGCTCGACTCGACCTCGGCCCGCACCGAGTCGGGGTGGTTGTACACGTGCACCGGGATGTGCCCGTGATCGTGCGGGCCCAGCGCGGTCGAGCGGAACTGCAACCGCCCGCCCGGCGCGTTGGGCACCATGCCGACCTTGGTCGCCAGCACCACCCGGTCGCGCCGGTCCGCGATCGCCCGGGCCACCACCAGTTCCGAGTGCCCGAAGCCGTAGATCGGCGCGGTGTCGATGAAGTTGACCCCCGCGTCCATCGCGGCGTGCACCGCGGCGATCGACTCCTGCTCGTCCGCACCCCCCCACATCCACCCGCCCATCACCCACGTGCCCAGCGCCACCACCGACGCCTCGATCCCCGACTGCCCCAGCGGCTTGGTGCGCATCACGACCTCCTTTGCCCGCCCGACTCTACGCCCCGGTTCGTACCCCGCCTTCCGCTCGGCCCACCTCACGCCCGATCGGCCCCGCACGCCGCACCGCCCGGGCCGCGGCCCGCACCTTCGACCACCTGAAAATCAGATAGCACACCGGCGTGAACACCGGGAACGCCAGCGACCACACCACCCACTTGTTCACCGGCCCGTGCTCGCTGAGCAGCCAGGCGCTGCCCCAGAACCACGCCACCACCGGCACGATCCACAGGCGGGAGACGCGCACGAGCACCTTGTCCATCACGCCCCGCGCGCCCTTCTCCCGCTCGGCCGCGTACGCGACCAGGCGCCGCGCCCACAGGAACTCGCCGGCGATGATCCCCAGACCCAGCGGCCCGAGGATCGACAGTTGCGGCCCCGGCAGGGGCGAGAGCAGCACGCCGGTCAGGACCACCAGCGACCCGACCGTCAGCACGCACACGCGGCGCAGCACGCGGCTCGACCGCCACACCGCCAGCGCCCACCGCCAGCCGTGCCGGCCCTCCACGTCGCGGGCCACCGCCGCGGCCTCAGCCGGGCCGGCGTCGTCCGTGCCGGGCTTGCGGTCGCCGGCCGCACCCGACAGCAGCGACGCCGCGATCCCCGACACCAGGATCCCAACCACCACCGCCAGCGAGATCTCCGGCGGCACCTTCCACGGCGTGTGGACCAGGCACATCTTGATGCCGACGAACAGCAGCACCGCGATCAACGCCGCCTTGAGGTACCGGAAGTGCGTCATCGCCGACGCCAGGCAGAAGTACAGCGACCGCAGCCCGAGGATCGCCATGATGTTCGAGGTGAACACCAGGAACGGGTCCCCCGTGATCGCGAACACCGCCGGGATCGAGTCCACCGCGAACATCACGTCCGTCGCCTCAACCACCACCAGCGCCACCAGCAGCGGCGTGCCGTGCCATCGCCCGCCGATCCGCGACACCAGGCGCTGGCCCTCCAACTCCCGGCTGATCGGCACCACGCGGCCGAGCAGCCGGACGACGCGGCTGTTGCTCAGGTCGTGCCGGCCCTCCTTCGCCAGCGCCATCTTCAGCGCCGAGAAGATCAGCACCCCGCCGAACACGTAGACGATCCACGAGAACCGGGCGACGACCGCCGCCCCGATGCCGATCATCACGCCGCGCATCACCAGCGCCCCCAGGATGCCCCAGAACAGCACGCGGTGCTGGTACTGGTTGGGGATGCCGAATGCGGTGAAGATCATCGCGATGACGAACACGTTGTCCATCGACAGCGACTTCTCGACCAGGTACGCCGTCAGGTAGAGTTTCGCCGCTTCGAACCCGTCGAGCACCGTCGTCTCGCCCGGTGAGCCGACCACGGGCACCGCCAGGCCCAGCCCCATCGCGTGCCGCTCGTACAGCAGGTACACCGCGCCGCAGAAGAGCAGCGCCAGGAAGATCCAGAACGCCGTCCAGCCCACGCTCTCGCGCATGGTCGGCGCGTGCGCCTTGCGGTGGAACACGCCAAGGTCCAGCGCCAGCAAGGCCAGCACCAGGGCGATGAACCCGGCGTAGACCCACGGGGACACGGCGGACGCCTGGGCGCACGATGTGAGGGGCGACATGGAGGGTTCCGGCGTTCGGTGGCTTCACGCCGCAGGCGCCCCCGAAACGGCGGGCTGCGGTCGCGAAGGTCTTGCCGGGGACGGGCTGCCCGTCCTGCGCCACCGGGCCGGGTCCCGCTGCCGGGAGCCTGCCGTCCTGACGATGGTCGCGCCCGATCCGTCGGGCGGCTACTCCCCTTGCGCGGGGTCACAGGATGGTATCCGCCCCCCGAAAACCCTCAAGAGCGCGCGTCGCCGGCGTCCCCGGACCAGTCCTGCTCGTGCGGCTCGGCGTCGAAGTCCTCAAGCACGGCCCGGGCCTCGGCCTCCCGAACGGCCGGGACCATCAGTTTGACCATCCCCGGGGCCTCGGCCCGGAACCCCGCGGTGTGGATGCCCAGCAGTTGGCACGGGATGCCCTCGGCCTCCAGCGCCTGCTTGGCGAGCGTGGCCGTGAACTCGTGCGGGTACTCGGCAACGACGACCGGGGGCTGGGAGTGGTCGGGCATGGGGGGCTCGGGGGGAGGCGCGGAGGGCGGACGGCGAAGTGACAGAGAGGTCAGACCGGTTGGGATTCGGCGTGGGCCTTGATGTCCTGCAGGTCCGTGCGCAGGGCCTTCTCGATCTGCTTGCGCATGAAGAAGAAGACCTTCATCATGACCTTGGCGGCCGCGGTCTCGGGCGTGGCGTCGAAGGTCATGGTCAGGGTGCACGCCCCGGGCCCGTCGGGCTCGACGATCACCGCGCTGCGGTAGTGGCAGCCGTGGGAACGGGCCTCGACCGCGTAGCGGCGCGGGGGGTCCCACTCGGTGATCGTCATGTCCTCGGTGGCCTTCTTGCCGAACATGGTGCGGGTCTCGCGCCACCGGAACCCGCGGCCGACGGGCCCCAGGTTGCCCGGGGCGGCGGGCGCCTCGGCGAGCACCTCGATCCCCTCGATCGCCCGGATCCGTCCGGCCGCGTTGGGAATGTCCGCAACGACGGCGAACACCCGGTCGGGCGGGGCCTGGACGGACTGACTGGCGTGGGCTGGGGGCATGGAAGCGGGGAAGAGACGGAGAGACGGAGAGACGGAGAGACGGAGAGACGGAGAGACGGAGAGACGCGCAGCGTAACCGATCGCGGGTCAGCGGTCGAGGTCGCCGGCGGATTCGGGCTGGTAGTCGAGCGCCTTGATGACCAGGCGGGCCGGGCCGCGCCGGGCGTTGAACTCGATCTCCTCGCCCACCCAGCGGCTGAACAACTCCGCGCCGAGGCTCGAATGCACCGTGATCCACTCCGCGTCCGGGTTCGGCGACTCGGGGTAGACCAGCGCGTAGGTGTCCTCGTCCCCGGTGTCGGGGTCCAGCACCCGCACGATCGAGTTCATCGTGACCAGGTCCGGCGGCACCGCCACAGGCCGCACCGACCGCGCCGACTCGATCCGGGCGAGCATCCGCGCCAGATGGTCGGGGGGCGTGCCGGAGTGGTCCATCGTCTCCAGAATCCGCTGCTTGTCCAGACTGTTCACGAGCTGAGCGCGACGCATGTCACTCTCCTTCCGGGGGTTCCGGATTTGAAGGGGGATGTCCGCGGCCCGACGCGGACGACATGGATCATATGGCCCCCCGCCCACGGAAGCCATCGGGACCGGGGAAAGGCCCCAGGGACGGAGGCGACGGGGGCCCCGGAGGCACGAAGGCACGGAGGGGAGAGACGGGTCGCAGGCAGCGGCGAAACCGGGGTGCGGACTGGGGCGTACAACCGGGGTCCGCGGCTCGTGGCCGCGGGGAAATGGAGGTGGTTGTGACCTACATCCTGGCCATGATGCTGTACTGGGCAGGCACGATCATCGGCAACGGCGGGAGCGTCGGCTGATGACGGCTGAGCCGGCGTTGACGGCCTGAACGAAAGGAGGACACCTTCATGGCGTACGTGATCTTCGGGATCTTGGAGATCGCCGGCACCATCATCGGGAACGGGCTGATCGTCTGATCCCGGGTGCGACAACCCGGATACGTTCAAAGGCTCTCCGCGGAAGGGAGAGCCGTATTTATTGGTGGCGGGCGTTGGGGGATCGAGAACCGAGCCGCGAGCGTGGGTTCGCGGGCTGCCGGGAGGGGGGATGCTTTGAAGAACCCCAACGATTCGGGGGCTCATCGTGGGCGCCGGGGGAGACGCGGGGTTGGAGGAAGAGAAGGATGGGGAGAGAAGCCGGGGAGGATCAGGAGCCCTCGCCTCGGTCCTCTCCCATCGGAGATGGGAGAGGAAGGGGGAAAAGACCAGGAGGCCGGACGATGGCGACGACGACGCCGGAGCACGATGCGCGGATCGCGGGGATGACGTTCGCGTCGGTGTACCCGCACTACGTGACGAAGGTGGAGAAGAAGGGGCGGACGGAGGCGGAGTTGCTGGAGGTGATCCGGTGGCTGACGGGCTTCGACGAGCCGCGGGTGCGGAAGATGATCGACGACAACGTGACCTTCGAGGCGTTCTTCAAGAAGGCGAAGTTGCACCCGAAGGCGGGGCTGATCACGGGGACGATCTGCGGCTACCGGATCGAGGACATCGAGAACCCGCTGACGCGGCAGGTGCGGTACCTGGACAAGCTGGTGGACGAGTTGGCGAAGGGGCGGAAGATGGAGAAGAT
>CAZFSO010000093.1:7044-8880 GCA_964522095.1 uncultured Phycisphaeraceae bacterium | reverse complement strand
CCGACCCAACAGCCGACCCGGCCGCCGACCCCGCCCCCCCCGCCCCCCCCGCCTGGCTCGTCGGCCACGGCTACGACCTGCACCGGCTCGAACCGGTCGGCGCCGGCCCGGCCCGGCCCTTCGTCGTCGGCACCGTGCGGATCGACCACGACAAGGGCCCGGTCGCCCACTCCGACGGCGACGCCCTGCTCCACGCCGTCACCGACGCCCTGCTGGGCGCGGTGGGGGCCCCCGACATCGGCCAACTCTTCCCGGACACCGCCCCCGAGCACGCCGGGCAGGACTCGCGCCTGTTCCTGGCCGAGGCGGCGCGCCGGGTCGCGGGCGCCGGCTACCGGGTGTCGAACCTCGACGCCACGGTGGTGTGCGAGCGCCCCAGGATCGGGCCGCACAAGGCGGCGATCCGGGACGCCCTGGCGGCCCTGCTCGGCGTGCCGGCCGCCCGGGTGAACCTCAAGGCCAAAACCCACGAGCGGGTCGACGCGGTGGGCGAGGGCCGCGCGATCGAGGCCCACGCGGTCGTCCTGCTCGCCCGGGTGTGACCGCCCCCCGCTCACCGCACCCCGCCCGCCCGGTGCGCCGGGCCTCAGTCCGGTACGATCGGGCCCATGCGCGCCCTGGTTCTTGAGATCGCCCCGGTGCTGCGGCTCGCCCGCGTCAGCACCGCCTTCGGGGCGGTCGCCGGCCTGTGGCTGACGACGCTCTGGTCGCGATCCATGCCACTGGAACGCACCACCGCCGAACTCGAAGGCGCCCCGCTCTGGCTGCTGCTGCTCGGCGGCGCGCTCGCCGGCGCCGGCCTCTACGGCTTCGGCGCCGGCCTCAACGACCTGCTCGACGCCCACCGCGACCGCATCCTGCGCCCCAACCGGCCCCTCGTCGGCGGCAGCCTGCCCGCCGAGGCCGCCGTGTCGGTCGTCGCCGGCTCGCTGCTCGTGTCCGTGCTCGGCGCGACGGTCTTCGGCACGCCGGGGGTGCTCGTGACCCTGCTCGTCGCGACCGGCGTCCTGGTGTTCAACGCACTGGGCAAGTTCGTCCCCGGCATCGGCATGCTCCTGCTCAGCGCGATCTACGCCGGCCACATGCTGGTCCCCAACCTGGGCCTCTCGTTCCTCCTGCCCGTGTGGTGGGTCATGACGCACGCCATGGTCATCTCCGGCCTGTCCCACTGGCTCGGACGCAAGAGCCCGGCGATCTCCCGCCGCGCCGCCGGGTTCGCGCTCTGCGGCTGGGCCATCAGCACCGCCGCCCTGATCGCCCTGGCCTGGGAACGCCTGGGCGGCGAACTCTGGCCGGCGTGGGTCCCCCTGCGCGCGGTGCTCTGGCCCCTCGCCGGCGCGGGCCTGCTCGCGCTGCAGATCTGGCGACGCTGGCGCACCCTCGGGCCCGGCCCACGCCTGGGCGAGAAGATCGCCCGCTACGGCTCGTTCTGGCCGGCCGTCTACGGCTTCGGCTGGCTGGCGGGCGTCGGCCAGTGGAAGTTCGCCACCATCATGGCCGCCCTCGTCGTCGCCGGCGCCCTGGCCATCACCGTCCTCCGAGAGGTCTACGCCCTCGCCGAACACCCGGTGGGGTATCGGTTGTAAGGGGGGGTGGGACTGGCGACTTGCCATTTGCCACTTGGGGGAAGAGGCTGGGCGTGGACGAGGCGTTCGGTACTGGGCACTGGGCACTGGGCATTAGGCAATGGGCAATAAGCAATAGGCAATAGGTATGAGGCAGGGCTTAGGGCTATCGCCACATGCTTGACGCCTGACCCTCCTGCCCATCGCCCATTGCCCATTGCCTAGCCCCTAGTCCCCAGTCCCCAGTCCCCAGTCCCCAGTCCCCAGTCCC
>CAZFSO010000093.1:4286-6944 GCA_964522095.1 uncultured Phycisphaeraceae bacterium | reverse complement strand
ATTGCCTAGCCCCTAGTCCCCAGTCCCCAGTCCCCAGTCCCCAGTCCCCAGTCCCTAGTCCCTACTCCCCTCCGGCAAATCAAAGAACATCGCCACCGTCGACGGCAGCACGGGATACTCGATGCGGCAGCGGTACACGTCGAAGCGTTCGGCGTCCCAGCCCAGGCGGTCGAAGGCGTGGCGGGCCAGTTCGGGGTACCGGGGGTAGTCCGGCGTGTAGAGGACCGACGCGCCCTTGCCCAGGTGCTCGACCGACTCGTACTCCAGCCGCTGCCACGGGCTTGCGCCGGGCGTGCGGAGTTCGGCCAGGTGGTCCGCGCACGCGTGGACCGTGGGGCGCAAGGGCCCGAAGCAGTCGTCGCGCACCAGCAGGTCGAGGTACAGCGCGTCGCAGGGCACGCGGATCTCGGCCAGGTGCCCGCCGATCTTGTTGGCGGGGTCCCGGTACCGCGGCACCGCCGAGCGGTTGAGGTGTCCCTCGACGCAGGTGACCGCCGCCCGGTTGCCGATGCCCACCCCCGTCAGTTCGCCCAGCACCCGACCCGGGGCCGTCGGCACCTCGCGGAGTTGCAGGGGCGGGCCCTCGCAGAACTCGGGCAGCAGGGCCGCGCCCGCCGCGCGGTCGGCCGCCGGGTCGAGCGGCTCGCGCCGCACCGTCCGCGTCGCGGTCGCGTCGTCGTTGGTCGTGTAGGCGGGGGTCAGGACGATGGGCGTCCGGGCCGCACGCCACAGCCGCAGCGAGACGAACCCGGTCAGGTTGGCCAGGTCGAGCATCGCCGGGTCGTCGGCGGCCGGCTGGACCAGCAGGCACTTGATCAGCGCCCGCGCCTGCATGCCGAACAGGTGGGCCTGCCCGCGCGCGGTGGCCCGGCGGTGCTGGAAACTCACCGCCGCAGCGTCGTCCGAGGTCACCAGCGAACTGAGCATCGAGTCGAAGGTCGAGCGGTCGTCCGCGTGGGTGTTGACCAGGTCGCTGAACGCCTCGGTCGCCGCCGCGGCGGCGTCGACCACGGGCTCGGGCACGCCGGCCTTGCGGGCCGCCTTGAGGAACGACCGCAGCGCCAGAATGCCGGGCAGGTGCAGGCCGACCGGCAGGACCCCCGGCGCGGAGACCGCCTTGAGCACCTTGCAGCACAGGTTCAGATCGACGCGCAGGGCCCGCTGAAGGTCGGTCGGCTTGGAGACGCGCCCGGGCACGCCGGCCACAACATCCGATAACGCCGTGCGCAGGCGGTGCAGCACACGCTCGGCGTCGGCCTGGAAGTCGCCCCACGCCGGGAACTCGGACGGGTCGGCGTCGACTGGATCGGCGGTGCGGGCGGTCATGCGAAAGGCCGCGGGGCGGGGCCCGCAGGGGCGGGCCGGCCGGCGACGAGGCCCATCGTACGGGGGATGACTGCGAGCCGCAAGCCCCGTGACAACTCTCTAGAGAGTTTTCTGCACAATCTCCCAAAGACCGTCTTGACGACCCCGCCGGGCGCTGGTAGGTTGGGCCCCGGCCCGGTTCCGGGGAGGTTGTCTTCCTCTCTTGGCGGGGCCCGTCGGCGACAGCCGGCGTCCGAGCGCGTCCGTGCGGAGCGCTCGTCGTCAACCGCTCCCCGTGCCGCTCCGGCGCGGGGGCCACATGAAGGGAGCGCGTGATGCACCGAGTTCTTGCCGCCTGCGCGGTGGCCGCGGCCACCGGAACCGCCATGTCCGGGTCATGGTTCCCGCCGGGCCTGTACGGCATCCAGTCGACCGACGGCGACGAGACGTGGATCTTCCGGATCAACGCCCAGACGGGCGAGGCCACCCGCTTCGCCCAACTCTCGCACAACACCAGCCTCGTGGGCGCGACCTTCCTGCGCGGCAACCTCTACGCCTCCGACGTGATGTCCTTCGACCCCCTGGGCTTCTACGGCACGTTCGACGCCAGCGGCCAGTACACCCCGATCCACGACCAGGGCTTCGACCTGAACTGGCACGGCCTGGCCTCGTCCGAGTCGCTGGGCGTGACCTGGAGCATCTCCCAGCAGAACGACCGCATGCTCGTCCAGACCGACCTCGACGGCAACATGACGATGATCGGCCCGACCGGCATCGACGGCCGCGGCATGGCCTACGACGACGCGAACGGCATCCTCTACGCCATCAACTACGACGACGCCAGCCTGTACACCGTCGACGTCAACACCGGGCAGGCCACGCGCATCGGCGCGACCGGCATCTCCAGCGACATGATCGGCCTGGCGTTCGACGAGTCGACCGGCACCCTGTTCCTCAACGAGGGGCTCGACACGCACTCGCTCTACAGCGTGGACGTGACGACCGGCGCGGCCACGCTGATCGGCGCGAACGGCTTTACGACCATCGACGGCCTGGCCTGGATCCCCTCGCCCTCCTCGGCCGCCCTGCTCGCCCTGGCCGGCATCACCGCCACCCGCCGCCGCCGAGGCTAACCCCCACAGCCCCACGCCCTCCCCCAACCCCCGCCCCACGCGGGGGTTGTTTTTCATCTCTCCTTTTCCTTGCTCCCCTCCTTCCCTTCTCCCCTCCTCCCCCTCCGTGCCTTCGTGCCTTCGTGCCTCCGTCCCTTCCCCGCCCCTTCTCACCCCGCTCGCCCTCGCCCGCCGATACTCACCCCATGACCACGCCGCGCTGGTTGACCACCCTTGTCGG
>CAZFSO010000093.1:2430-4186 GCA_964522095.1 uncultured Phycisphaeraceae bacterium | reverse complement strand
CGCCCGCCGATACTCACCCCATGACCACGCCGCGCTGGTTGACCACCCTTGTCGGGACGGCGGTGGCCGTTGCGGTGTCGGCCGCGCACGCGCAGCCGGAGCGTCCGAGCGGGGCCAACCGGGTCGTGCGCGTGTTCGACTTCGAGGAGGCGGCCAGCAACCCGCTGCCGGTCCCGTTCGGGTGGGTCCGCGCCCAGCACGACCCGGCGGTGCCCCGCGAGCGCGAGGGCTTCCCGATCTGGAACGGCGGCGTGCTCGACTACGAGAGCCCGGCGGTCTCCGGCGTCGGCACGCTGCGCCTGCCCGCCCGGGGCGGCTCGGCCAGCCTCCGCCTGCTGTCGGGCGTCATCGGGGTGTTTCCGGGCGCCGACTACGCCGTCACCGCGCGCGTCCGCACCGAGCGGATGGACCACGCCCGCGCGGGCGTCGCCGCCCGCCTGCTCGACCAGGACGGCCGCCCCCTGCCCGCCACCGAATCGGTCTCCGAACTCGTCCGCACGGGGGGCCAGTGGGCCACGGTCACCGTCTCCGTGCCCGGCATCGACGAGCGGGCGGCGTACCTGCAGATCGAACTGCTCGCCCTCCAGCCCCGCCAGCGCGAGGGCGGCCGGCGGGCCCACCCCTTCCGCGTCTGGAACGAGGACTACCACGCCGCCGCCTGGTTCGACGACGTGGCCGTCACGCTCCTGCCCCGCATGGAACTCGACACCGGCACGCCGGGCCACGTGTTCCCCGCCGACCGGACGCCCGAACTGAGCGTGCTCATCCGCGACCTCTCCGGCGAGCGCCTCGCGGCGCGCGTGCTCGTGCTCGACGCCGACGGCGTCGTCGCGGACGAACTGACCATGCGCCCCGGCCAGGGGCGCATGGTCGAACGCTTCGTCCCCAGCCTGCCCGGGCCCGGCTGGTACACCGGCGTGCTGGTCGTCGAGGCGGGCGGACGCACGGTGGGCGTCGAGCGCCTGGACTTCGCCTGGGGCGCGCCCGAGGACGAGCAGGCCCCGCGCTCCGCGCGGTTCGCGCTGCGGGCCGAGGCCTGGCGCCCCGAGGCCGCCGCGGCGCTGCCGACGGTCGCCGCCTGGTCCGGCGTCGGGCACGCCGTGGTCGGCGCGTGGGACGAGACGATGGACCGGGCCGCGTCCGGGGTGGACGCCAACCCCGCCTTCGCCGCGGCCCGGCGCCTGCTCGACGCGGGCCTGACCGTCACGCTCTCGCTCGACGAGGCGCCCCGCGACCTGGCCGAACTGGTGGGCATGGACCCGTGGGACGCGCCGTCGATCCTCGCGGCCGACGAGGACCTGTGGATGCCGTGGGCCGGCGGCGCGCTCGACCAGTTCGGGCAGGGCGTGCTGTCCTGGCAGATCGGCGACCGCCCCGTGCACACCGACGCCGCCCGCCTGCGCGCCGCGCTGGACGCGGTCGGCCACGCCGTGGCCAAGTGGGTGCCCGGGCCGGAGATCCGGGCCGCCTGGCCCGTCGGCTTCGCGCTGCCCGCGGCGCTCGTCGGCGACGCCCGCGGCCTGGTGCTGCGCGACGACGGCGCGGGCGCCGACGACACCCTCGAACAACTCGTCGAGTCATGGGCCGGCGCGGCCGGCCCCGCCTCCGCGGACGGCCCGACCCTGACGATCGAGTTCCGCGCCGGCGAGGACGGGCGCGTCTCGCGCGCCGGCCTTGGGCGCGTCGCCCGCAGGGCGCTCACCGCGTGGGCCGCCGCGAGGCGCACCGGGGTGGGCGACCGCGTGCTGCTCACGCT
>CAZFSO010000093.1:0-2330 GCA_964522095.1 uncultured Phycisphaeraceae bacterium | reverse complement strand
GATGGGCCTGTCCTGGCACCGCGTCGAACTGTCGCGCGAGCCGGTCATCATCGAGGGCGTCCGGGCCGAACTCGTCCGCTTCCTCGCCGGCGTGCGCCTCAGCCCCGAACGCCTCGACCCCGTCCTCGGCGACCGCCGACACGCCCTGGTCGTCGAGAACCCCTGGGACTTCCCGATCCGCGGGCGCGTGTTCATCGTCGAGCCCGGCGGCATGTCCGACGGCTCGGGCGCGCGCGACCGCTCCTGGCGCATCACCCCCCGCGTCGTCGCCTTCTCCCTCGACGCCGGCCAGCGTCACGAGGAGCCGATCGAACTGGCCTTCGGCGCCAGCGAGGAGGCCGGCTGGGTGCGGTCCGTCTTCGACGTCCAACTCGTCGCCGACGAGGAGTACCCGCTGCTGCGCATCCCGCGCCGCGTCGAGATCGCCTCGGACGACCTGGGCCTCGAGGTCGTCGCCTACCGCGCGGGCGGGTCGGTGTCGGTGCACGCCGTCGTCACCAACCGCTCGGCGTCGCCCCGGTCAGTGGAGATGGCGGTGGTGGCCGCGGGGGCCTCGCGCGAGCGGGCCACGGTCAACGGCCTGAACCGGGGCGAGACGGCCGAGCGCCGCTTCCTGATGAACGCCGTGTCGCCGGGCGCGCGCATCTCCGTCGGCCTGACCGAGCCGACCACGGGCGTCCGCCTGACGCGGACCATCGAGGCGCCCTGAGGCCAGAAAAGCCCCTTTTTGCATTGTGAACCCCGATTCACGGGCGTTTCACCGGGTGCCCACACCGCCTTCCGATAGTTGTGCGATCGGACGCTCCAGCCGTTGAGCGTCGGTGCCCGAAGTGAAAGGATGACAGAGATGCCCAACCTGAACGCGACCGTCGCGGTCCTCGCGACGGACGGATACGAGCAGAGCGAACTGACCGAGCCGGTCAACAAACTCAAGGAGGCCGGCGCCACGGTCCACATCATCGCCCCCGAGGCCGGCGAGATCCGCGGCTGGAAGGACGGCGACTGGGGCGACTCGGTCAAGGTCGACCGCACCATCGACGAGGCCCAGGCCAACGTCGACGAGTACGACGCCCTGGTCCTGCCCGGCGGCGTCATCAACCCCGACAAACTCCGCATGCGCGAGGACGCCACCCGCTTCGTCCGTGAGTTCTTCAAGGCCGGCAAGCCCGTCTCGGCCATCTGCCACGGCCCGCAGATCCTCATCGACTGCGGCGTCCTGGAAGGCCGCGAACTGACCAGTTACGCCTCGATCAAGAACGACCTGAAGAACGCCGGCGCCCGCTGGGTGGACAAGGAGGTCGTCGTCGACCAGGGCCTGACCACCAGCCGCTCGCCAGCCGACCTCCCGGCCTTCATCAAGAAGACCATCGAGGAGATCCGCGAGGGCGCGCACGCGGGACAGAAGACCGCGTAACGGAGGAGAGGAGCGCGATCGACAAGCGCCCCGGTGCCGGGTGGGTAGGCTTGGCGCCGCCGGGACTGATCGCCTCGTGGGGCGGCCGCGTTGTGGTGCAGCGCGGCCGCTTCTTTCTTTGGTGGGGCCGGCTTCCAGCCGGCCTTTCCTCACTTCTCCTTCAACACGAACACCCCGTACCCCATCGCCGGCGGGTCCATCGGCACGCCCGCGTCGTCCGTCACCGCCTCGATCCGCATCGCCGACCGATCCACCAAAGCCGTCCACTCCGCCAGCGAGTAGGTCCGCAGCCGGTACGAACTGTCCCGGTGCTCCTCCCCCCCCGCCCCCGCCCCCCCCACAATCCGCAGGTGGCTCAGCACCGTCTCGAACCGCCCGCCCGGCTCCGGCGGCAGGTAGTTGACCACCTGCGTGATCCGCAGCCCCCCCCCCCCCCCCCGCCCCCCCGCCGCGCGCGCCCGGGGCCCGGGGGGGTGCCGGCCCCCCCCCCCCCCCCCGGACACCCCCCCCCCCCGCCCCGCGCCCCCGTCCACACGTCCTCGCTGGGCTGTTCCAGGTCGTAGTCCGTCACCGACAGCCCCACCAGGTACACCCCGCCCGGCGCCAGGCACCGGGCCACCTGCTCCAGGTGCGCCAGCGCGTCGTCGTCCGTCTCCAGGTGCCGGAAGGTGTTGATCAGGTTGAACGCCGCGTCGACCGGCCGGCGCACGCGGCCCGCAAAGTCCGTCATGTCCGCCGTGAACAGTTCCATCCGCCCCGCCAGCCCCGCCCGCTCGGCCCGTGTCTGCGCGTCCGCGATCATCGCCTCGGACCGGTCGAACCCCACGCACCGATGCCCGTGCCGCGCCAGCACCCGCAGATGCCGAGCCGTCCCGCACGCGGGTTCGAGAAATGTCAGCAGCCGGTTGTGCCCCAG
>CAZFSO010000092.1:0-9067 GCA_964522095.1 uncultured Phycisphaeraceae bacterium | reverse complement strand
GCTGGAAGCCCGTCTACTCGAGCGCTCGGCGGATGGTGTTGAGGTAGGCGGTGGGCGGGCCGCCGCCCTCGATGCGGGCGATGGTGCGTCCGTTCTGGAGCAGGTAGGTCGTGGGGAAGACGCGGGGGGCGAGTTGGGCGACGGCGTCGGGGCTTTTTCGCTCTTCGAGGTAGACCGGGACGGTGTGTTCGCGGAGGTAGGCGGCGACCTCGGGGTCGCTCAGGGCGCCGCGCTTGAGGGCCTGGCACGGGCCGCACCAGTCGGCGGTGACGAAGGCGAGCACGGGGCGGCCGGTCTGGTCGGACACCGCCGAGGCCTGGTCGAGGGTGTGCGCGTCGTCGAAGACGGCGGGGACGGGGCTGACCGAGCCGCCGCCGGCGTTGCTGTTGGTGCGCAGCACGACGACGAGCGTGAACGCTGCGATGACGGCCAGCCAGGCCCAGGCTTTACGGTTCATGCGGGCGCCTCCGCCGGATGAAGGCCCGCACGGGCGCGTTTGTTCCTGCGCTCAGCCGGGCAGGTCGGCGTCGGCGGGGTCGTAGCCGGGGTCGAGTTGCTCGATGAGGCGCTCGGTGTATCGCCAGGCGTTGAGTTCCAGGCGGATGGCGCGGAGGTCGGCGTCGGCGGGCGGGTCGGTCAGGGCGGCGAACAACGCCGCGGCCCGTTCGGTGTGCTCGCCTCGGCGGTCTTCGGCGAAGGCGGTCCAGCGGTCGCGGGCGGCGGCGCCGCCCGAGGCGAGTTCGGACTCGATCTGCTCGCGCAGTTCCATGATCTCCATGAGGAAGCCGTCGGGGAGGGAGCGGTCGTCGCCGGCGGCCGGGCCGCCGAGGAGGGCGAGCAGGGCCGTGGCGCGGCGTTCGGGGTCGGCCAGCACGGCGCGGGCGCCGGTCAGGGCGGCGGCGTCGGAGGCCGCGTGCTCGCCGGCCAGGTCGGGGTGCACGCCAGCCAGGCGGGCCAGGAAGGCCGCTTCGATCCGGTCGTCCGCCAGGTCGAAGCGGCGGGGCAGGCCGAGGGCGGCGAAGGGATCGGGCGGCGTCGTCCGGCTGGCGTCTGTGTGGTCCACGCTTCTACCCTACGCGGTGCGGCACGCGGGCCGCGGGGCTGGGGGGCCGGGGGATGGGGGGTTTGGTGTTGACGGGGCGGGCGTTTTCGGGGACGATGAGGCGTCCGCACGCGGGCGGGAAGGACTCCAGCGTGGCACGACACATCGGGATCGTCGGCGTCAGCCCGGAGGGGGCGGCTCTGTGCTACCGCCAGGTGTACCGGCACGCGGGGGTGCTGCTCGAGCCGCATCTGCAGCCGACGGTGTCGGTATACAACCTGCCGTTCGCGGACTACCTGGACGCGATCCGGCGGGACGACTGGCGGGGGGTCGGGTCGCTCCTGCGCGACTCGGCGATCAAACTGGCGGGGCTGGGGGCGGAGTTCTGCTTCACGCCCGACAACGCGGTCCAGCACGCGGTGCAGTTGGCGGAGGTTGGATGCCCGATCCCCTGGCTCAAGATGACCGACGCGGTGGGCGAGGCGATCGCCCGCGACGGGCGCAAGACGGTCGGCGTGATCGGAACGCGGATCGTCACGGGCGGGAGCGTGTACCAGACGGACCTGGGGGTGCGGGGGATCAAACTGGTCCGGCCGGAGGAGGCGGACACGCACCTGCTCGAGTCGATCATCTTCGACGAGTTGGTGTACGGGACGGTGCTGGCGACGTCGCGGCAGACGATCCTGGACATCGTGGGGCGCCTGGCGGGGCGGGGGTGCGAGGGGGTGATCCTGGGCTGCTCGGAAGCGCCCCTGGTCATCACGCCCGAGGAGAGCCCGCTGCCGGTGTACGACGCGGCGGAGATCATGGCCGAGCACGCGGTGCGGCACGCCAAGGCGACGATGAAGACCCCCACTTCCGGGGCGGCGATGGATCAGCCGGCGGGCTGACCGGGCTCGTCGGGCGTCTCGGCGTCGTCGACGGGCAGGCCGGTGGCGAGCCACTCGTCGTAGCCCCCGGCGTAAAACTTGACGCGCTGGCGGAGGAGGGTGTTGTACCCGGCCTCGATCAGGCGTTTGGCCATGGCGCGTGCGACGGCGGAGGAAGGGTCCTGGCCGTAGACGACCAGGGCGTCCTTGGACTCGAGGCGCGGGTCGGCGCCGGCGCGGAGGTCAACGTCGTTGGGGCGGAGGTTCCAGGCGCCGCGGATGTGGCCCTGCTCGTAGAGGACGGAGCGTCGGGCGTCGATAAACAGGACTTCTGGGTCCGGCTTGAGCGATCGCTCGTGGTAGGCCAGGGCGTCGGCGAGCGAGACGATCTCGATGCGGCGGTCGGAGACCTGGTGGCGGTTGCAGCCGGTCAGGCCGGCGAGGAGCACGCCCAGGAGGGCGGCCAGGCCCAGGAATCGGCGATCGACCGCTCGCGTGGAATCGTTCATGAAGGGAGA
This sequence comes from uncultured Phycisphaeraceae bacterium, assembly GCA_964522095.1. Taxonomy (GTDB): domain Bacteria; phylum Planctomycetota; class Phycisphaerae; order Phycisphaerales; family UBA1924; genus UBA6054. The sequence continues at coordinate 6,638 of CAZFSO010000092.1, read as the reverse complement.
ATAACCCGCCCGCGCGTCCGGTTCTCCGGGCGGGCCAAAGGAACTCCTCCATGTTCAAACCTCTGACGACGCGGCTCGGACCGGGCCTGACGGGATGGGTCTCGGGTTGTGTGACGGCGCTGGCGGCCGTCGCGATCGCCCCCGCGCACGGCGCGGGCGCGGCCGATGCGCCCGTCACGGTGCGGGTCGTGGCCGAGGCCCCGGGCGTCACGCCGGGCGGCACGGTGTGGGTGGGCGTGCACCTGCAGACGAAGGACGGCTGGCACACCTACTGGCCCGGGCAGAACAACACGGGGATGCCGACCCAGATCAGGCCGACGGGTCCGGAGGGCGTGGCGTTCGACGAGCCGGTGTGGCCGGCGCCGCGTCGCCTGCTCGCCTCGGGCGGGATGGCGGTCGACCACGTGTTCCAGGGCCCGGTGGCGGCGTTGATCGCGGTGACCGCGCCGGCGGACGCCGAGGTCGGATCCGGCCTGGAACTTCGCTTTGACGTGTCCTGGATGGCGTGCGAGGTCATGTGCGTGGCCGGCGACGATTCGGTGACGCTGACGCTGCCCGTGCTGGCCGAAGCGCCCGAGCCGGACGCGGGCGTGGCGGAGTTGTTCGCGGCCACGCGCCGGCGCGTGCCGGAGCCGGTGCCGTCGACCGAGCGGGTGGTGCTCGTCGAGTGCACGGCCAACGGCGCGACGATCCGGGCGCGGGGCGCGACGCGTCTGGCGTTCTACCCGGACGGTCGGGGCACCAGGATCGGCTCGCTGGTGGAGATGGGCGTCGCCGAGGGCGACATGCTGCGCCTGGAGTTCCACAAGGACCGCGACCCCGCCGACCCGCTGATGCTTTCCGGCGTGCTGGAGGTGTTCTCGCACGACGGGCGGTCGCGGGTGTACCGGGTGCGGAAGGCGCCCGAGATGGCGACGAACGGATGAGCGGCCGCCGGGTTTCCGGGCGGGCGCGTGCTGTACTGTGAGAGCCCGAACGGGCGAGGAGAATCGGATGATCAAGTCGATGAAGCGGCTTCTGAGTGTTTCGGCGGCGGTGGCGCTGGGCGGTGCGATGATCGCGGCCGGCGCGGCGGACGAGAAGAAGGCCCAGGTCGGCAAGCCGGCCCCGGACTTCACGCTGACGGACTACGACGGGCAGGAGCACACCCTGAGTTCGTACCTCGAGCAGGGCAACGTGGTGGTGCTCGAGTGGTTCAACCACCACTGCCCGTTCGTCAAGAAGCACTACAACCACGAGTCGGACACGATGAACGCGCTGGTCGACTCGTGGGAGGGTGAGCCGGTGGTGTGGCTGCGGGTCAACTCGGCCCGCCCGACCGACCCGATGGGCCGGGCCGAGGAGGTCAAGAAGGCCATCGCGGACTGGAACATCACCACGCCGATGCTGGTCGACGCGGAGGGCAAGGTCGGGCGGATGTACGGCGTCCTGCGCACGCCCGAGATGATGGTGATCCGCCCGGACGGCGTGCTGGCGTACCGCGGGGCGATCGACAACGACAACTCGGCCCGCGGGCCCGGCGACGTGAACTACGTCAAACTGGCCGTCGAGGCGGTCCGCGCCGGGCGCCCGGTGGAGACCGCCCAGACCGAGTCGTACGGGTGCAGCATCAAGTACGCCGACTGAGCGCAAGCGTCGGTCGATGACCAGAACGCCCCGGGCCAGCGCCCGGGGCGTGTTCTTTTCGGCGGGAGGGGGGCTGGCGCGGGCGGGGGGCCGGGCCCGCCCGTATCGTTCGTCAACCACGGAGGGTGACCCATGTTCGACCTGCCCGGCGTCGCCGGCACGCTGGCCAATCTCGCGGTGATCGTCGTCGGGTTCGGCGCGATCATCTTCGTGCACGAACTCGGGCACTTTCTGGCCGCGAAGTGGGCGGGGATCCGGGTGCTGGCCTTCTCGATGGGCATGGGCCCGGTGCTGGTCAGTTACCGCAAGGGGATGGGCTGGCGGAAGGGTTCGAGCGAGCCGGACTACCGGCGGCTGCTGGCGGACGGCGCGGCGACGGACGGGATCAGCCCGACGGAGTACCGCCTCAGCGCGCTGCCGCTGGGCGGGTACGTCAAGATGCTCGGCCAGGAGGACGCCAACCCGGGGGCGGTGTCGGAGGCGCCCGACTCGTACCAGAACCGGCCGGTGTGGAAGCGCATGGTGGTGATCTGCGCGGGCGTGGTGATGAACGTCATCGCGGCGGCCGTGCTGTTCGTGGTGGTGTTCATGGTCGGGCTGAAGGTCCAGCCGCCGGTGGTGGGCTACGTGGCGGACGCCTCGCCGGCGGCGGTGGCCGAGCCGGTCGGGCGCGACGACGTGGGCCCGGGCCTGCTGCCCGAGGACCGCGTCCTGCAGGTGGGCGACCGCGAGATGCGGTCGTTCACCGAGGTGGTCACCGAGGTGGCGATGAGCGGGCGCAGGGAGCCGGTGCGCCTGCTGGTCGAGCGCCCGGGGCTCGGCGAGCCGATCGAGTTCGTGGCGACGGCCCGGCCGGACCAGGCCACGGGCCTGCTGGACCTGGGTATCGCGCCGCCGAGTTCGCCGGTGCTGGCCCGGTGGGAGGAGACCGAGTTGCGCGACCGCGTGGCCCGCATGGCGGGCCTGGGCGGGGTGGCGCCGGGGGATCGGCTGGTGCGCGTCGGCGGGCAGGCCGCCGCCCGCCCGGACGCGCTGGTGCACGCGGCGGAACGGTCCGGCGGAACCCCGTTCGAGGCGGTGTTCGTCTCGCCCGACGGCGCGGAGCGGGGCGTAACGCTCACGCCCGAGCGCGGGCTGCAGGCCGGCGAGGTGGTGGTTCGGGGCGAGCGGGTGGGGGTCGAGCACGTGCTGGGGCTGCTGCCGCTGATCCGCGTGAGCCCCGACTCGCCGGCCGAGATGACCAGGCAGGGGCTCGAGCCCGGCGACGTGCTGGTGCGCATCGGTGAGATGGACGCGCCGTCGATGCCGATGGCGATGGGGCTGATCCGGGCGCACGCGGGCCAGGCGTTGCAACTCGAGGTCTTGCGGGGCGGGGAACGGGTGGTGCTGGACGTGAAGGTGAGCCGCTCGGGCACGATCGGCTTCATGCCGGATTCGACGGCCCGCAGCGCGGCCCTGGTCGCGCTGCCGGCGCCGATCGCGCCGCTCGACGACGACCCGACGGACGACGCGGCCCCCGCGACGGCGTCCACGCCCGCCTCCCGACTGATCGCCCGGGCGGGCACGCGGATCGTGTCGGTCGGGGACCGGCCCGTGGAGAGCCTGACGGACGTGGCGTTGGCCGTGCTGGCCGTCACCGACGCGGACTACGGGGCGGGGCGCGATTCGTTCTCGGTGCCGGTGACGCTGGAACTGCCGCTGCCGGCCCAGCCGGACGGGCGGGCGCCGACGCAAACGGCCGAGTGGACGCTCTCCCGGGCCGAGGTGGAGAGCCTGCGCGAGACGACCTGGACCCTGCCGGGCGGGGCGTCCGTGATCAGGCTGTTCGAGATGGAGCAGACGCTCGACAAGGCGTCGGGGCCCCTGGAGGCCGTGGGGCGCGGCGTGGCGACCTCCCGGCGCGTGATGAACCAGACCTACCTGACCTTCCTGCGCCTGTTCCAGGGCACGATGAAGGTCAGCCACCTCAAGGGCCCGGTGGGCATCGCGCACCTGGGCACGCAGGTGGCGGACCAGGGCTTCATCTGGGTGCTGTTCTTCCTGGGCCTGGTCAGCGTGAACCTGGCGGTGATCAACTTCCTGCCCCTCCCGATCGTGGACGGCGGGCAGTTCCTGATGCTGTGCTACGAGGGCGTGCGCCGTCGCCCGGTGCCGATCGCGTTCCAGAACGCGGCGACGCTGGTGGGCGTGCTGCTGATCGGGGCGGTGTTCCTGATCGTGACCTTCCACGACCTGCGGGCGCTCTTCGGTGTCTGACGCGCTGGCGCTCGGCGCGTTGCACCCGGTGCTGGGCCTGCTCCAACTGCTCGGGGCGGGCCTGGTCGTCGCGGTCGCGCTGTCGGCGCTGCACACGGCGTGGTCGCTGACCCACCCGCCGCGCCGGACCTACGCCTGGGCGGTGGCGCGGAGAACGCCGGGGGACCCGTCGGAGTTGGAACCGGCTCGCGCGTTCGAGGCGTTCACCTTCCGCGGGGCGCGCCTGGACCTGCCGGCCTGGCGCGTGCCGGGGGACGACCCCGCCGGCCCGGTGGTGGTGCTCACGCACGGCTGGGGCAGTTCGCGCATCGGCGGGCTCAAGCGACTCGGCCCGGTGCTGGCCCACGCGCGCGAGGCGGTGCTGTGGGACCTGCCCGGGCACGGCGAGGCCCCGGGCACCTCGCGCCTGGGCGCGGATGAGCACCTGGACCTGCTGGCCCTGCTCGACGCGCTGGCCCTGCCCCCCGGCACGCCGGTGGTGCTGTTCGGCTGGTCGCTGGGCGGCGGGGTGTCGATCCGGGCGGCGGCCGAATCGGACGGGCGGCACGGGGTCCGCGCCGTGATCGCGGAGGCGCCGTACGTCGAGGCATCGACGCCCGCGCTGGCGGTGATCCGGCTTCGGGGCCAGCCCTACCGGCTGAACCTGCCGCTGGCGATGGCGATGCTGGGGGTGCGCCTGGGCGTCGGGGCGTCGTGGTCCGGCTTTGCCCGCGACCGGCACGCCGCCCGGCTGGGCGAGGTCCCGCTGACGGTCATCCACGGCGACGCGGACGCGGTGTGCTCGGTGAGTGACGGGCGGGTGATCGCCGGGGCCGCGCCCCGAGGGGGGATGGTCGAGATCCCGGGCGGGGGGCACAACGACTTGTGGACGGACCCGGACCTGGAGCCGGCCGCGCGGCGGGCGGTGGCGGACGCGGTGCGGGGGGCGGGGGGCGGGGGCGGTGAGGTCGGGCGAGGAGGGATCGCGGGTTTCTGACTCGATCCTTCCTGAGTCTCCGGCGTGATGCGATGCGGCCGGCGGCTCTGTGGCCAAGCGTGATCCTGACGGCGTCGTGACCCCTGCCGGGGTCAGAGCCGCACCGGTCGGGCCGTTCCGCGGGTTCCGCTGCGCTCCACCCGCGGCTACTGACGGACGCCCCTCCGGGGCTTTCGGGTCAGGATGCCTAAAAGCGATGGAGGCAGACCGCATAAGATCGCCCATGGCCACATTTCCGACGCTGCCCAACTCCCCCACCGTCGACGCGGTCATGGCCGATCGGCGCGCGGCGTCGTTCACGACCCGCTCGATCAAGAACGAGTCGAAGATGGCGGCCCTGCGCCTGGCGGTGTCGATGGTGGACCTGACGACGCTGGAGGGCAAGGACTCGCCGGAGAAGGTGCGGAGCCTGTGCCGCAAGGCGGTGCGCCCGTGGGAGCGGGATGAGGAGGTGCTGGGCGAGCGCCTGCCGTCGGTGGCGGCGGTGTGCGTGTACCCGAGCATGGTGCCGCACGCGGCCGAGGCGCTGGCGGGCACGGGGGTCAAGGTCGCGTCGGTCGCGACGGGGTTCCCCAGCGGGCAGTACCCACTGGGCATCCGGCTCGACGACGTGCGGGCGGCGGTGCGGGACGGGGCCGACGAGATCGACATGGTCATCAACCGCGGGGCCTTCCTTGCGGGGCGCTACGCCGAGGTGGCCGAGGAGATCGCGGCGGTCGCCGAGGCGTGCGGCGAGGCACACCTGAAGGTGATCCTCGAGACCGGCGAACTGGAGACCTACGACCAGGTGCGCCGGGCCAGCGACATCGCCATCGCGGCGGTCCGGCCGGGCGACTTCATCAAGACCAGCACGGGCAAGGTGACGCCCGCGGCCACAATGCCCGTGACCCTCGTGATGCTCGAAGCCATCCGCGACGCGTACCTGAACACGGGCGTGAAGATCGGCATGAAGCCCGCAGGCGGCATCCGCACGGCCAAGCAGGCCTGGCACTACCTGTGCATGGTCAACGAGACGCTGGGCGAGGGCTGGCTGAGCCCGGACTGGTTCCGGTTCGGGGCGAGCACGCTGCTCAACGACCTGCTGCGTTCGATGGCGAAACTGAAGACCGGGGTTTATGGGGCGGCGTACGACTTCTCGGAGGCGTGAGGGCCGCGTGGTCTTACAACGCCCGTGATGAGCAACGCGAATCATGGGGTTCCGGGTCCGCTGTCGCGGCGCCGCAGGCGCCGCGTTCGCGGCCAAAGGGGGCCTTGCAACACGCCCCGAGGCCCTCGGTAGATCCAGGATGGCGACGCCCACACGCAAGCACGCCCTGATCGCACGCGGCGTTGGCTGCCTCGTCGCCGGGCTGGCCGTGTCGCTGGGGGTCTGCGCGCTGCTTGCGTCTTTCCTGTTCCCATCGCATTGGGTGGCCACGGCGCGGCAGCCGTCTGATTTCGCGCCGACCTATCTCGCCCCCATCGCCCCTGAACTTCGGGAGGTTTACATCGCCGTACCCGGGCGTGCATCCAGCGGGAACCGGTTGTTGTGGGGGATCAACCTCGGGGTGGACCATGTCTCGTACGGCTACGGTGCCTCGATGTGGGATGCCGCCTTCCGGACCTGGGACCCCTTGGTAACGCCGGGGCCTCCCAGTGTCCACCTCTCGCGATATCGGTTCGGCTGGCCGCTGCGTGTGGTCAGCATGGACGACATCACCACCGGGACGTCCATCAACAACTCGGTGGTCGCGGCGTACCACCAACGCGCGTACGAACTCGCCGGCGCTTACCGGGGGAT
>CAZFSO010000091.1:0-9210 GCA_964522095.1 uncultured Phycisphaeraceae bacterium | reverse complement strand
GCATGATGCGCTGGGCGATCTCTCCACGGTTGGCGATGAGGACGCGTTTGAACATTGGAGGAAGGGATCGGGGATCAGCCATCAGCGATCGGGGAAGAGAGGGTCGCAGGGACGCGGGACGAGCGGCTGATGGCTGATCCCTGATTCCTGATCCCTCCGGCCGCCGTCAGGCGGGCCGCACGAGGAACAACTTCTGCCCAAACTCCACCGAGTCGCCGTCCTTGACGAGGATCTTCTCGATGGTGCCGCTGGTCTCGGCCTTGATCTCGTTGAAGACCTTCATCGCCTCGACGAGGCAGACCACGCTGTCCGGGCCGACGCCCGCGCCGACCTTGACGAAGGTGTCCGAGTCGGGGTTGGGGCGGCTGTAGAAGGTTCCGACCATGGGCGACTCGATCGCGGTCAGCGAGGGGTCGTCGCCCGTGTCCGACCCGTCGGCGGCATCGTCGCCCGCCGGGCGCGCCGCGGGGGCGGCCATCATCGCCGGCGCCATCTGGGGGGCGGCGATGTACGCCGGGCCCTGCCCGCCGCGCTTGATGGTGACGGTCTCCTGCTCGTCGCGCAGATCCAGTTCGGAAAGCTCGTTCTCGACCATGAGGCGGACAAGCTCTTTGAGTTTGCGGATGTCGATCATGCTGGTGCCCGGGGGTCCCCTGTTGCCCACGAACCCGGAACCGGGCGCGGGATGGCCGTGCGCTCACGCCACGGACGCTGGCGGGATCTTATCCCGACCCCGCGCGGTCCGCACGCGACGCCCCCGTCGGCGCGGCGCGTCGGTAGACTCGCCCGATGCGTCGGCCCGCACACTCCGACTGGCTGCTCGTCGCGTGCGCGGTCGCCGCCAGCCTGCCGGCGTGGTGGCCCGTCGCCTCGGGCTACGCGGCGGCCGCCGTCGATCCGGCGGCGTGGCGCGACGCGCCCGGCGTCACGGCCCGCTGGGCGACGATGGCCCGATCCGCTGGCGTCGCGGCGCTCGTGGCGTGCCTGGCGGTGCTCGTCGCGGCGCCGATGGCGCAAGTGCTGCGCACGACCGGGGTTCGGGCGGCCGCCCTGCTCGTGGCCCCAGTCTGGATCCCCTCGTGGCTGATCTACGCCGGCCTGAACCTGGCCCGCGCCCCGGACACCGCGTTCGGCGCGGCGTTCATGCGCTGGGCCCTCGATCCCGAGCGCGCGATCGTGGGGGATTCCAACCGCTGGGCCATCATCGCGCTCGGCAACGCCGTGGCCATCGCGGCGCTTGTCCTCTGGTCCGCGCCCGTGGCCGCACTCGTGATGGCGGGGGTGGAAGACCCCGAGCACGACGCCGCCCGCGAGTTGGCCCGCACCGACCCCCTCGGCCCCCTGATCCGCCTGCGGCTTCTCCTGCGTCTGCGGGCGCGCGCCCTCATGAGCGCCTGGGTGGTCGTCGCGCTGCTCACGCTCGGCTCGGCGGTGCCCTTGCACCTCGCCCAGGTCGAGACCGACGTGATCTATCTCTGGCGCGCGCTGGTCGAGCGCCCTGCGTCGCGCTGGCCGGGCGTGTGGGTGGCCCTGACGCCGCACCTGCTCCTGGCGCTGGCCGGGGCGTGGTGGATCACCGCGCGTCTCGGGGCCCGCGCCAGTCCGGGGCAGGGCGCGACGTCCGGTGCGCCCGCCCGGGCCTCGTGGTGCACGCGGGCCGCCGCGTGGGGGCTCTGGTCGCTGGCGGTCGTCGCGCCCGTCGTGCTGATGGTCTGGTCGCTGGACACCGCGGCGTCGATGCCCCGCTGGGTGCGCATGGAGGCCGACGCGCTGCGGACCTCGGGCGCCGTGGCCGGCGCCGGAGCGCTGTGCGCCGCGGCCACGGGCGTGGGCCTGGCGGCGCTGGGGGCTTCGGAATCGGCGTTGACGCGGGGTGCGGCCCGCGTCCTGGCGATGCTGGCGGTGTTCGGGGCGCTCGTCCCGGGCGTGTTCGTCGGCGTGGGCGTCGGGCGGCTGGGGCTGGCCGAGTGGCCGGCGTCCGTCGCCGCGGCGGGGGCCCGCACGGCCTTCGTCGGCGCCCTGGCCGGCCTGATCGTCGCGGGGACCGAGTCGCCCGACGAGCGCGCCGCCCGGCGCCTCGACGGCGCAGGGCACGCCCTGGGCTGGCTGCGGGCCAACCCCGGCCGGGCGGCGCTGCTCGGCGCGGGCGCGTGGCTGGGCGCGTTCGTCCTGGGCCTGCACGAGATCGAGGCCTCCGTCATGGTCCGCCCCCCCGGACGCGGCAACCTGCCCCAGCAGATGCTCTCCGACCTGCACTATGCCCGCCTGGAGAGCCTCAGCGCCGGCGGCGCGGTCATGGGCGTCTTCGGGATCGGCGTGGGCGTGCTGGCCGGGCTGGTTCTGGCCCTTGGCGCGGGCCTCAAGCGCCGACGGCACGGCCCGGACAGGCGGATCGGCAACCCCCGGCCTGCGGGGCAGTAGGCATTTCCGTATGATCGGCCCCGTGGCGAGGTCCAACCGCGAGCCATCCCGTGCGATCCGATGGCGAGCGGCGTGCCTGGCGGCGGGCGTCGCCGCGCTGTCCGCGTGCGAACGCCCCCCGACGCCCGGGATGCTCAGCACCGAACGGGTCATCGGCGAGACCGGGCGGCAGCCCGGGCAGTTCGCCTACCCCCGCGGGATGGACGCGCTGGAACTCGACGGCCGCCAACTCCTGCTCGTGGTGGACAAGACCGCCCGCATCCAGACGCTCGACGCCCGCACCGGCGAGCCGCTGGCCTCGTTCCGCACGCCCATCTGGAAACTGGGCATGCCGACCGGGCTGACGGTGGCGACCCACCCGACCGACGCGGGCCGCCAGGCGGTCTGGGTGGCCGACACGCACGAGCACCGCGTCCTCGTCTACCCCCTGCCGTTCGACACCGACAGCCAGCCCGCCGAGCCGGCGTTCCAGTTCGGCTCGTTCGGCGACGGCCCTGGCGAGTTCATCTACACCACCGACGTGGCCGTCCTCAACGGGGCCACCGGGCTGCCCGAGACCGTCTTCGTCTCCGAGTACGGCGGCAACGACCGCGTCAGCGTCTTCCGCGTCCGGCGCGAGGCCGGCGCGGTGCGATTCGAGTTCGAACGCCAGATCGGCATCAGCGGCGTCGCCATGGACGCGCCCGAGGACGACCCCGCCGCCCTCTCGCGCCCCCAGGCCATCGCCACGCGCCGCGGGGGGGCCGAGATCGTCGTCGCCGACGTGGGGCGCCACCGCGTCGTCCGGTTCGAGACCGCGACGGGCGCCGTCGCCGGCTGGACCGACGGCGCGACCATGGCCGACGGCTCGGCCTGCGAGCCCTTGCGGTTCCCCTACGGCGTGACGCTCATCGACGACGACCACGCCGTGGTCGCCGAGTTCGGGGCCTCGCGACTGCGCGTGATGGAGGTCGAGACCGGGCGGACACTCGCCTTCATGGGCGGGCCCGGTCGGGGCCCCGGCCAACTGGCGACCCCCTGGGCCAGCGTGCTCGTGGACGACGAACTGATGATCCTCGACTCGGGCAATGACCGCGTCCAGGTGGTCCGCTGGCGCGGGGTGGGGGGGGCCGGTTGACGACGCCGCCCGTCATCGCGTCGCTCGTGCTCGGGCCGCTCCAGTTCGAGCGACCCGTCTGGCTGTGGCTCGTGCCCGCGCTCGGCCTGGTGTGCTGGTGGCTCTCGCGCCGCAGCCTCAGCGGCCTGGGGCGCGGCTCGCGCTGGGCGGCGCTGACGGCCCGCGTGCTGGCGATCACCCTGCTCGCCGGCGCCCTCGCCCAGGCGCAGACCCGGCGCGTCGCCGAGGCCGTCAACGTCACCGTGGTGGTCGACGTCTCCCGCTCGATCCCGACCGGCGCCCAGGAGCGCATCGACCGCTACGTCGAGCAGGCCCAGGACGCCTCGCGACTGGAGAACGACCTGCTCGGCGTGGTCACCGCGGGCGAGTCGGCCCTCGTGCAGTCCTCGCCCAGCCGGCTGGTCCGGCGCGTCGAACGGCAGTTCATCGGCGGGCGCGACGCGACCGACCTGGCCAGCGCTTTGAACCTGGCGGCCGCGGTCGCCCCCCGCAACGCCGCGGGGCGGATCGTGCTCGTCTCCGACGGCAACGAGACCGCCGGGTCGGTCCTGCGCGCCGCCGAGCAGGCCCGCGCCCTGGGCATCCCGGTCGACGTGCTGCCCGTGGACTTTGACATCCAGGAGGAGGTCATCGTCGAGGACGTGCAGGTCCCCTCGGGCGTGCGCGTCGGCGAGACGGTCTCGCTCCGCGTGGTCCTCAGCACCACCTCCCCGGTCGTCGGTCGCCTGCTGGTGTCGGAGAACGGGCGGGTGATCGACCTGGACCCCGACCCCGAGCAGGTCGGCGCCCTGGTGCGGGTGGACGCGGGACGCCACGTGCTCAGCGTGCCCGTCACGCCCAGCCGGCCCGGCCCGCAACTCTACGACGCGGTGTTCGAGCCCATCGCCGCGCTCGGCGCCGACGGCCAGACCCTCGCCACCCGCGGCGACTCGATCATCGAGAACAACCGAGCCGACGCGATCACCTTCGTCGCTTCTGAGGGCACCGTCCTCATCGTCGCGGACGCCGCCGAGGAGGCCGCGCCCCTCGAGGAGATCCTCGCCGCCTCGGAGATCCAGACCGTCCGCGTCGGCTCGACCGCGCTCCCCGCGACCCTGCCCGAACTGGCCGCCTACGAGGCCATCATCCTCGTCAACCAGAGCGCCTACGACTCGACCACCCAGCAGCAGGAACTGCTCCGCCAGTACGTCCACGACACCGGCGGCGGGCTGGTCATGATCGGCGGGCCCGAGTCCTTCGGCGCCGGCGGCTGGATCGGCTCACCGCTCGCCGACGCCCTGCCCATCCGCCTCGACCCGCCCCAGAAGCGCCAGATGCCCCGCGGGGCGCTCGCGCTGGTCGTCCACTCCGTCGAGATCCCCCAGGGCGTCTTCTACGGCAAGCAGATCGCCAACGCCGCCGCCGACGCCCTCAGCCGCCTCGACCTGATCGGCATCGTCGAGTACCAGGGCTTCGGCGGGACCGACTGGGTCTACCCCATCGCGCCCGTCGGCGACCGCTCGGCCGTCCGGCGCGCCATCAACGGGCTGCAGTTCGGCGACATGCCCAGTTTCGACCCCTCGCTCCAACTCGCCCTGGCCGGCCTGCAGGCGGCCGACGCCGGCCAGAAGCACTGCATCGTGATCTCGGACGGCGACCCCTCGCTCTCGCGGTCCCTGCTCCGCCAGTTCCGCCAGGCCGGCATCACCATCTCCGCCGTTGGCGTCAACCCGCACTCGCCCGGCGACCTCAACTCGCTGCGCACCATGGCCCAGGAGACCGGGGGCACCTTCTACAGCGTCGGCAACAGCGCCCTGGAGACGCTCCCCCAGATCTTCGTCAAGGAGGCCCAGACCCTCCGCCGCGCCCTGATCTGGGAGGGCCAGCCGTTCAGCCCCGCGCGCACCGGAGCGCCCACCGAGACCATGCGCGGCATCTCCGGCGTGCCGCCCATCTCCGGCTACGTCGTCGCCGCCGAACGCGAGGGCCTCAGCCTCGTCACCCTCCGCGGCAAGGAGGAGGACCCCATCGCCGCCCAGTGGCAGCACGGCCTGGGACGCGTCATCACCTTCACCAGCGACGCCACCACCCGCTGGGCCTCCCCCTGGGTCGCCTGGGACGGCTTCAAGCAGTTCTGGGAGCAGCACGTCCGCTGGGCCATGCGCCCCGGCGACAACGCCTCCATGCGCGTCGTCACCGAGAACCGCGGGGACCAGACCGTCGTCATCGTCGAGGCCTTCGACCCCGGCGGCGACCGGCTCAACTTCGCCCGCTTCGACGCCCGCATCGCCACCCCCGACGGCCGGGGCATGGGCGTCGAACTCCGCCAGGTCGGGCCCGGACGCTACGAGGGCGCCTTCGACTCCTCCGACGCCGGGGCCTACGTCGTGTCCATGCGCTACCGCGCCCCCGGCGCCGGGGGCGAGGTGCTCGAGGGCTCGGTCCAGGCGGCCGTCACCCGGCCCTACGCCGACGAGTTCCGCGCCCTGCGAACCAACACGCCCCTGCTCCGCCAGGTCGCCGCCATCACCGGCGGGCGCGTCCTGCCCGGCGACCCCGCCCAGGCCGACCTGTGGGCCCGCGACGGGCTGACGATGCCCGTGGCGCTGCGCCCGGTGTGGATGGCGTTCCTGATCGCCGGGGTGGCCGTGTTCCTGGCCGACGTGGGCATCCGGCGCGTGCGCATCGAGCCCAGGGCCATCGCCGCGTGGATGCGCCGCTCCGCCTCCCGCGAGCGCGCCGGCTCGACCGAGTCGACCGACGCGTTCCGCAGCGTCAAGTCTCGACGCGCCGACGACCCCGCCCGGCGCGAGCGGGCCGCCGCCCGCTTCGAGGCCGCCCCGGACCGGCGCGCCGCTGACCAGCCCATCGCCCTGACCGGCGAGCAGGAGGCCCCGTCCCCCCTCAAGAAGCCCGACCGGCCGCGCGTCGCGGACGACGCGCCCAAGGACTCACTCAGCGCCCTGCGCGCCGCCCGCAAGCGCGCCCAGGAAGACCTCGAAGACCGCTAGCCCACCCGGCCGCCCCCCCCCCCCGGCCGAGACCCAAGGAGGCCCCCATGGCCGCGAACCAGAGCCAAGCCCACGACCAGGAAACCCCCGCCGAGATCAAGGCCCAGTGCGAGCAGTTCCGCGGCGCCTTCGGCCAACTCCGCGCCGAGATCGGCAAGGTCATGGTCGGCCAGCAGCCCGTCGTCGACGCGGTGCTCGTCTGCCTCTTCTGCGGCGGAAACGTCCTGCTCGAAGGCGTCCCCGGCCTCGGCAAGACCCTCCTCGTCCGCACCCTGGCCAACACCCTCAGCCTGCCGTTCAGCCGCATCCAGTTCACCCCCGACCTGATGCCCGCCGACGTCATCGGCACCAACATCGTCAGCGAGGACCCGGACACCGGCCGGCGCCGCTTCGAGTTCCAGCGCGGCCCGATCTTCGCACAGGTCGTCCTGGCCGACGAGATCAACCGCGCCACCCCCAAGACCCAGTCCGCCCTGCTCGAGGCCATGCAGGAGCGCTCCGTCACCGTCGGCGGCGTGACATACAAACTCGACGCCCCCTTCCTCGTCCTGGCCACCCAGAACCCCATCGAGCAGGAAGGCACCTACCCCCTGCCCGAAGCCCAACTCGACCGCTTCATGATGAAGGTCAACGTCGGCTACGCGCCCCTCGAGGACCTCATGACCATCCTCGACCGCACCACCGGCGCCGTCACGCCCGAGGCCGGCCCCGTCGTCGACGGCCCGCGCATCCTCGCCATGCAGCACCTGGTCCGCCAGGTCGTCGTCGCCCCCCACGTCAAGCAGTACGCCGCCCGCCTGGTCCTCGCGACCCACCCCGAGACCGACACCGCCGCCGGCGGGCCCAACGGCCCGACCAACCGCTACGTCCGCTGCGGCGGCTCCCCCCGCGCCGCCCAAGCCCTCGTCCTCGCCGGCAAGGTCCGAGCCCTCGTCGACGGCCGCTTCCACGTCAGTTACCAGGACATCCAGGATGTCGCCCTCCCCGTCCTCCGCCACCGCGTGCTGCTCAACTTCGAAGCCGAAGCCGATCGCGTCGACCCCGACACCCTGGTCCGAGAGATCATGAAACTGACCCCCACCCAGCCGACGGCCATGGTGGGGGCGAAGGCGTAGGAGTCAGGACTGAACGCAGAGGTCGCGGAGATCACGCAGAGGACGCTGAGGCGAAGACAAGGATGATGAGGTGACGAAGTGGACCGGGTCGAGTTGCCGGAGCATCTGAATCAAGTCTCACACCGAGTGATCGGGTGCGCGATCGAAGTGCACCGGGAACTCGGCGTCGGCCTGCTCGAGTCCGTGTACGAGGCGGCGTTGTGCGCCGAGTTCGACCGTGCCGGCATCCGGTACGCCCGCCAGATCCCGTTCATTGGAGAGTATCGAGGGCAACCCCTCCCACCCCAGCGCATCGACCTGATGGTCGAAGACCAGATCATCGTCGAGTTGAAGGCGGTTCGCGCCGTCGACGACCTCCATCTCGCCCAACTCCTTTCCTACCTCCGCCTGACCAGCAGGCCGCTCGGGCTCCTGATCAACTTTCATTCTCCGACAGTAATGAAAGGCACTTATCGCCGCGTCAACTCGAAGGTCATCCGCACGCCGAACGCCTTCAACCACAATCCCCCCTCCGCGTCCTCTGCGTGAACTCCGCGAACTCTGCGTTCAAAAAGAAGCCGACATGCTCAAGTCCCCCAACCCACCCCGCCCGACCACCATCGACGAGCTGCTCGACAGCCGCCTTGTCGGCCGGCTCTCCCAGCTCGACCTGTCCAGCCGCAAGATCTTCGCCGGCAAACTCAAGGGCGAGCGGCGGAGCAAGAAGCGGGGCGAATCCGTCGAGTTCGCCGACCACCGGCCCTACGCGCCCGGCGACGACCTCCGCCACATCGACTGGAACATCTACGGCCGCCTCGACCGCCTCTTCATGAAGATGTTCCTCGAGGAAGAGGACCTCTCGCTCCACATCGTCATCGACGCCAGCGCCTCCGGCGACACCGGCGAGCCCAACAAGTTCTTCTACATGCAGCAGGTCGCCATGTCCATGGCCTACATCGGCCTGGTCAACCTCAACCGCGTGGCCGTCACCGCCCTCGGCACGCGCGACCCCGCCGTCGCGCCGTTGGGCGAGCAGGGCATCGCCGGGTCCATCCGCGACCTCCGGGGCCGCCGACGCACGCAGGACGTCGCCCGCTTCCTCTGCTCGCTCACCCCCGAGGGCTCGACCGACTTCGGCCAGGCCGCCAAGCGCATCGCCATGACCCGCCGCGGCAAGGGCATCATGCTCGTCCTGTCCGATTTCTTCATGAAAGAGGGCTACGAGACCGGCCTGCGCCTCCTCGCCGGGCGCGGCTACGACCTCTTCGTCGTCCAGGTCCTCGCCCCCCAGGAGGTCAACCCCGAGATCGCCGGCGACCTGCGCCTCGTCGACATCGAGGACCAGGACCACGCCGAGGTGACGATCTCCGCCCCTCTGCTCAAGAAGTACAAGCAGAACCTGGCCGCGTACTGCGAAGACCTGAGAACCTTCTGCGCCCGCCGCGAGATCACCGCCCTGACCGTCCAGACCGACACCCCCATCGACACGCTCCTGCTCGACTACATGCGCAAGCGGGGGGTGCTGCGATGAGAAGCGACGCAGCGACGGAGCGACGCAGCGACGAAGGGTGGGAGAGGCGTGAAGGAG
>CAZFSO010000090.1:0-9266 GCA_964522095.1 uncultured Phycisphaeraceae bacterium | reverse complement strand
ATGGCCAACTGGGCCCCGCGCATCATCGACCTGCTCGACCGCATGGGCGTCCCCTTCAACCGCACCGCCGAGGGCTTCCGCGACCTGCGCCTCTTCGGCGGCTCGCTCTTCAAGCGCACCCACTTCGCCGGGGCCACCACCGGCCAGCAACTCCTCTACGCGCTGGACGAGCAGACCCGGCGCTACGAGGTCGAGGGCAAGGTCACCAAGTACGAGTTCTGGGAGTTCCTCTGGCCCGTCACCGAGGGCGAGGGCCAGGACAAGCGCTGCGTCGGCATCGTCGCCCAGGACATGCGGACCATGCAGATCCGCGCCTTCCGCGGGGCCGCGGTCGTCATGGCCACCGGCGGCAACGGGCTGATCTTCGGCAAGTCGACCAACTCGGTCATCTGCACCGGCGGCGCCGCCTCGCGCTGCTACCAGGACGGCGCGTGGTACGGCAACGCCGAGATGATCCAGGTCCACCCCACCGCCATCCCCGGCGCCGACAAGCTCCGCCTGATGTCAGAGTCCGCCCGCGGGGAGGGAGGGCGCGTCTGGGTGCCCCGCAAGCCCGGCGATACCCGACGCCCGACCGACATCCCCGAGAACGAACGCTACTACTTCCTCGAGGAGCGCTACCCCAAGTACGGCAACATCGTCCCCCGCGACATCGCCACCCGCGAGATCTTCGACATCTGCGTCAACGAGAAGATGGGCGTCGACGGCCAGAACCAGGTCTACCTCGACCTGACCCACCGCGAGCCCGAGTACCTGACCACCAAACTCGGCGGCATCCTGGACATCTACGAGAAGTTCGTCGGCGACGACCCACGCCACACGCCCATGAAGATCTTCCCCGCGGTGCACTACACCATGGGCGGGCTGTGGACGGACTACACCCCCGGCGACTACCGGCCCGACGAGCCCCGCGAGGCGCACAAGTCCGGCGCGCCGATCCCCGTCGACCAGCAGCCCGGGCACGGCCTGACGGTCGGGGCGCCCAACAACATGATGACCAACGTCAAGGGCCTCTACGCCTTCGGCGAGGTCAACTTCGCCTACCACGGGGCCAACCGCCTGGGCGCCAACGCCCTGCTCTCGTGCATCTTCGACGGGCTGTGCAACGGCGTGTCGGTCGTCAACTTCGTCCGAGAGTCGGGCCTGCCGGGCGTCGACTCGGTGCCGGCGTCGGTCTACGACCGCGCCGTCCGCCAGGAACAGGACAAGCACGACCGCCTGGTCGCGTCGGCCTCGGGCGGCACGGGCAGCCCGGACTACAACCCCTACCAGATCGCCAGGGAACTCGGCGACGAGATGACCGAGGCCTCCACGGTCGTCAAGACCGGCGAGCGCCTGACGCGGGCGCTGGGCAAGGTCGCGAGCCTGCGCGAGCGGGCCGCCCGGATGGAACTCGGCGACGCGGCCGGCTGGACCAACCAGTCGCTCTCGTTCGCCCGGGCCACCGGCGACATGCTCGTGCTGGCCGAGGCGATCCTCAAGGCGGGGCTGCTGCGCGAGGAGTCGCGCGGGGCGCACTACCGCAAGGACTTCCCCGAGCGCGACGACGAGCGGTTCTACAAGACCTCCGTCTCGCGGTACAACCCCCAGACCGGGTCGACCGAGGTCGAGTTCGTGCCGGTCAAGGCCCCGCTGGTCAAGCCCCGGGCGCGGACCTACGGCAAGAGCAGCCCGCCCAGGACGCCCACCGAGCCGAGGCCCGGCGAACCCTCCACCATCCTGACCGGCTCCCACCGCGAGGACATGAACCCATGAGCGGCGCCCAAGCCCACCTGTACGACGCAGAGACCCGCAAGGCCAACCGCCGGCGCGCCAAGGCCGGGCGCTCGGTCATCTTCAAGATCCAGCGCTGCGACGGGCCGGGCAAGCCCAGCCGCTGGGAGTCGTTCAAGGTCCCGGTCGAGACCGGCTCGAACGTCATCTCCTGCCTGCGCTGGATCGCCGCCAACCCCGTCACCACCGACGGCAGGAAGACCACGCCCGTCGTGTGGGACTCGGGCTGCCTGGAGGAGGTCTGCGGCGCCTGCACCATGGTCATCAACGGACGCGTGCGCCAGTCCTGCTCGTGCCTGATCGACGAGTACGCCCCCGAGGAGGGCGACACGATGACCCTCGAGCCGATGGCCAAGTTCCCGGTCGTCCGCGACCTGTGGGTCGACCGCGAACGCATGTTCCACGCCCTGCGCCGCGTCAAGGGGTGGGTCCCGATCGACGGGACCTACAACCTCGGGCCCGGCCCGAAGGAGTCGCCCGAGCAGCAGCAGACCCGCTACGTGCTCAGCGAGTGCATGACCTGCGGCTGCTGCCTGGACGCGTGCCCCCAGTACCTCAAGAAGGAGGACCCCGCCGACTGGGACACCGCCTTCGTCGGCGCAGCGCCCATCAGCCAGGTCCGCTACTTCAACGACCACGAGACCGGCAAGCGCCTCAAGGGCGACCGCCTGGACGTCATGCTCGCCGCCGGAGGGATCACCGACTGCGGCAACGCCCAGAACTGCGTCAAGGTCTGCCCCAAGGGCATCCCGCTGACCGAGTCGATCGCCGTCATCGGCCGCGACGCAACGACGCACGCGTTCAGGAAGTTCTTCAAGGGCCGCTGAGGCCGAAGAACCCCGGAACGCGTGCGCGGGTGGGTGCGGCCCGCGCGAGGCGGGCCGGGGAAGGTGACGGCAACGCGCGTCCCGCCCCTTCCGGGACGGGCGCGGGACAGGACGGGTCAGGCCCGGCGGCGGCGGCAGGTCAGCAGGCCGCCCAGGCCGGCCAGGGCGAGCGCACCCGGCGCGGGCACGTGGGTCACCCGCAGGTCGAACCGGGTCGCGTCGAACGCCCGGTCGCCCTTGGCGCCGACCACCATCTCGATGACCGAGCCCTCGGACACGCTCACGTCGAACCCGAAGGCCGTGCCCTCGAAGTCCTGGAACGCGACGTCGTAACTGAACACGGACTGGCCGTCGACGAGGATGTGCGCCTCGGTGCCGTTGCCGGTCATCGGGTCGCCCCAGTAGTCAAAGTGCGCCACGAGGCCCCCGAGGGTCACGGTGCCGTCGACCGTGCTGGTCCAGCGCCGGACCGACCACATCTCCTCGGCGACCATGTTGGCCTGGGCGAACGGGGCGTGGGGGTGCATCAGTTCGGCGGTGACGACCGCGAACGAGCCGGGGACCGCGCCGCTGCCGGGGTTGCCGCCCGCGGAGGAGGGGTCGGCGGCCCACCATCCGGTGCCCGAGTCGTAGTAGGTGAACTGGTGGAACTGCGCGGTGTCCACGGAGACGCCGCTGCCGATGGTGATGTCTTCGAGGTTGTACCAGCCGTAGTGCCAGCCGTGCTGGCCCTGGACGCCGGAAAACTGGGCGGTCGAATCGGCGATCGCCGTGGTCCCGGCGAGCGACAGTCCGGCGGTCCCCGCGAGCGCAACGATCGCCCCGACCCGTTTGGCCATGCTCATCTCAAGTCTCCTTATGTGCCCGACGGCGGCGACGCCGCCGCGACCCCCCACTTACCGCCCGCGTCGTGACGCGCCCGGTGCGGGGTCCGCAACAACAGCATGCCACACTTGATCCGGGGGGGCCACCAAAATGCGCAAAAAATACCCAGACACGGGGAAGCGGCTATGCGGAGGGGGGCGTCCCGATCAGGCCGTCAGGTCGAGCGGCAGGCCCGGCTGGTCGGGCCTGGGGTGCGCCGGCGGCGTGCTGGCGGCCCGGTCCTCGCGGGCGTCCTCCCCGTCGGCCGGGCCGAGCGGGCGAGCGGCCCCGGCGGCCTCGACGTCGTGCACGCCGTTCTCAAACGAGTCGGCGGCGTCCGTGCGGGCGTTCTTCTCGGACGTGCGGGCCCGCTGCTCCAGCGGGCGCCGGGCGTGGGCCGCCCGACGCGCGGCGTGGCTGGCGATCAGGTTGGTGACCGGATCAAACATCACTGAAAGTATCGACAAAGAAACCCGCGCCGGACCACCGGCGCGGGTCTTTTTCTGAGGAAGTCACCCCGGGTTATCGGCGGCGACGGGCGGCGGCCAGCCCGCCCAGGCCCAGCAGCGCCAGCGACGCGGGGGTCGGGATCGTGCTGGTGATGACCGCGTTGAAGGCGACCGCGTCGAAGGACGAGTTGCCCAAGGGGTCGATCGCGAAGTCGATGACCGAGCCGGCGGAGACCGAGTCGAACAGTTCGAGGCTGATCGTGGCGGTGTTCTCGGCCGACAGGGTGGTGATCAGGCGCTCGACGCCGTCGACGAAGACGTGCAGGCGGACGCCGTCGGCGTTCTCGCCGTCCTGGGCGTGGGGCAGCCCGATGTCCATGGCGATCGAGACCGGCCCGTTGATGTGGCTGACCCAGCGGCGCACGGCCCACTGGACGCCCGCGGCGCGGACGCTCGAGTGCATGTAGACGGCGTCGACGAGCGTGAGGGGCCCGCCCGGGGTGTTGTCCACCCACCAGCGGTCGTTCTCGGTGTCGTACACGTTCATCATCTCGAAGTCGCCGGGTCGGTACGCGTCCGGGACGTTGCCGTTGTAGTAGCCGTAGAACCAGCCGTTCTCACCCTGGATACCGGCGTAGTCATGGAACGAATCGGCCACCTTGAACGTCGCGCCGGCGAGCGTGGGCGCCGCGAGCAGGGCGAGCGTCGTTGCGCCCGCGAGAATGGTTGCATCTCTCATCGCACACTCCCATGTGTCTGTACCCTCGCCCGAATGACGGGGTGATAACGGGAATGTGCCTCATGGAGGGGCGCGCGGCCAGCAAAGTCGGCAGAAATCGTCCGATTCGCCCATCCCGCCCAGACTCCCCGGCGAGCGGGCCGGGGCGCACCGGTGGCGCGGCCTGTGAAACGACGCCGGTCGAGCGGAGGGAGGACGGGGTGAGCGGCCGGGGTCAGATGCCCAGGATGTTCATCCCGCAGTCGACGTAGACGTTCTCGCCGGTCACGCCGCTGGCCAGGTCGCTGGCGAGGTAGACGGCCGTCTTGCCGACGTCGGCGCCCTCGACGCCGCGGCGGAGGGGCCCCTTGGTGCGGGCCATCTCGTCCATGGTGTCCACGCCCCCCACCGCCGAACTGGCGAGGGTGCGCAGGTAGCCGCCGGAGATGGTGTTGACCCGGATGCCCTCGGCCCCGAGTTCGAAGGCCAGGTAGCGGCTGGTGGCTTCGAGGGCGGCCTTGGCGACGCCCATGACGTTGTAGCCCGGGATGACCTTCTCGGCGCCGTAGTAACTCATGGCCATGATCGACCCGCCGCCGTTGGCGGCCATCTGCGCGCGGGCGCGCCCGGCCATCGCCGAGAGGGTGTACGCCGAGATGTCCACCGCGGCGAGGTAGGCCGCTCGGGGCGTGTCGGCGAACTTGCCCGGCTGGAGCCAGTCGCGGTCGGCGAAGGCGATGGAGTGGACCAGGAAGTCCAGGCGGGGGAAGTCCTTCTTGTAGCGTTCGAACAGGGCGTCGAGGTCCTCGTCCTTGCCGGCGTCGCAGGGGCACAGCCAGGGGTTGGGGGCGATCTTCTCGACCGCCTTGCCGGTGCGGCGCTCGTTCTTCTCGCCGGGGATGTGGGCGTAGGCGCAGGTCGCGCCGTGCTCGGTGAGGGCCTGGGCGATGTGGAACGCGTACGAGCGGTCGTTGGCGACCCCGACGATCAGACCCTGCTTGCCGTCCAGAAGACCCATGCCGACTCCTTCCCGGTGGCCCGGCTCGCCGAGCCGGGCGAGGTTGCGCTATGCGGGCCCGGCGGTGGCGCCGGGGTGCGGGGAGACCCGGCTCGGCGAGCCGGGCCACCGTTGGAACGACCCGGCTCGGCGAGCCGGGTCACCCTGGAACGGGCATGATAGGTGCCGGTGCGCGTACCATCGGCGCGATGGCCACGATCGAGACCTTGGACCCCAACGCGGTTTCGCTGCCCGAGTTCGCCGGCGCGGTGTCGGGGTCGGGGCACGTGCGCCGCCTGCTGGAACTGGCCCGCGACGAGGACCTGGGGGCGCCGCCGCGGGATCTGACCGGTGAACTGGCGCTGGCGCCGGGCAGCCGCCAGCGGGCCCGGCTGGTGTCGCGGGCGCACGGGGTGGCGGCCGGGCTGGCGTTCATCCCCGAGGTGGTCTCGGTGTTCGCCGAGTCGGGCGAGCCGATCGCCGTGACCACCACCGGCAACGACGGCGAGCCGATCGAGCCCGGCCAGACCCTGGCCGAACTCGACGGCAGCGCGCAGGCCATCGTGCGGATCGAGCGGACCATGCTCAACCTGGTGGCGCGTCTGTGCGGCGTGGCCACGCGGGCAAGCGAGTTCGTGCGCGCGGTCGAGGGAACCGGGGTCGCGGTCTGCGACACGCGCAAGACCACGCCGGGGATGCGCCTGCTGGAGAAGTACGCCGTGCGCTGCGGCGGGGGGACCTGCCACCGCCTGGGCCTGCACGACGCGGTGCTGGTCAAGGACAACCACGTCGCCCAGGTCGACGCCGACGGTCTGGCCGCCATGCTGGCGCAGGTCGCGACCCGCGCCCGGGCCGCGGGCGGCGTGCTGCGGTTCGTCCAGGCCGAGGTCGACACGCTCGACCAGTTGGACCGGGTGCTCAGCCTGCCCAACGGGCTGATCGACATGGTGCTGCTGGACAACATGACGCCCGACCTGCTCCGCGAGAGCGTGCGCCGACGCGACAAGCAAGCGCCGCGCCTGCTGCTGGAGGCCTCCGGCGGCGTGACGCTCGGCACGGTGCGGGCCATCGCCGAGACAGGCGTGGACCGGATCTCCGTTGGCGGGCTGACGCACCAGGCGGTGTCGCTGGACCTGGGCCTGGACGCCTCGTGACCGCGACCGGCCGCGACGAGCGCCGGGACCGGTGGGCCGACGCCCTGACGGCGGCCGCACGCGGCGCGCCGGGCGGCCCGGTGTCCGAGGTGATCGTCTACGAGCGCACGGCCAGCACGCAGGACGCCGCGTGGCGCCACCGGCGGGCGGACGCCGGCGTTGCTGTCGTCGCGTCGGTCCAGACCGACGGACGCGGCCAGCGCGGCCGACGCTGGCAGGACGGGGAAGCGATGACCCTGCCGATGTCCTTCGCCCTGCCGGACGCGCCGGGCGACGTCGCCCTGGCGGCACGCGCCGGGCTGGCGGCGCTGGACGCCTGCCGGGCGGCCGCGCCGGGGGCGGACTTGCGCATCAAGTGGCCGAACGACGTGGTGGCCCGCGTGGGCGACGGCGACCGCAAACTCGCCGGGGTGCTCATCGAGCGGCGGGAACGCTGGGCGGTCGTGGGCATCGGCGTCAACGTGTTCCAGACGGCGGGCGACCTGGCCGACGTCCCGGGGGCGTGCTCCCTGGCCATGCTGGGCGGCTCGACGGACCGGCTGGCGCTCGCGGCGGGGCTTCTGTCGACCCTGGGGCGCTGGCTGAAAGCCGACGACGACGCGGTGCGCGCGGCGTGGGCGGCTCGGGACGCGATGATCGGCACGGAGCGGGCGTTCCTGGTCGGGCAGGAGCGGATCACGGGGGTTGTGGTCGGGCTGGACCCGTTGACGGCGATCACGGTGCGGACGCCAGAGGGGGACCGGGTGTTGCCGGTCGATCGGGCGCGGGTGGACCCGTCACGCACGGCGTGAGCGGAGCACCTCGTCGCGTTCGACGACACCGTCGCGGAGGCGGAAGATGCGTTCGCAGCGGTCGGCGACGGAGTCGTCGTGGGTGACCATGATGATGGTCATGCCTTCCTGGTGCAGGCCCTCGAACATGCTGAGGATGGCCTCGCCGGTCTTGGAGTCGAGGTTGCCGGTGGGCTCGTCGGCCATGAGGATGACCGGTTCGGTGACGAGGGAGCGGGCGATGGCGACGCGCTGCTGCTGGCCGCCGGAGAGTTCGCGGGGCCGGTGGTCGGTGCGGTCCTCCAGGCCGACCATGGCGAGTTTCTCGCGGGCGCGGCGGAGGCGGTCGGCCTTGTTCACGCCCTGATAGAACAGGGGGACGGCAACGTTCTCCTCGACGGTCAACTGGGGGATGAGGTTGAAGGCCTGGAAGACGAAGCCGATCTTGCGGCCCCGGAACGCGGAGAGTTCCTCGTCCTCGAGTTGCTCGGCGGGGGTGCCGTCGAGGAGATACTGGCCGGCGGTGGGCCGGTCGAGGCAGCCGAGGATGTTCATGAGGGTGGACTTGCCCGAGCCGGACGCCCCCATGATGGCCATGTACTGGCCCTTGGGGATGGTCAGGTCCACGCCGCGGAGGGCCTCGACCATGACCGAGCCGTCGGGCTTGTAGTAGATCTTGCGGATGCCGGTCAGTTCGGCGACGGCATCGGTGGCGCGGGGCGCGGCGGGACCTGGCTGGGCGAGGGTCGGCATGCGGGGTGTACCGGTTTGGCGGGTGGGGCGTTGCCGGGCTCGGCCCGTTGGGCCGACGGGGGGCAGGATGCCCCCCGCTCCAAGAATCGGAAGACCCGGCTCGGCGAGCCGGGCCACCGAAGGGTTATTCCGCGTCGGTGAGTTGGAGCCCCGCGATGGCGGTCAGGGTGTCGGGGGCGAACTGGAAGATCTTGTCCAGGCCGGTGACGGCCAGGACGGACATGACCTCGTCGGTGACGCCCGAGAGGCGCAGGGAGCGCCCGGCGGCGTCGAGGAGCTTGCGCAAGCGCAGGAGTTGGGCGATGTTGGACGAGTTGATGTAGGTCACCTCGGCGAAGTCGAGCACCGCGTGGGGCGGCTTGCCGGCCGACTCGACCTTGTCGCCGATCAGCGAGAGTTCGTCGGACAGCGCCGGCTCGTCGGCGAGGTTGGCGACCAGGATGGTGTCGGACCACTCGACGGCCATGTTCAGGACTCCTCGCCCGCCGGCTGGGTGTCTGCCTGGGCGGTGCCGGGCTCGGTGTCCTCGGACGACTCCTCGACGCGTCCGGCGGCGACGACGCTGTCGCCGTCGTGGAGGGAGACGACGCGGACGCCCTGGGTGCCCCGGCCGTACTGGGAGATCGACGCGGCGGGCATGCGGACGAGTTGGCCCCCGCGGGAGATCACGACGACGTCCTCGTCCTCGAAGATGCCGATGGCGGCCACGGACGCCCCGTTGCGCTCGGTGATGCGGATGTCCTGGCGCCCCTTGCCGCCGCGGGACTGGCTGCGCATGGGCCCGACCTCGGGCTGGACACGGTACTCGTCGACCGGGGTGCGCTTGCCGTAGCCGTGCTCGGAGATGGTCAGCAGGCAGAGGTTGCGGTCGAGCGCGGCGGGGTCGGTGTGGTAGACGTCGGGGTCGGCGGCGTCGGGGACCATGGGGACCGAGAGCATGCCGACGACGGTGGCGCCGGCG
>CAZFSO010000089.1:0-9381 GCA_964522095.1 uncultured Phycisphaeraceae bacterium | reverse complement strand
GCGAAGAAGATGGCCGTGAAGACGAGGTCGGCGACGACGATGGCGACGACGCACTCGACGACGGTGTAGGTGGTGGCGCGTCCGACACCGGCGGCGCCGCCGGTGACCTGCAGGCCGTTGGCGCAGGCGATGATGCCGATCAGGGTGCCGAAGACGGCCCCCTTGAACACCCCGGTCCAGAAGTCGACCTGCTTGGCCTGGAGCAGCATGTTGTTCATGTAGGTTTCGTACGGCACGCCCAGCACCGTGACCGACACGGCCAGAGCCGCGAGCACCGCGACGGTGCTGGACACCACGCCCAGGCAGGTCATCGAGATCAGCGAGGCGAGGACGCGGGGCACCACCAGGAAGCGGACGGGGTTGAGGGCGTGGGCCTCGAGCGCCTCGATCTCCTCGGAGACGACCATGGTGCCGATCTCCGCGGCGATGGAGGCGCCGGCGAAGCCGGTCAGCACGATGGCCCCGATGAGCGGGCCGAGTTCGCGCAGGACGGCGACGGCGATGATGTTGGCGATCTTGTCGCGCTGCCCGAACTCGTCGAGTGGCGGCGCGAGTTGGAGGGCGAGGATCAGGCCGACCGAGCCGGCGACGATGGACACGATGAAGACGGACTGGACGCCCACGCGGATGATCTGGGACACGATGGCGTTGCGTCCCAGGCGGTACCGCTTGCGCGTCAGGCCGCGCCAGGTCCAGACCAGGGCGTCGAGCAGCAGGTAGAACACCGAGCCGGTGTGGTCGAGGATGCCCAGGCTGCGTCGCCCGACGACGGCCACCGGGTAGACGAGGGTCTCGACGATGCCGCCCCGGCGTGCTTCGGTCTGTTCTGGGGTGTCCATCGCGTTCCGGTGCGTGGTGAGGGTCGTCAGACGGTCAGCGCCTCGTCGACGGACCCGACGATGGTGAAGAACTGGTCGAGTCGTGCGATCTCGAAGATGGCCCGGACCTTGCGGGTCATGCCCGAGAGGATCAGCGGCGCGCCGCTGGACTTGCTCGTGCGCATGGCCTCGACAAGGGTGGCAAGGCCCGAGGAGTCCATGTAGCCGACCTGCTCGAGGTCGACGATCAGGCGGTCCGGGCGTCGGTCGGCCGCCTCACGGAGGGCGTGGCGCAGTTCCGGCGAACGCGAGAGGTCCACGTCGGACCGGGGGGTGATGACCACGATGCCCGCTCTGGGGGAGTGGACCTCGACGATTGAGTCTGATTCCGGCATGCGCCCTCCGTGGCCTTTTATCGTACGCGGCCGGGGGTGCGCTCAGTCACGATCGCGGGGCAGGCTCGGCGGTCGCCGAGGGTGGGGGGCTCGGAGGGGCGCGGGGCGTGCTTGACCATGGTCAGGCGCATGCCGCCCGCCGGTCGTTTGTCGTAGACGGCCTCGTCCATCACCTCGCGGATGATGTGGACCCCAAGCCCCCCGGGCCGGACGTCGTCCAGGTCGCGGCTCTTCATCCGGGCCGGGTCGACCTGGCGGGCCTCGTCCTCGATGACGATGCGGATGCCCCCGGCGGTCGCGCCCGCCCTGTTCGCGTCGCCCGGGACCGGCCAGACCGAGATCCAGATCGGCCTGTCGAGCGCCCGGTTGTAGCCGTGGCGGATGATGTTGCAGAGGGCCTCGTCGACCGCCAGGGCGATCTTGGAGCAGTCCATGTCGTCAAAGCCGAGGCGGCGCGAGATCGAGGCGACCAGTTCGCGCGCCCCGCAGAGGTAGGTCGGGTCGCTGACGAGTTCGAGCTTGATGTGCGGGCGTTCGCTCATGGATTCAGACGCCTCGGATCCCTGCGGATGCCGGCGGCGGGATTGTACCGGCACCCGGTTCCATCGGATCCCGTTACGGGCGTGCGCCAGCCGTGGACGGAAGATCGCTTCCCTCAGCCCCCGAATCAAGGTAATTCATCCATCGCTCGACCGATTCCTGGCGTTTCCATACGGGGTCTGTATGGTTGTAGCCCATGGTCAGCCCGGTGCGCTCCTCCAGAGCGCGGATGGCGAGCATGCGGGCGGCCGGGTCCGGGCTGTCGAGTTGCTCGACCAGGCGCCGCAGCGACCCCGGCTCTGCGTCGGGCCCCGCGGCCCGGACGATCGCGTCGAGCCGCCGCGAGGGGTTCGGCGCGTCGAACGCGGGCTTCTCGGACGCGCAGGCCCCCAGGACGAGGCACGCGCCGACGGTCGCGAAGCGGATGGTGGGGCGGCGCATGGCTGGATGCTATCCGGAGCGGGCCTGCGCTGGTGGGCCGCGGGGCGGGGTGGGGGGGTGGGGGGGTGGGGGCGGGGGATGCCGCGTCGGGCGGCGTCGGTGTTTGGGCGTGGCGCTGGAAGCCGGGCCCGCCGGTTCTAGGATGGTTCCCGGACGCGTCGGGCGTTCGGGTTCTCGGACCACAGGCCGCGTCGGCTGGCGCGGTCGCGTTTGTTTGGGGCCCCCGCCGCATGCCCGAATCCCTGACGAACCCGCCCGCCGGCGGGACGCACGACGAGATCGTTCCGGTCCTGGACTTCGGCGGGCAGACCGCGCAGTTGATCTGCCGGCGCGTGCGCGACGCGGGCGTGTTCAGCCTGCTGGTGCGTCCGGACATTTCGGCGTCGGAGTTGCGCGCGATGAACCCGCGCGGGGTGATCCTCTCTGGCGGGCCTTCGAGCGTGTACGACGCGGGCGCGCCGGCGATGGACCCGGCGGTGCTCGACCTGGGCGTGCCGGTCCTTGGGATCTGCTACGGCATGCAGTTGGCCTGCCAGGTGCTGGGGGCCGAGGTCAGCCGGGCCGACCACCGCGAGTACGGGCGGGCGCAGTTGACCGTGTCGAACGCCGCGGACATCTTCGACGCCGTCCCGGACCGCACGCAGGTGTGGATGTCGCACGGGGACCAGATCCGCGAGTTGCGCGCGGGCCGGCTGGAGCCGATCGGCGCGACCCCCACCTGCCCGTTCGCCGCGGTGCGCTCGACCGACCCGGCGCGGCGCTTCTGGGGCGTGCAGTTCCACCCCGAGGTGACGCACACGCCACACGGGACGGACATGTTCCGAAACTTCCTCTACGAGATCTGCGGCTGCGAGGGCCTGTGGAAGATGGCCGACTACGCGGCCGAGCAGGCCGAACAGATCCGCGAGCGCGTGGGCACCGACCGGGTGATCTGCGGCCTGTCCGGCGGCGTGGACTCCTCGGTCGTCGCGGCGCTGCTGCACAAGGCGATCGGGGACCGGCTGACCTGCGTGTTCGTCGACAACGGCCTGCTGCGCAAGAAGGAGCGTGAACTCGTCGAGCACACCTTCCGCGACCACTTCAAGATCGACCTGCGCGTGGCGGACGCCCGGGACGCCTTCCTGGGCGACCTGAGGGGCGTGACGGACCCGCAGGAGAAGCGCCGGCGGATCGGGCACCGGTTCATCGAGGTGTTCAAGCAGGCGGCGGTGGACGTTGAGGGCGCGAAGTTCCTGGCGCAGGGCACCCTGTACCCCGACGTGATCGAGTCCGGGCACGGGCACGCGGGCCACTCGGCCAACATCAAACTGCACCACAACGTCGGCGGGCTGCCCGAGGACCTGGGCTTCGAGCTGATCGAGCCCTTGCGCGAGCTGTTCAAGGACGAGGTGCGCCGCTTGGGCGCGGTGCTCGGCCTGCCCGACAGCCTGATCTGGCGCCACCCGTTCCCCGGACCGGGACTGGCGGTGCGGGTGCTCGGCGAGATCACCGACGAGCGCCTGGCGGTGGTGCGCGACTGCGACGAGATCCTGCTCGAGGAGATCGTCGCGGCCGGGCTGTACCGCAAGACCAGCCAGGTGTTCGCGGTCCTGCTGCCGGTGCAGAGCGTCGGCGTGATGGGCGACGGACGGACCTACGAGAGCGTGGTGGCGCTGCGGGCGGTCGAGACGCAGGACTTCATGACGGCGGACTGGGCGCGGATCCCGTTCGAAGTGCTGGGGCGGATCAGCGGGCGGATCATCAACGAGGTGCGCGGGGTGAACCGGGTGGTCTACGACATCTCGAGCAAGCCGCCGGCGACGATCGAGTGGGAGTGAGCAATCCCATCCGCTCCGGAGTGACCGCTCTCGCTGCAGTCAGCGACACGCTGAGTTCCAAGACACTGCTTCTGCTTCCAAGCCAACGGAACACCCAGACCATAGAGCTGGTACATTGTCCTAATGACGGACGCTCGTTGCCATGTCTGCGGGTACAGTCTTGAGGGTCTTCAGAGCACGGAAATCTGTCCCGAGTGTGGCGAAGTTCCGTCTGCCCCGGTGTATATCGAAGCGGCCTGGGCTCTCTGGGTGTTCAGGATCGGCAGAAGCGTCGCCCTCGCGGCGGGCGTGGCGTGGGCTGCATTGCTGTCCATCCGGCTTTTCATCCCCGTGTTTCACAGACCGAACGGATCTTCTCCGAACGACTGGTGGTGGACGTTCTATTGGAAACTGTCGGGTGGCACGTTCTTGGCCGGCTTGGGGGTTCTGTTGGCCGCGGTACTGATCACGGGCAGGGTGCGCCCTCGGCGGCAGGCAGTTCTTCTGATTGGCGGTGTGCTCATGGTCGCCGCCGCGAGTTTTCTCTAGCTCGGCTCGATGGATAGCCGGGCCGACCCTTGCCTGGCGGACACGGATTTCGTTGTGAAACGCGTGCTCTTCGCAAAGCCGAAGAGCACGGCACCGGCCGGAGATGGTTTCTTTCGCGGAATGGTCACTCGGCCGCGATGAGCAGCCGGTCCGCGCCCGCGTGGTTGGCGACGTAGATGTCCGGGCGCCCGTCGGCGTTGACGTCGATGACCACCACGTGCAGCGCGCTGACGACCTTCAAGGGCGGGATCCACTCGGCCGTGCGGTCGGTGAAGCGGCCGGAGCCGTCGTTGATCCAGACCTGCACGGGCATTCCCTGCATGTTGGCGCAGACGATGTCGGGGTGGCCGTCGTCGTTGAGGTCGGCAACGGCGCAGTCGAGCGTGGTGAGCGTGTTGGGCGGGAGTCGCGCGGCGGACTCGTCCGTGAAGCGGCCCGTGCCGTCGTTGATGAGCAGACGGTTGGCGGGGTCGTTGCCGGGGCGCCAGCCGACGTTGGCCAGGAGCAGGTCGGGGTGGCCGTCGGCGTTGAGGTCGACCAGTTCGGCGTCGCGGGTCTCCATCACGGGCAGGTCGGGCAGGCGGGCTTCGGTCTCGTCGTTGAAGAAGCCTCGGCCGTCGTTGATGAGCACGCGGTTGCCGTCCTCGTTGGCGAAGACGAGGTCGAGGTCGCCGTCGGCGTCGACGTCCCCCGCGGCCACGTGCTGCGTGACGCGCGTGTCGGCCGGCAGGCGGCCCTCGGTGTCGGGCGTGAAGCGGCCCTGGCCGTCATTGAACAGCACGACGTTCTGGCCTTGGTTGCCGAGGATCAGGTCGAGGTCGCC
Source organism: uncultured Phycisphaeraceae bacterium (assembly GCA_964522095.1). GTDB lineage: Bacteria > Planctomycetota > Phycisphaerae > Phycisphaerales > UBA1924 > UBA6054. Next base: position 4,019 of record CAZFSO010000089.1, on the reverse strand, counting down.
GTCTCTGTCGACGTCGATGACCAGGACGGCATTGGAGATCCCGCCGGGCGCGGGCAGGCGGTCGGACGCGTCGGTGAAGACGCCCGGCTCGGTCTGGAGGTACATCTCGTTGGTCTGGTCGTCTTCCGAGACGAAGACGACGTCGAGCAGCCCGTTCCCGTCAAGGTCGCCCACGCCGATGTCTTCCGAGTCGTGCATGCGTCCGCGGGGCAGGGCGTTGCGTGCGTTGGCGAAGCCGTCGGGCCCGGCGAGGAGGACGACGTTCTGGCCGAACTCGGAGGCGACGATCAGGTCGAGACGGCCGTCGGCGTCGAGGTCGACCAGGCGGGCGTCCATCGAGCGGCCCTGCAGGGCTTCGAGGGGGAGCAGTCGGGCCGATTCGTCGGCCCAGGGCGCGGCGATGGAGGCCCCGGCCAGGCCAAGGGCGGCCAGCCGGGCGGCGGTGCGGGCTGTCATGCGTGTGGTCTCCTCGTGGTGGGAGATCTACACGCGCGAGCGACGGCGGGTTGCGGATCCCGCGCCAGGCCTGGGATTCTCAAGTAGCCCGGAGCGCGGGCGACGGGATGGGCGTGCGCCTCGGGGTGAGGGGGCCGGCTGGAAGCCGGCCCCACCAAAGGCCGCTGGATGAATCGCGTGCTCTTCGCAGGGCCGAAGAGCACGGCACCGGATCGCCTCGTGTCCCGAGTGAACCGTTCGGCGACGATGGGCGTAACCCCTCCCACAGGAGACGCCCCATGCACGCACCGAAGATTGTCGCCCTCGCGCTTCTGGTCTGCCCCGCCCTCGCGCAGCCCGCCATCGGGGACCGATCGCCGGAACTCGGCATCGAGGAACTGCTCAACGCGCCGGCGGGGGCCGAGGCCACGCTCGAAGCACTCCGCGGCAGGTTCGTGGTGCTCGAGTTCTGGGCCACCTGGTGCGGCCCGTGCGTCGGCGCGATCCCGCACTTGAACCGCATGCACGAGGCGTACGGCGACCGGGTGACGTTCATCTCCGTCACGAACGAAGACCGCGAGACGGTGGACACCTTTCAGCAAGGCCGGTCGAGGATCGCCAACTGGGTCGGTCTGGACACCGACGGCTCGCTGGCCGAGGCCTACGCAATCCGCGCGATTCCCAGGACCGTGGTGCTCGACCACAACGGGCGCGTGGTGGCGATCACCAGCCCGTTCGAACTGACGCCCGAGCGCATGGACGCCTACCTCGACGGCGAGCGTCAGCGGGTCGAGCCGGTGAGCCTCGACCAGGGCGCGACGCCGGCGGACCGCGTCCGCGCGGGCTTGACCGGCATCGTGTTTCCGGGGAGGGACCCGCTGGACGCGCTCGATGAGCCGCCGCACATGCAGTTCATCCTCCGTCCCGCGTCGGTGAAGGACGGGGGCATCGAGTCCATCTCGATCGTCTCCGGCGAGAACATCACGGCCGTGCGGATCCGGCGGGACCAGGTGCTGAGCAGCCTGTACCGGCTGCCCGCCGCGCTGATCGACACGTCGGCGTTGGAGCCGTCGGAAACCGAGTACGACTTCATTCTGGGCGGCCGGTTCCCCATCGAGGACGCGCGCTCCCTGGCCCTTCGGGCTTTCGATCTTGAAGAGCACCGAGAGGTCCGAAACATCACCACCTACCGCCTCGAACTCGCGGGCGACGCGCCCGTCAACACGTCCGGGCCGGACGTCGCCCCCGAGTCGGACGTCTCGTTCGAGGACGGCGCGCTCCGTCTGACGGATACGCGGCTGACCCCCGCCGGGCTCGCAGAGACGGTCACCGGGCTGCTCGGCACGCCCTGCGGATCGGGCCTCGACCCGGACATCCGCCTCAACGCACGCCTGGTGCTCCCGGCGGGGATCGGCGCGGACGAACTCTCCGCGCTGCTTGAGGAGGCGCACGGCGTCACGCTCGTGCCCGTGGAGACGGAACGCGAAGTCGTCGTCATCCGGCCGGTCCGGGGTCGCGATCGGAAATAGCCCGGAGCGCGAGCGACGGGACGGGCTCTCGCCTCGGGGTTTCAGAGGCAGGCTGGAAGCCGGCCCCACCATCGGCCTTCGCCGCGCACCTACGATGCTGGTCCATGGCCAGGCCCGCCCATCCTGTCGCGATCATCGTCTCGCGGTACAACGAGACCGTCACCGGCGCGATGCTCGACGGGGCGGTGCAGGCCTACCTGGACCGGGGCGGGGAGGCGGCTTCGCTGACCATCGTCGAGGCGCCCGGGGCGTACGAGTTGGTGGCTCTGGCGAACGCCGCGGCCGACCGGCACAAGGCCGTCGTGTGCCTGGGGTGCGTGATCCGGGGGGAAACCCCGCACGACGAGCACGTCGCCCGGGCCGTCGCCCACGGGCTGGCGGACGTGACCGTCAAAACGGGGATCCCCGTCGCGTTCGGGGTGCTGACGACGCTGGACGCGGCGCAGGCCAAGGCCCGGGCCGGGCTGGCGGGGGGCGGCAAGGCCAAGGGCCAGGCGGGGGCGCGCGGCAACAAGGGGGCCGAGGCGATGCACGCGGCGCTGGACGCGGCCGACGGCGTCGCGGCCCTGCGCCACGGGCCGATGCCCGTGCGGCACACCGTGCAGATGACCGTTCCCGACAAGGCGGCGGGCCCGGCCCCGCGCGGAGGCTGAGCCGTGGCGACCCCCCGCGACATCCGCAGGCTGGCGCTCCTGGCGCTGTACCAGCTCGACGCGCTCAAAGGCGAGGACCTCGCGGGTATCCGGGCCTCGCTGGACGACCTGGACTCCTTGGCCGAGGAGGGCCTGCGGTTCGCCGACGAGGGGCGGGAGTTCAGCGAGGCCGACAAGGACAAGGCCGTGAAGACGGCGCTCGGGGCGTGGAACGCGCGGGCGGCGTCGGACGCGACGTTCCTGGAACTGGCCCCGGAGTGGCCGGCCCACCGCATGCCCGCGGTCGACCGGGCCGTGCTGCGCCTGGCCCACTACGAGATGCACGCGGGGGCCCAGCCCAAGGCGGTGGTCAACGAGGCGGTCGAACTGGCCAAGCAGTTCTCGACCGCCGACTCGCCGGGGTTCGTCAACGCCCTGCTCGACAAGGTGCTCAAGCGGGTGCTGGCCGAGGGGGCCGAGCGCGCGGGGGACGCGTGAGATGGCGCTGTTCCGCGGCGTGGTCGACCGGCTCAAGAAGGGCCTGACCAAAACCCGCGAGGGGTTCACGGCGTCGATCCGATCGATCGTCCACGGGCGCACGCTCGACGAGGCGCTCATCAAGGAGATCGAGAAGCGCCTGATCCAGTCCGACGTGGGCGTCAAGGCCACCGGCGAACTCGTCGAGTCGATCCGGCGCGACGCCAAGGCCGGCAAACTCACCCGCGGCGAGCACGTGATCGAGCACCTCAAACGCGAGATCAAGGCCATGTGGCCCGAGCGCGACCGCTCGCTGAAGTTCGCGCCGTCCGGGCCGACGGTGATCCTCATGACCGGCGTCAACGGCGTGGGCAAGACCACCTCGATCGCCAAACTGTGCGCCCGACTGCGGGGCGAGGGCAAGACCGTGCTGCTGGGCGCGTGCGACACCTTCCGGGCCGGCGCGGTGCGCCAGTTGGAGATCTGGGCCGAGCGCCTCGGCGTGGACGTCGTCAAGGGCCAGCAGGGCGGCGACCCGGCCTCGGTCGCGTTCGACGCCTGCGGGGCCGCCAGGGCCCGGGGCGTGGACGTGCTGATCCTCGACACCGCCGGGCGCCTGCACACCCAGGCCGGGCTGATGGACCAGTTGACCAAGATCCGCCGGGTGGTGGACAAGCAGATCCCCGGCGCGCCGCACGAGGTGCTGCTGGTGCTCGACGCGACGAGCGGGCAGAACGCCCTGCGCCAGGCCGAGGAGTTCGGCAAGGCCGCGGGCGTCACCGGCATCTTCCTGAGCAAACTCGACGGCACCGCCCGCGGCGGCATCGTCGTCGCGGTGCGTCACACGACGGACATCCCCGTCAAGTTCGTGGGCCTCGGCGAGACGCCCGAGGACGCCGAGCCCTTCGACCCGGAAGGGTTCGTCGAGGCGATGTTCGCGGAGTGA
>CAZFSO010000088.1:0-9499 GCA_964522095.1 uncultured Phycisphaeraceae bacterium | reverse complement strand
GACCGGCGGGCCGTCGTGGCTGAGCCGGGCGACGTTGGCGGACTGGAAACTCGCGTACAAGCCCGTGGTGGTGACGGGGTCGCCGTAACCGCCACCGGGCAGACCCGGCCGGTATCCGATGAAGCCGCCCTGGTCGCCCCCCACGAACACCACGTCGGCCAGCCCGTCGCCATCCACGTCGTGGCGATCAAGGAAATAACCCGGGATCGGCCCGTAGTGGGACACGCCGAGCACACCCCCGCCCGCCAGCGCCCCGCCCCCCGCCGCGGCAACCACCAACGCCGTCGCCAAGCCAATCCGCATCACCGGTCTCCCTCACATCCCAAGGCGTACAGGTCCATGAACGCCAGCAGGTCGAACACGTCGATCACCCCGAAAGGCCCGGCGAAGTCCGCCCCCGGGTCGCCCGCCAGGTACGCATCCGCGAACGCGAGCAGGTCGAACACGTCCACCACCCCCTCTGGCGACGCCAGGTCCGCCGGGCAGGGATCCTCGCACGCGCCGTCGGCCAGCAGGAACACCGGGCTCGCCGAACTCCGTCCGAGGATCAGGCCATCACTCACCCAGAACGCGGCGGGGCGCGGGTCCGCGATGGTGTACGCGATCTTCAACGCGGTGGGCTCGGAACCGTCATACACCGTGAACTCCGCGCTGCTCTGGCTCGGCCTTGCGTACACGCGGTCACCATCGGCGACAACATCGTTCGTTCCGGCTTCGGCCGCCCCTGCCAAACTGGGCACCAGCGGGCGGCTGACGTCAAGCGTCCACACCGCGCCCCCGCCCGGCATGGGCGGATGCACAATACCCAGATACGCCCAATCCCCGTTCACCGACACGGATCGGACCTGCGCGGGAATCGGGTTGTGGTCCGTGTACGCGATGAACACCCCCCGGAGCGCCACGTCGCCCGGGTCGGAAGCATCAATCACGTACAGCCCGCTCGACGCGCTCGCCGCGTAGGCGATCGTTCCCCGCACCGCGACCCCGCGCATGCCGGCGAGGGTCAGCGTGTCCGCCAGCGCCGGAGTCCCCGGCTCGGCCAGCGTGTAGGACCGCATGAGCTGATTGGTGTAGATGAGCACCGCCGGCTCGTCCCCTTCCGTCACCGCCACCTTGCCCGCCGGCGCCGCGACGTCCGACAGGACCGCCATGTTGTTGAGGTCGGTCGCGTCGATCGTCCAGAGCCGGTCGGAGCCGAGCGAGACGTACAGCAGCCCGTCGCGCACGCCGATGCCCTTGACCTCGGCGGGCACCTCCATCGACCGCAGCGCCCGCGTGCGCTTGTCCAGCACGCTGACGGATGCGGCGTGGCCGACGTAGAAGAACCCCTCGTCCGCCGTCGCCGCCAAGGGCGTGGGCATGCCCGCGACCTCGTCCGTCAGGTCACAGAACGGCTCGCCCGCCGACGCGTGAGCGACCGCCAAGCCCAAGAGGACGACAAGCAAGCATCTGGGCGACAATGGGGACCTCCCGGGAGTGGGGAGGCCCATCCTACCAGAAACCACCCCCTGAACCAGCGTTCTCGGCGCACAGGCGCCCGGTTTCGGTTTCCCGGGCCGGGTCCCCAGCCCGAGAACACCGCGGGATCAGCCGCAGCCCGCGGTGAACAGATCCATGAAGGCCAGCAGGTCGAACACGTCGATCACCCCGAACGGCCCGGCGACGTCGGCCATCGGTTCGCCCGCGGCGTAGGCGTCCAGGAACGCCAGGAAGTCGAACACGTCGACCACGCCCGCCGGCGGCGCCAGGTCCGCCGGGCACTCGGGCGGCCGCGGCGCCCGGGCCACCGCCACGCCCCGCACCCCGGTGAACAGCCGGTAGGTGAACACCACGTCGCCCGCGTCGTTGATGCCGCAGTCGCCCACGAACGACCACTCGCTGATCGTCGAACCGAACATCGGCCCGCCCAGGCGGAACAACTGGTGGTACTCACCGGACGGGTTCATGACGTACATGCCCGACTGCCCGTTGTCTCGGCTGGCGCTGAACGCCATCAGGCCCGCGTTGTTCAGGCCGGGCGGCCCCAGGAAGTTGAGGTCGCTCGTGTTCGTGTCGACGACCGGCGTCGCCACCCCGCCCGAGACCAGCATGATCGCCTCGCCCGGCCCGTCGAGCGACGCGTGGAAGGCCACGTCGCCGTGGTCGTTCATCGACGGCTTGAACGGGTGGAACCCGTCGAAGACGCTGTTGGTGTCCGCCAGGGTCAGGACCGGCCCGCCGTCGCCGGCCAGCACGCCCTCCAGCCCGCCGGTGATCGATCCCTCGAACGCCACCAGCCCGTCGTCGTTGATCGACGGGTTGGTCAGGTTGCTGTACGCCGATCCGGGCCCGTCCTCGGCGATGGTCGTGACCGCCCCGCCGCTGCCCTTGTAGATCCCGCGGCGTCCGTTGTCCATGAAGCCGAAGAACGCGACCTCGCCGTGATTGTTGATCGAGACGTTGTTCACGTTGGTGAACGCGCCGCTGTGATGGGCGATCAGCGTCAGCACGCCGGCGTCGGCGCGATAGATCGCTTGGCTCGAACTCGCGAACCCCACGACAAACGCCACCTGACCGGCGTCGTTGATCGACAGGTCGCCGGGCATCGAGGGGAACTCGTCGGACACCGTGAACACCGGACCGCCGTCGCCCGCGAAGATGCCCCGGCCGTTGGTGTCCGTCTGCGCTCGGAACGCCACCAGCCCGGCGTTGTTGATGACCGGGTTCGAGAACGAAGCCAGCGGGCCGGTGGTGTCGGCGATGTTGACGAAGGTGTAGTCCTGCGCGAGCGCTGGAATGGCGGAACCCAGTCCGGCCGCGACGGCCACGAGACGGGCGAACACTGAGATGGTCATGCCGGAGGCTCCTGTGCGTGCGGCCCGAAGGCCGGCGAGGAGCGTACCACCCGTCGCGCCCGGCGCCAACGGAATTCACCCTGCGAGAGCGTCCCCAGGTTCAAAAAGAAATCAGCCGCCCCGAGGGACGGCTGAAAGCGGGTGATGAGATTCGAACTCACGACTTTCACGTTGGCAACGTGACGCTCTACCACTGAGCTACACCCGCGTGCCTTGTCGCCCGGGGACCCCGGGCAGGGGGAAACTTAGGCCCGGTTCCGCGGCCCGTCAACGCCCCGCAGCGTCAGAACCGCACCGGAATCGTGATCGGACCCGCGCCGCCGCCCCGACCCGAAGCCCGACCCACAACCCCCCAGCCTGCCCATCACCCGTCAGTCGCCGGCACGGGCCTGGCGATCCGCCGCCGGCCGGGCCGCCTCGATCGCGTCGACGACCTGCTGAGGCCCGTAGGCGTTGGACATCCAGGCGGGCTGACCCGTCCCCCGTTCCGGGGAATAGACCACCAGCAGCGGGATGCCCGACTGGTTCAGGTCGCGCAGCGCCTCCCAGCCGGGGGCGGCGGTGCTGGTCAGGTCGGCCATCATCGGCACCACCCCGGCCGAGAGCAGACGCCCCTTGACCGGCTCGCGCGACAGGACGGTCGCCTCGAGCGCCTTGCAGTTCAGGCACCACTCGGCGGTGAAGTCCAGGACGACCACGTTGCCGCCCTCCAGAGCGCTGGCGAGCGCTTCCGGGCTGTAGGGCTGCCAGAAGTTGTGGCGCAGGTGCTCGGTGCGGTTGGCCGCCGCCCAGACGCCCGTCGCGGCGATGACCAGCGCCAGCGCGCCGAACGCCGCCCGGGGTCCCGGCTTGGGCGTGATGCGCACCGTGCGGTAGGCCAGCCACGCGCCGGCCGCGAGCATGACGCCCCCGATCGCCCACCAGTGCACCGCCTTGGCCCACCACGCCAGGCCCGCGCCGCCGCCGCCCGAGAGCAGCGCCAGCACGCCCGAGCCGATGAAGTACGCCGCCGCCGCGATCATCAGGAGGCCCATCACCTGTTTGACCAGGTCCGACGCGGGGCCCGTCCGAGGCAGGCGCTTGACCAGGCCGGGCCTGGCCGCCAGCACCAAGTACGGCAGGGCCATGCCCACGCCGATCGCCGCGAAGATCACCACCACCATCGCCCGCGGCATGAACGCCACGCCCGCCAGCAGCGCCCCGGCCACGAACCCGAAGCACGGCAGGCCCAGCACCGCCGTCATCACGCCGAAGAGGAACGACCCGTGGGCCGAGTCGGCCTTGGGGTTCACGGCGTAGACCTTCTGGGGCAGGGTGATCTGGAACGCCCCCATGATGCCCACGCCCATCGCCAGGATCAGCAGCCCGATGCCCAGCGTGAACCACCACAGCCCGAAGAGGCGCGAGGGGTCGGCGAACGCCGTCGCGGCCGCCGCCAGCACCCCCAGACCGGCCCAGAAGGCCACCACCCCCGCCGCCATCCACAGGCCCAGCGCCAGCGTCCGCCCGCGGTCGGACCCGGCGTGGTGCGAGATGGTCATGATCTTGATCGGGATCACCGGCAGCACGCAGGGGGTCAGGTTCAGCACCAGGCCCCCCGCCGCCGCGAGCAGCGCGAGGACCAGCACGCCCACCACGCCCTCCGCGGCCGGCACGGCGACCAGACCCAGGAACCGGCCACGAGCAGCCTCCTCCGCCGGCAGCCCGCCCGTCCACGCGTCCTGATCGGCGAACACGACCGGATTGAACCCCGCGAACAACCCGCCGGGCGTCGTCGCCGGGGTGTCCGCATCGATCCGCAGCGTCACGGACCGCTCGACCGTCTTCGGCGGCAGGCAGATCGCGTCGTCGCACGCCTGGAACGTCACGCGCAGGTCGATCCGGTGCTCGCCGGGCTCGGCGTCGTCCGCCACGCGCACCGGGACGTAGGCGACCGCCTCGCCCGCGTAGACCAGGAACTCGGTCGGCGTGCCGGTGAACATGAAGTCCACCTGGGCCGCGTAGGCCTCGGGCCACTGGATGCGCCCGAACCGCAGCGCCGGGTGTTCCGTCGGCGCGATGGCCGTCGGGACCGGGGCGAAGCCCGCCATCTCGGACGGCACCACCGGCTCGTTCAGATTCACGTGCCAGCCCTCGTCGTGGTCGAACACCACCGCCAGCACCACCTGGTCGCCCGGCCGGGCGGCCTGCGTGGACGATTCGACCCGGACTCGCACCGGGTCGTCGCCGGCGCTCGGGTCGCCGCCTCCGAAAGCGGCCGGCTGGGCAAGGGCGGGCGACAGGCACGCGGCGACCGCGATCGCGGCGAGGCGAGGAAACAGACGGGCAGGGATCATGAAGGGCGCCTCCGTGTGGGCCGGAACGGTCACGAACCGACGATTGTTCCAGCCCGTGCCGTGCCCGGCCCGGGCCGGTCGTTCGGGCACGAGCCATTCTCGCAACCCGCGTGACCGTTCGGCCGTCCGCACGCTTGAAGCGAGGGAGGACCCGACCGCATGAAGTGCATCGACGCGACCGAGGCCGCGGCCTGGATGGCGACCAGCCTGCCGACAACCGATCCCGGCTTTTGCCGCTCGGTTCCCGGGGCGATCGCCCGGCCCAGGTCCTACGAAAACCTGCCGGCGGGCCACGTGCTGTTCTTCGCCAAGGCCGCCCTGCGGTGGGTCATCGAGGGCGCGGGCGTCGCGGAACGGGCGAGCGAGGTCCTGCTGTGGGTGCGCGAGTACGGCATCTGGGACTCGTCGGAGCACCTGCCGCTGGAACGGGCGCTCCGCGCACGGTGGCCCGACGCGGGCACGCACGAGACGCACCCCGGCCTGCTGGCCGACCCGGCCGACCCGCGCCAGCACGACGATCTGGTCGGTTACGCCTACCTGGCCATGAACTTCGGCTGGGGCATCACCCTGGCCGGCGACCGCGGCGGCCGGGTGGCGCACGCCAACCACGACGGGTTCCTGTGGGCGCTGGCCGACGACGCCGCGGACCGAGCCGGCGCGGAACGCTGGCTGAACGACTGACTCCGCGCCCCCCGCCCCCACTTGAAGAAAACCGCCCGGGCCGACCGATGGAGGGCATGAGCGCCTCGGACTGGCGCGGGTCGTTGGTGCGCCCGGAACGGGCCGGAGGTCTTGGACCGTGCGAGGTGGGCATGCTTGACCAGAACGAGGTCGACGCCCTGCTCGCGGCGGTGGACGCCGGGGAGATCCAGGAGGAGGAGGTCTCCACCCAGATCTTCAGCCGCCACCGGCGCAACCCGTCCGCGGCCGACGTGCGCGCGTACGACTTCAAGCGCCCCGAGCGCGTCTCCAAGGACCAGATGATGGCCCTGGAGACCCTCCACGAGGCCTTCGCCCGCAACTTCGGCGCCTCGCTCTCCGGGTTCATGCGGACCATCGTCGAGGTCCGCGTGGCCACCTGCGAGCAGATGACCTACGGCGAGTTCATCGGCGCCCTGCCCAACCCGACCAGTTTCAACCTCGTCCAGGCGGACGAACTCGACGGGCAGATGTGCATGGAGATCTCGCCGCTGATCATCTACCCGATCATCGACCGGCTCCTGGGGGGAACCAACCAGGACCTGTTCATCCCCCAGCGCCCCATGACGCCCATCGAGCAGCGCCTGATCTCGAACGTGATCAACCGGGGTCTGGTGGCCCTGGGCGAGGCGTGGGAGTCGGTCGCGAAACTCAAGTTCTCGGTGGTCGCTCAGGAATCCAACCCGCAACTGGTCCAGATCGTCCCCCCGAACGAGGTGGTGATGGTGATCGGGCTGGAGGTGCGGATGGGCTCCCGGGCGGGCACGATGAACCTGTGCATCCCGTACAACGTGATCGAGCCGGTGATGGAAAAGATCAGCAGCCAGAGCTGGTTCGCCGTCTCGCGCAATGAGCACGCCAAGACCAGCGAGCAGCGGATCTCCCGGAACCTCGACCAGGCCACGGTGGGCGTGTCGGCGCTGCTGGCGGAGACGACGATCACCCTGCAGGACCTGGCCCTGATGGCCCCGGGGGACGTGATCGTGACGACCCAGCCCTGCGAATCGCCGGCGGTCGTGCTGGTGGAGGGCGAGCGGAAGTACCGCGCCCAGGTCGGCCAGCACCGGGGCAACCGGGCGGTGCGGATCCTGGGGCCCCTGCCGCGGGGCGGCCGATCGGACCGGTCCGGGACCGTGCCCGGGGCGGACAACCCGCTCGCGGCTCCTGACGCGGGTTGATCTGACCGGTGTGTCATATCTAGGATTGATCCATTGTGCGGCCGATGTCCGGCCGCTGGGAGCGTTCGGTGTGACCAAGGTCCTCCGCGATGCTGGCTGATCGGTGCTCGATGCATGTCGAGCGCCCCTTGACCCGGGTGATGGCGATGCGGTGAGCGTCCGTCCATCCAGACCCGGGCAAGCGCGGGGCGTGCGCCCCGGGGTTGGCCCTTCGTGGAGCCGCGGTCGAGGACGATCCGCGGTTTCGTGTTTTTTGGTCCGCCACGCGGATCTTCGGGACAACCAGACATTCAGTGCCCCGGGCCGGGGCGACAAAGCGGGAGCGACACGGTGAACACTCAAGAGATGATGCGGATCCTCGACTCGATCGCGCGTGACCGGAGCATCGATCGGCAGTTGCTGATCTCCGATCTCGAGCAGGCGATGGTCACGGCGTGCCGCAAGTTCTTCGGGACCCTCGACGCCGAGGAGTTCCAGTGCACCGTCGACCCCCTGACCGGCGAGATCTCGATTTTCCGCTACGGCGAGCCGCTCGAACTGCGCCCCGAGGATCTGGGACGCATCGCCGCCCAGACCTTCAAGCAGGTCATGATCCAGCGATTCCGCGACGACGAGCGCCAGTCGCTCATCGACGAGTACGGCGAGCGCGTCGGCACCATCGTCAACGGCGTGGCCCAGCGCTACGACCACGGCGCCCTGATCGTGCAGGTCGACCGCGCCGAGTGCGTCATGCTCCGCAGCGAGCAGATCCCCGGCGAGCAGTTCGCCCCGGGCGACCGCGTCCGCGCGATGATCCTCGACGTCAAGGACATGGGCAACCAGGCCAAGATCTACCTGAGCCGGGCCCACCCCGACTTCATCCGCAGGCTCTTCGAGGTCGAGGTGCCCGAGGTCGCCGAGCGGACCATCGAGATCAAGGCCATGGCCCGCGAGGCCGGCTACCGCACCAAGATGGCCGTCTCGTCGATCGACTCGAAGGTCGACGCGGTCGGCGCGTGCGTCGGCGTCCGCGGGGCGCGCATCAAGACCATCGTCGACGAACTCAACGGCGAGAAGATCGACATCGTCCGCTGGAACGAGTCGAGCCAGATCCTCATCGCCAACGCGCTCAAGCCCGCCGAGGTCGAGGAGATCTCGCTGTGCTTCGAGCTCGGACGCGCCACCGTGGTCGTCCGCGACGACCAGCTCAGCCTGGCGATCGGCAAGCGCGGGCAGAACGTCCGCCTGGCCGCCCGCCTGACCGGCTGGGACGTGGACATCCTCACCCCCGAGGAGTTCAACAAGGGCCTGGAGATCCTCTCCCAGACGCTCACCAGCGTCGAGGGCATCACCGACCAGATGGTCGACCGCCTGGCCGCCCTGGGCGTGGTGTCGGTCTTCGACGTCGAGGAGATCGGCGCCGAGGTGCTGGCCGAGGAGATGGAGATCGAGCAGGAACTGGCCGAGCGGGTCGTTGCCGTCGCGGCGGTCAGGGCCAAGGAAGTCGAAGAGATCCAGCAGCGCGAGAAGGAAGAGGCCGAGCGTCGCCGGGCCGAGGAGCAGGCGGCCGCCGCCGCCATCCTGGCGGGCGCCGCCCGGGGCGACGGGCCCGCGGACCCCGACGCCGCGGCAGCCGCCATCCTGGGGGCATCCGAGCCGACCGACGACGACTCCGAGGCGCGGGCCGACGAGATCCTCGGCGGCTGATCGCCGACAGCACATGCCGCCCGCACGGGCGCGAACCGACGGAAGACACGGGGCAAGAACCCGGAGGACGATTTGGCTAGCACACGCGTTTTCGAGATCGCCAAGGAACTGGGCGTCAAGTCCAAGGCCATCGTGGACAAGTGCCACGCGGAAGGCATCCCCCCCGAGGTGATCAAGAACCACATGTCGACCGTCTCGGTCGGCCTGGAGCAGACCATCCGCGAGTGGTTCGCGGCCGGCGAGCCCTCGGGCACCGCGGTCGAGCAGACCGACCGGGTCGACCTCGACGCCGTCCGCGAGGAGAAGCCCCGCAAGGCCCGACGCGCCGGCGCCGAGTCGCCCGACGACGAGGACGGCGCCGACACCACCACCCTGGTGGCCGACGAGCCGGCGACCGAGACCGCCCCCCCACCGGCGACCCCGCAGGCCCCGGCGCCCGCCCAGCCGGCCAAGGCCGCTCCGATGCGGGCCGCCCGGGCCGTCGCGACGCCGGCGTCGCCCGCCCCCGCCGCGCCCGCGGCCGCGGACTCCGACAGCCCCAAGGCCCCCGAGGCCGACCGGCCGGGCCAGGCGGCGCGCCAGCCCATGCGCGTCCCCGCCGGGCTCAACGCCCGCCCGCCCGAGCGCCCAGGGGACGCCCCCCCGCGCAAGGACCCCGGCCAGCCCCCGCGCCCCGGTCAGGACGGCGACGAGCCGCGCCGCGTCGTGCGCGCCCCCACGCCCCCGCCGCGCCGCGCCCCGGACCGCCCGCCGGTCATGAACGTGC
>CAZFSO010000087.1:0-9548 GCA_964522095.1 uncultured Phycisphaeraceae bacterium | reverse complement strand
GGCAGCCCGCGCCGTACGCGTCCAGGAAGGCCAGCAGGTCGAACAGGTCCACCGTGCCGAAGGGGGCCGCCAGATCGGCCTCGGGGTCCTGGGCGTCGTAGTGGTCCAGGAAGGCCAGCAGGTCGAACAGGTCGGCCTGGCCGTCGCCGTTCAGGTCGGCCGTGCACGGGGCCACGCCCTCGGCCCGGACCATCCACGCGCCCAGGAAGGGCGAATCGCTCATCCGCAGGATGTAGGGCGACGAGCCGAGGTCCTCCAGGTTCGGCGCGGGGTTGAAGAACATCCAACTCAGGGAGCCCGCCCCCTCGCCCTGGGGGTCCATGCGGGCGGGGTTGGCCCGCTCGCGCACGTCCATCATCACGGCGACGAAGAACACCCCCGACACCGTGGCCGGCTCGTCCAGGTCGAAATCCAGGAACACGTTCAGGCCCGCGTCGGACCACCGGCCGGTCCCGGTGGACAGCAGCACGGCATCGGTCGGGTCGGCGTCGTTGTTGGGGTCGTCCAGCACGGCCACCGTCACCAGGTCCGAGCCCGGCACGCCGTCGTTGTCGAAGATGTCCCCGAACGCGACGCGGACCCGCACGATGCGCTCGTGCCCGGGCTCGGCCTGGAAGGTGTTGAGCCAGGTCATGTTGGCGTCGAACTGGCTGGGCCCGATGAGGAAGTTGCCCGCGCCGTCGTCGAGGCGGTACTCGTGGGCCCCCGGCCCGGCGGCGGCCGGCAGGGCTGTGGCGGCGAGCAGGCAGACGGCGGCGGCGTGGGAAATGCGGCGCATGGGCAGGCTCCTGTGTCGGCGACGCTCTGGGGCGTTCGGCCGGGGTGGCTGGTCGAGATCGGGGGAACATAGACCCCGGCCGGGCCGAAAGTCACCCCGGGTTGACGCGGGGGCCTGTTGGCCAGACACTTCCCCCACCCCGTCCGGAGCCCTTCGGCTCCGGGCGGGCGCCGGGCACGGAGGTCCGGCCCCGGGTGTCGGTCGGCCGCGCGGATTGTCCGCCGGTCGCGAACCGCCGTCCGGGTCCGTGCGAACAGTGCGTCCCCTGTGTGGGCGTTGCGCGGGGATCTCCCGGCCTCTTTCCTTTTTTCTTCATGGAGCGTGACTGAACATGGCAGCCCGCACCGGAGCCAGCGTCGGCGTCGCCGTCACCATCACCATCCTGGGCCTGCTGACGGTGGCCCTGTTCGTGACGACGATGATCTTCTACGGCAACGCCCAGCGCGCCCGGCAGGACCTCAACCAGGCCCGCTCGGACTACTCGCAGTTCGTCTCCGACGCCCAGCGCGAGCACGCCTCGGTCCGCAGCGTCATCGACGCGGCCCGGGGGGAGAACCGCTCGGTGGTCGAGCACCTGATGCTGACCCGGGCCGAGCTGCTCCAGGCCATCACCGGCAACCAGCAGACCCCCATGGCCAGCGTGCGCGAGAGCATCGGCGGCGTGGAGGGGGCCGAGGCCCAGTCGCTGCTGGAACTGATCGCGTCCCAGGACGCCCGCATCGCCCAACTCACCCAGCGCGTCGAGGTGGCCGAGAACGAGCGCCGCGCCGCCCAGGCCGAGGCCGAGGCCGAGGCCCAGCGCATCGCCGAGATCGAGGCGGCCTTCAGCGCCCGCGGCGGGGAGTTGCAGGGCAACGTCACGGACATCATGTCCCAACTCGACCTGACCCGCGACCGCTTCGGCCAGATCGAGTCGCGCTTCGCCCGCGAGACCGAGCAGATCGAGTCGCGCTACGCCGGGCGCATCACCGAGCAGCAGAACCGCATCGATCAACTCGTGCAGGAGAACCGCGTGCTGCAGGACCAGTTGATCCGCGCCCGGGCCGCCGGGGGCGACAACCGCGTCATGCCGCTGGACGAGGCGGCCCTGGTCGACGGGCGCGTCGACGCGGTCGACCGGCCGGCCAACGAGGTGGTGCTCAACATCGGCCGGGGCAACAAGGTCGTGGTGGGCATGACCTTCGCCGTCTACTCCAGCCCGACGGACATCCGGGTGGACGAGGAGACCGGCGAGTACCCCCAGGGCAAGGCGGTGGTCGAGGTCGTGCGCGTCGAGCAGGGCTTCAGCCGCGCCCGGGTCGTCTCGGCGTCGGAGGGCAACCCGATCATCCGCGGCGACGTGATCGCCAACGCGGTGTACGACCCCAACAAGACCTACAAGTTCGTCGTTGACGGGCTGTTCGACATCAACGGCGACGGGCGCGAGACCCGCTACGAGCGCAACGAGTTGGCGGCCCTGATCGAGCGGTGGGGCGGCACGGTGGTCGACGAGGTCACCGGCGACCTGGACTTCGTGGTGCTGGGCGCCCGCCCGGTGCTGCCGCCCGAGCCCGGCCCGGGCGCGCCCATCGCGGTGATCAACGAGTACAACCGCCTGCAGCGCGAGATCCAGCGGTACAACGAGTTGATGGCCAGCGCCGAGGCGACCTCGGTCCCCCTGCTCAACGCCAACCGCCTGCAGACCCTGATCGGCGACTTCCCCAACTGACCCGTCGCGCCGTCCAAGGAGGGGCCGATGGGTGACTCGCGATCCGTGCGTCCACGCGCGCCCGCGCAGCGCCTGCTCGACCCGCTGCTCTACGCGGCCCTGCGCACCGCCATCTCGCCGGCCAACCTCGCGCCGCCCGCGGCGTCCCTGCGCGCCGCCCGGCGGGTCGGGCGCTGGTTCGCCGGCCTGCCCGCCAACCGCGGGCGCGTCGAGCGCGCCGACGAGCGCCTGACGGTCGCCATGCCCCACCTGGGCGCGTCCGAGCGCCGCGACCTGGTCTTCCGGTCCTACGAGCACCTGGCCATGCTCGGCGTCGAACTGGCCATCGCCCCGCGCCTGATCACCGAGGACGCCTGGACCGAGACCGTCGAACTCGGCGACATCCGGGGCGCCATGCGCCCCCTGATGTCCGAGGGCCCGACGGTGCTCATCACCGGGCACTGCGGCAACTGGGAGATCCTCGGCTACACCATGGCGATGCTGGGCTACCGCATGCACGCCCTGTACCGCCCTCTGGACCTCAAGCCGGCGGACAACTGGGTGCGCCAGACCCGGTCGCGCCGGGGCCTGTTCCTGCTCGACAAGTTCGGCGCGATGCACCAGCTCCCCCGCCTGATGCAGCAGGGCGAGTCGGCCGGCTTCGTGGCCGACCAGAACGCCGGCGACCGGGGGCTGCACGTGCCGTACTTCGGACGCCTGGCGTCGAGTTACAAGTCGATCGCGCTGCTGGCGGCCCAGCACGACGCGACGGTGATCGTCGGGCAGGCCCGGCGTCTGCCGCCCCGTCCCGACGGGCAGGGGGCGGTGCGCTACCGCATCGAGTTGCAGGACGTGTTCGGGCCTCCGGACTGGGCCGGGCACGAGGACCCGATGTTCTACATCACCGCGCGGTACCGGCGGGGGCTCGAGCAACTTGTGCGGGCCGCGCCGGAACAGTACCTGTGGATGCACCGAATCTGGAAGAGCCGCCCGAGGCACGAACGCCTCAACAAGCCCTTCCCCGAGTCGCTCAAGGACAAACTGCGGAGCCTGCCCTGGATGAGCGAGGGGGAGTTGGCGTCCCTGGTCGAGCGGTCCGACCGCGACCGGGCGATGCTCGCCGAACTCGGCGTGACCCAGATGCCCTGACCGGTGGCCCGGTGGCCCGGCTCGCCGAGCCGGGTTCTTCAAGCCAGGTGGTCCGGCTCGCCGAGCCGGGTCCAACGGCGGCACGACTCACCGAGCCGGTATGCTCAGCGGCCGCACGGCCGTCGTCACCCACAGGAGCCCCCATGCCCAACGCCAACCGCCTCCAGGACGTCCGCGTGCTCATCGTCGACGACGACCGCGACATCCTCGAGTCCATCGAGGCCGCGTTCCTGTCCGAGGGCGCCCTGACCCTGACCGCCGCCGACGGCGACGAGGCGGTCCGCATCTGCCACGAGGACCCGCCCGACCTGGTCGTCCTGGACATGATGCTGCCCAAGCGGTCCGGCTTCATGGCCCTGGAGAAGATCAAGGGCCACGAGGACTCGCCCCTGGTCATCATGGTCACCGCCAACGAGGGCAAGCGTCACCAGGCCTACGGCGAGTCGCTGGGCGTGGACGCGTACATGATCAAGCCGGTCCCCCTGGGGCGTCTGCTGGACAAGGCGGTGGAACTCATCGACGCCGAAGACGCCGCGGCCGGCGCCGACGACGCCGAGGGCTGACCGCCGGGCCCGTCCCAGACCCGGCAACCCCCCCAGGCCCGGTCCGGTACGATGTCCGACGGGCCGGCCCCTGCGCCGCCCTCCCCCCGGTTTGAATAATCGGGGGGTCAGCGCGGTTGGCCGCGACGCGAGCCTCCGTCCAGTCCCCGGGCGACGGGGCGGGGGCTTCAAGGAGACGATCAATGGACCCCATCCGGGAAGTCATCGCGCGGGCCGGTCGTCGGATGCTCGTGGCGGGCTGGATCCGCTGGTCGGTGGTCCTGCTGACCGTGGCCGCGGGCCTGGCGGTCGTCCTGCGGGGCGTGCAGAAGGTCGCCCCGGTGGTGGCGGTGGACTGGTCGGTCGTGCTGCCGTCGCTGGCGGCCGGCGCGGTGCTGGCCGGGCTGGTGGTCGCGTGGGTGCGCCGCCCGCGCGAGATCGAGGTCGCCCGGACCATCGACGAGCGGGCCGGCCTGCGCGAGTCGCTCTCCACGGCTCTCTTCGTCGAGCGCGACGCCGGAGCGTGGTCGGCCGCGGTGGTCGAGGACGCCCGGAGCAAGGCTCGGCGGGTCGTCGTGCGCGACGCCGCCCCGATCGAGGCGCCGGGCAACTCCTGGTGGCCCGTGGCGGCCTGCGCCGCACTGCTGGCGGTGTGGTGGCTGCCCACCCGTGATCTGACAGGCCTCCTGGCCAGGCAGCAGGCGGCCGAGGCCGAGCAGCGCCAGGTGCAGGAGGTCGCCAGCCGCCTGGACGAGGCCCAGCAGCGCATCGACGAGATCCTCTCGCAGGCCGGCGTGGAGATCGAGCGCCCCGGCGACGAGGCCGACGACCTGTTCAACCCGACACAGGCCGAGCGCATCAGCCCGGAGGAGATGCAGCGGGCGGCCATCAAGCAACTCACCGAACTCTCCGACCGGCTGGAGGAGAAGCGCTCCGGCGAGGAGGGCATGACCTTCGACGCCATCCGCGACGCGATGAAGCGGCTCGAAACGCCCGAGCCCGGCCCGGCCGCGGAGATGAGCCGAGCGATGGCGCGCGGCGACTTCGCCGAGGCCAAGAAGCAACTCGAGCGGATCGCCGAGCAGATCAAGAAGGGCGACCTGAGCGAGGAGGAGAAGGCGCAACTCGCAAGGCAGGCCGAGCAGATGGCCGACGCGCTGGCTCAGATGGCCGAGAACCGCCAGCAACTGGAAGAGCAGTTGCAGGCCGCCGGCATGAGCGAGCAGCAGGCCAAGCAACTCGCGTCCGACCCGTCCGCCATGGAGCAGGCGCTCAAGGAGCAGGGCCTGGACCAGCAGCAGATCGACCGGCTCAAGCAGCAGGCCCAGGCCCAGCAGCGGGCCGGCGACGCGGCCGCGGCCATGTCGCAGGCCATGGGACAGATGGCCCAGGGCATGCAGGCGGGCGCCGAGTCGCAGATGGGCGAGGGCCTCGACGGCATGGGCGGGCAACTGTCCGACCTGGAACGCATGCAGGCCGAGATGGCGTCCCTCGAGCAGGCCATGGGCGAGTGCCAGGGCCAGATGGCCTCCATGTGCGAGGGCGGCAGCGGCATGGCATCCGGCAGCGGCTCGCAGTGGGGTCCCGCCGGGCAGTTCGGCGCCCAAGGGAGCATGACCCAGGGGCAGGGTTCCGGCCGGCGGGGGCAGGGCATGGGCGCCGGGCCCGAGGAGGCGCCCGCCGACTTCATGCTCAAGAACGAGAAGGCCAACGTCGCCACCACCGGCGAGGGCCCGGTGATCGCCTCGACGCTCGTCTACGGCTCGCAGATCCGTGGGGAGTCCAAGGCGGCGTTCTCGGACGCCGTGGGCAGCGCCGAAGCCGCCGCCGCCGAGGCCATCGAGACCCGGCGCGTCCCGCGCGAGCACGAGGAAGCGGTCAAGGCGTACTTCGGGCGCCTCAAGCGGGCCGCGCAGAACGAATCCGGAGAGCCGACCGCCCCGGCCGAGCAGGGCGCCGACGCGGGGAACTGACGGGATGAAGCACACGATGATCGCGACGGCCTGCGCGGCCGCCCTCGGGCTGGCGGGCTGCGCGGACTCCTCCTCCGGCCCGGACGGGTCCGGGGGCACGGTGGTTCTCTACACCAGCGCCGACGACATGTTCCTGCGCCCGATCCTTGAACGCTTCGAGGCCGACACCGGCGTCCGGGTCCAACTCGTCGGCGACACCGAGGCGACCAAGACCACCGGGCTGATGCTCCGGCTCGTCGCCGAGCGCGACGACCCGCGCTGCGACGTGTGGTGGTCCTCCGAGCCGATCGGGACGATCCACCTCGATGAGCAGGGCGTGCTCGAACCGGGCGGGATGGACGGGCTCGCGTCCGACGCCTGGCCGGCGGAACTCGTCGGGCCGGAACAAACCTGGCTGGGCATGGCCGAGCGCGGCCGGGTCATCGCGCACTCGACCGACCGCGTGCCCGAGCCGCCCACCACGCTGGCCGAACTGACCGAGCCCGAGTGGCGCGGCCGGGTCGGCATCGCCCAGCCCCAGTTCGGCACCACCCGGGGGCACATGGGCCTGCTGCACGCCCGGTGGGGAGCCGAGGCCTTCGAGGCGTGGCTGGAGGCCATGAAGGCCAACGGCGTGCGCGTTTATGACGGCAACGCCCGCGTCATCCGCGCCATCTACGAGGGCGAGATCGACGTCTGCCTGACCGACACCGACGACGTGTGGGTCGCCCAGGCCAACAACTGGCCGATCGGTATGGTCTACGAGTCCGTGCGGGACCACGACCGCTGGCCCAGCGCCGGCCCGACCACCATCCCCAACACCGTGGCGATCGTCCGAAACGGGCCGAACCCCGACCACGCGCGGGCTCTGGCGGCCTTCCTGGTGTCCGCGGATCTCGAGCGCCTGCTGGCCGAGAGCGACAGCCGCAACATCCCGGTGCACCCCGGCCTGCGGGGCGAGTTCTCGGTCCTCGTGCCCGACGAGCCCGGGGGCCGGCCGGACTACGCCGAGGCCTACGCCTCGATCCCGGCGGCGATGGACGCCTGCGCCCGACTGCTCGGCCCGTGATCGGGCGTTGATCCCGCACAGATCGACCGGTCCGAGCGGGATTTCGCCCGGACCGGTGGACAGCGTTGGGTCGCCCCGCCGGGTCGCCGATCGGGGGTTCGTGAGCCCGGACACATCCAAGACGAGACAGAAGCCGACCGCCGGGCGCCCGCCCCGGATGGACTGGGCCTTCCGCCCCCGCTCCCGGGGGGCGCTCTTCGTCGGCGTGCTGCTCGCCCAGGCGGCGGTGCTGCTGGGGGGCGAGTTGCTGGCCGACTACTGGCTGCGCAGCACCGCCCTGGACCCCGCGTGGGCCGACCGGATGCTGGTCTTCCGCCTGTCGGTCGCCCTGGGCGTGTTCCTGCTGACCGCGGCGGTGCTGGTCATGGCCTCTCGCCGCTACCGGGACAGCGTCGAGCGGGCCAACGCCGACCTGCAGGCCGAGATCGACCGGCAGGTCCGCGAGGGCTTGACCAAGCGCAACGCCCTGATCTTCGGGCTGGCGAAACTGGCCGATTACCGCGACACCGACACCGGCTCGCACCTGGAGCGCATCGGCCTGTACGCCCGGATGCTCGCCCGCCAACTGGCCGCGACCAACCCGTGCATCGACCAGGCGTGGATCGAGCGCCTGACCCTGGCCAGTTCGCTGCACGACATCGGCAAGGTCGGCATCCCGGACCGCATCCTGCTCAAGCCCGGACCCCTGACCCCGGAGGAGCGCCGCGAGATGGAGCGGCACACCCTGATCGGGGCCGACACGCTGATCGCCATCCGCCAGAAGTTCGGCGCCGACCCCTTCATCGACATGGGCGCCCAGATCGCCCTGCAGCACCACGAGCGCTGGGACGGCGGGGGCTACCCGTTCGGCCTGGCGGGCGAGGGCATCTCGCTGGCGGCCCGGATCGTCGCGATGGCCGACTTCTACGACGCCGTCACCAGCGAGCGGGTCTACAAGCGGGCCATGACCCACGCCGAGGCGCACGACCTGATCGGGTCGCTGCGGGGCACGCACTTCGACCCCGCGGTGGTCGACGCGTACCTGGCGTGCGCGCCGCGGTTCGACGCGGTGCGGGGCCGGGCCCGGCGCGACCTCGACGACACCCGGCGCATCGGCGTCATGGCCCGGGCCTTCATGAGCGACCAGGCGTCCACGCTGGCGGCCTGAGCGGGCTTATCCTCAGCCATGCCCATGACACTCGCCCAGGGCGAGCCCACCGGCGGCGTGCTGTGGCTCTTCCGCGAGAGCTTCGACCTGTTCACCGTCACGCTGGTGCTCGGCTCGTTCGTCGCCGTCACGCTCATCGTCCGACTCGCCATGGACACCCGGGGCGCGCTGGTCGCGCCCGAGGCGCCCGGGCGCAAGGCACGCGACCTCCTGGACAAGAACGAGCCGGACCGCCTCGACAAGGCCCTCGGGTCCGACGACGGCATCGTCGCCTCGGCCCTGCGGGCCGCGTGGAAGGCCCGGGCCCAGGGGCGCGACGCGATGCGCGAGGCGGCGGAGATCGCCGCGTCCAACGCCTGCGGGCGCTGGACCCGCCCGGTCGAGGTCCTGCGAACCATCGGCGAACTCGGGCCTTTGGTGGGCCTGGCGGGCACGGTCTGGGGCATGATCCTCGCGTTCGTCACGCTGGGCGAGACCGGCGGCAGCGCCGGCCCGACGGACCTGTCGCTTGGCATCTCCAAGGCGCTGTTCCACACGCTGCTGGGCCTGCTGCTGGCGATCCCCTGCGTGCTGGCCGCCAGCCTGTTCCGCGCCCGCCTGGACCGGCTGTGCAACAAGGCCATGGCCGAGGCGTCCGAACTGGTCGAGCGCCTGGCGGAGGCGGCGCGGTGAACCGGCGGAGCGTGCTCGACCGGGCTCCGGGCGGCGTACGCGTCAACGTGGTGCCGATGATCGACGTGGTCATGTGCCTGATCGTGTTCTACCTGATGGTCGGCCAACTGGCGATGAACCGGGCCGCCGGCATCGACCTGCCCGATACCGACCGGGGCGGCGCATCGCGACCGAGCGACGCCGGCCCGGTGGTGCTGGGCGTCCGCGACGACGGCGCGCTGCTGCTCGACGGGCAGGCCATCGACGCGGCCCGCCTCCCCGGTGAACTGGCCGGGCGTCTGCGGCGTGACCCCGGCGCGCGCGTCGAGGTCCGGGCCGACCGCGGCGCGCCGTACGCCCTGGTCCGCCCGGCGCTGGACGCCGCACGCCAGGCCGGCGTGCGCGAGGTGGAACTGGTCACCGAGCGCTCCGGCGGCGGCGGCGTGGGGGTGGGGGGGTGACGCGGCCGGCGTTCCAACGGCGCAGCGTGCTGGACCGCGCCCCGGGCCTGGGCGTGCCGAACATGACGCCCATGGTCGACGTGACGCTGGTGATCCTGATCTTCTTCATGGC